>NZ_JBLKDI010000001.1:0-455686 GCF_047530715.1 Enterobacter sp. 04-C-12-SI-ECC
AATTAAACCAGTGAAAATATTACAAAATATTTCCAAAAATCTCTTTATTTTTCAAATGAATTAATCGCTTGAAAGTATTGCGGGTAATTATTATTAAGTATTTCGGGGTTCTATTTTTTAATTTATTTTATTTAGCTATGTTATAATTCAGTGCCCATTTTCGTAACAGGAAAGGATTATGGAACTCATACAGTGGCAGCAGCGCTTTGAATCCTGGCTTGATGAACATCACGCGACCGACGACACCGCGCACGATATTTCACACTTCCGTCGCGTCTGGCTGACGGCGCAGAAAATCATGGTTCATCACCACGTCGACCCGCTGACGATCCTGACCGCCTGCTATTTTCACGACATCGTTAGCCTGCCGAAAAATCATCCTGAACGCAGCCAGTCGTCGCGTCTGGCTGCGCGCAGAACGCGGGACATTCTGCACCGCGATTTCCCTGACTTCCCGTCCGATCGCTATGCCGCCGTGGAGCACGCCATCGAGGCGCACAGTTTCAGCGCCGGCCTGACGCCGTACACGATTGAGGCCAAAATTGTCCAGGATGCAGATCGTCTGGAGGCGCTGGGGGCGATTGGCCTGGCGCGCGTGTTTGCCGTGTCAGGCGCGCTGGGCGTACCGCTTTTTGACGCGGACGATCCGTTTGCCGACGCGCGCCCGCTTGATGACCGGGCGTTTGCGCTCGATCATTTTCAGACCAAGCTGCTGCGCTTGCCTGATACAATGCAAACCGACGTCGGGCGCGAGCTCGCGCAGCACAACGCCGATTTTCTGATTCAGTTTATGGCGAAACTCAGTGCCGAATTACAGGGCGACTGCATCGGGCTGGATAGCCAGATTCAACACCGCTTCCGTCGCAGTTTGCGAAAGTGAACTGTGGTAATCTGTTTCCAGTCTTTATTGCCCGGTTAAAAGAATGCAGGAAAATCGATCAGTGACAGAGCCCGCGCCTGAGCAGGCTGAGAAGTCAACGGCAACGGTGCAGGCATTACTGCGCCAGCTGCTGGATATTTATGACGCTAAAACGCTGGCAAACCAGCTGGTGGCGCACGGCGAGAGCCACTGGAGCCCGGCCATCCTTAAGCGACTGCTGACCAGCGATCGGGCAGGGCGCCGCCTGAGCGAAAGCGAGTTTCGTTATCTGCAAGACCTGCTTCCGCGGCCGTCTGCCGCGCACCCGAACTATGCCTTCCGCTTTATCGATCTGTTTGCCGGCATCGGTGGCATCCGGCACGGCTTTGAAGCTATCGGCGGTCAGTGCGTGTTTACCAGCGAGTGGAACAAACATGCGGTACGCACCTATAAAGCGAACTGGTACTGCGATCCGCATGAACATCATTTCAACGCCGATATCCGCGACGTTACCCTGAGCCATAAAAGCGGCGTCACGGATGAACAAGCCGCCGAGCACATTCGCCAGACGATTCCGGCGCATGACGTGCTGCTGGCGGGCTTCCCGTGTCAGCCTTTCTCGCTGGCCGGCGTCTCCAAAAAGAATGCCCTCGGGCGTGCCCACGGTTTTGCCTGCGATACGCAGGGAACGCTGTTTTTCGATGTGGCCCGAATCATTGACGCCCGTCGCCCGGCCATATTCGTGCTGGAAAACGTCAAGAACTTAAAGAGCCATGACGGTGGAAAGACCTTCCGCATTATCATGCAGACGCTGGACGAGCTGGGCTATGACGTGGCTGATTCCGGGGACATGGGCGCGGATGACCCGAAAATTATCGACGGGAAACACTTCCTGCCCCAGCATCGTGAACGCATTGTGCTCGTCGGTTTCCGCCGCGATCTCAATCTGAAGGGGGATTTTACCCTGCGGGATATTCCCTCCTTATACCCCGAGCGTCGTCCAACCATTGCCGACCTGCTGGAGCCGGTGGTCGACGCGAAATTTATCCTTACCCCAATCCTGTGGAAATACCTCTACCGCTATGCCAAAAAGCATCAGGCCAAAGGCAACGGATTTGGGTTTGGCATGGTGAACCCAAACGATCCGCACAGCGTGACCCGCACGCTGTCTGCTCGCTACTACAAAGACGGCGCTGAAATCCTGATCGACAGAGGCTGGGATAAAGCGCTGGGCGAGAAAGATTTCGACGATCCGCAAAACCAGCGTCACCGTCCGCGGCGCCTCACGCCGCGGGAGTGCGCCCGGCTGATGGGCTTTGAAACGCCACAGGGCTACCGTTTCCGCATTCCGGTTTCGGACACTCAGGCTTACCGTCAGTTTGGTAACTCGGTGGTGGTGCCCGCGTTCGCGGCGGTGGCAAAACTGCTGGCCCCGCGCATCAGACAGGCGGTGGCGCTCCGCCAGGGTGAGGCCGTCAATGACGGACGTTCACGATAAGGCCACGCGGAGCAAAAACATGCGTGCCATCGGCACGCGTGACACCGCGATAGAAAAGCGTCTGGCCGGGCTGCTGACACAGGCGGGCTTCGACTTTCGCGTGCAGGATCCCGCACTTGCGGGTCGCCCGGATTTCGTCATTGACGCGTATCGGTGCATTATCTTCACCCACGGCTGTTTCTGGCATCATCACGACTGCTACCTGTTTAAAGTCCCGGCGACGCGCACCGATTTCTGGCTGGAGAAGATTGGCAAGAACGTTGAGCGTGACGCCCAGGATCTCGCCACGCTTGTCGCGCAGGGCTGGCGAGTGCTGATCGTCTGGGAATGTGCGCTGAGAGGGCGGTTAAAGCTGAACGATGCCGATCTGAGCGAACGGCTGGAAGAGTGGATCTGCGGCGGCGGCCAGGCCGCGCAGATCGACACGCAGGGGATCCACGCGCTTACGGTTTCTCCACCTCGCAAGGCGTAACCACGGGCTTTGCCGGCAGCAAATATTTGCCTAAGGTCACCAGCACGACGGCAAAAACAATCACCCCTAAAGCTAACCACTCAACCGGAGAGAGCGTTTCACCGCCAAGCCCGGTGCCGAGCAGCACGGCCACGACCGGGTTGACGTAGGCATAGCTGGTGGCGACCGCCGGTGAGACGTTACGGATCAGGAACATATAGGCGTTGATGGCGATGATGGAGCCGAACAGCGCCAGGTAGCCTACCGCCAGGAAGCCCGACAACGGCGGCAGGGTAGTCAGCTCCTCTCCCGTCAGGGCTGAGGCCAGCAGCAGCACAATCCCAGCCGCAAGCATCTCTATTGCCCCCGCCATCATGCCGGTCGGAAGTTCGATACGGGAACCGTATACGGAACCAAACGCCCAGCTCATCGAGCCGATAAGGATAATCACTGCGCCCCACGGATTCCCGCTCAGGTTACCGCCGCTGTTAAGCAGAATAATGCCGGCAAGGCCGATGCCAATCCCCAGCCACTCCAGCTTGCGGGTGCGGATGCCGAAAAGGCGGCTGAAGCAGAGGGTAAACAGCGGTACGGTGGCAACGACCACGGCGGCGATCCCAGACGGTACGTTCTGGTGCTCGGCAATGGTCACAAAGCCATTCCCCACCGCCAGCAGCAGCAGGCCTATCAGGGCGGCGTTCAGCATTGGGCGGAACGGTGGAAGCTTATGCCCGCGCAGCAGCAGGAAGGCCAGTAGCAGCACACCCGCCGAGAGGAAGCGAATGCCCGCCATCATCAGCGGCGGCCAGCTTTCCACGCCGATGCGAATGACAAAATAGGTTGAACCCCAGATGATATACAGCGAAAAAAGTGCCCCGATAAGCGGAAGCAGTTGCCGGAAACGCATAATCCCTCACGACGAAATAAAAAGGTCGCTGATAGTAAACGCGAAAACTATCGCGCTGGCGAGCCCTTTAATTGTGTAGTTGATGTGAATTTTTTGTTGACGAAAGCTGCCTGTTTCCGCGATTGCGCTTTTGCTCCATACTATTCACTTAATTACCAAAAAAAGAAGGATCACCATTTTGGCAGGAAGTAGCTTATTAACATTGCTGGATGATATTGCCACCTTACTGGATGATATTTCCGTGATGGGGAAACTGGCGGCGAAGAAAACCGCAGGGGTGCTGGGGGACGATCTCTCGCTTAACGCCCAACAGGTGAGCGGGGTACGGGCTAACCGTGAGCTGCCGGTGGTGTGGGGCGTGGCAAAAGGCTCGTTTCTGAACAAAGTGATTCTGGTGCCGCTGGCGCTGCTGATCAGCGCATTCATCCCCTGGGCCATCACGCCGCTGCTGATGATTGGTGGGGCATTCTTGTGCTTCGAAGGCGTGGAGAAGGTCCTGCACTCTTTGAGCTCTCGCAAGCAGAAGGATACCCCGGAGGCGCGCCAGCAGCGCCTTGAAGCGCTTGCCGCGCAGGATCCGAAAGTTTTCGAGCGCGATAAAATCAAAGGTGCCATTCGCACCGACTTTATTCTGTCGGCTGAAATTGTCGCCATTACGCTGGGCATCGTCTCCGATGCGCCGCTGCTGAATCAGGTGTTGATCCTCTCCGGGATCGCCATTCTGGTCACGGTGGGCGTTTACGGCCTGGTCGGGCTGATCGTGAAGCTGGATGATATCGGCTACTGGCTGGAGGAGAAATCCAGCGCGGTGGCTAAAGGCATCGGCAAAGGCTTACTGACGCTGGCGCCGTGGCTGATGAAGAGCTTGTCCGTGGTGGGGACCCTGGCGATGTTCCTCGTGGGCGGCGGCATTGTGGTCCACGGCATTGCGCCGCTGCACCATGCCATCGAACATTTCGCCTCGGCGCAGGGGAGTGTGGTGGCAGCGATTCTGCCCACGCTGCTTAATCTGGTGCTGGGCTTTATCGTTGGCGCTATCGTGGTGGCGGCGGTGAAACTGATCGAAAAAATGCGCGGTACGGCGCACTAATTGTTACCCGTCGCAGGGTGCAAAAAGACCATTCCTCGTCTAAATTGAAACAGTTTCACCCTGATACAGGAGGCAGGTATGGTCTTTTTGGTCAGTGATGAAGTTAAGCCTAAGAAGGGCGGCCCGCGCATGATTGTCACCGGGTATTCCAGCGGAATGGTGGAATGTCGGTGGCATGATGGCTACAGCATTAAGCAGGAAGCCTTTCGTGAAGATGAGCTTCAGCCGGGTGACGGCCAGCGCAAGCACGATCAGGCTTAATCACATAACGCCCGGCTTAGCCGGGCGTTTTTAACTGAAGTACCGGGTGTAAGGCAGTAATCAGGGAGTGTGTGTGCAGCGCGATACCTTTGTTGTAAGACGATCTTTTCTGCAATGGCTGCATAAGCGTAGCAATCCGGGTTTGATTGTTAACCTCTGTTTTATCACTGTTCTGGTGTTTTCAACCCTCCTGACCTGGCGTGAAGTGGTGGTCCTCGAAGAGGCGTATATCTCCAGCCAGCGCAACCACCTGGAAACCGTGGCCAGCTCGCTGGACAGGCAGCTGCAGTACAGCGTGGATAAAATGCTGTTATTTCGCCAGAGCATGCGCGATGCGCTACAGACGCCGCTGGCCTTCAATGTTTTGCACGATGCAGTATCGCACTTTAACGCATTACGCATGCGTCCCACCTGGCAGCTCCTCGTTGATAGAAATCGCACACTTCCGATTAACGGCGTCTCGGATGCATTTGTTGAAAAAACGTCGATTCTGAACCGGGACGCTGAACGCATCAGCAATGAAATTTCAGCCGCGCTTGAGGTGGGTTATCTGCTCAGGCTGGCGACGTCAAGCAGGCATAGTGAATCGCGGGTGATCTACGTTTCACGCGCCGGGTTTTATCTTTCGACGGATACGCTAACAGAGGCGAGCGATATTATCCCCCGCTATTATCACCTGGTCACGCAGTCCTGGTTTACCCAGCAGTCGGAACGTAACAATCGCTCCCGCGCGGTGCGCTGGTTTATCTCCACGCCGTCATCCTGGACCGGTGACGAGCGAACGATCACTGCCAGCGTCCCCATCTATTTCAATCGCTACTGGTATGGCGTGGTGGCGATGGATTTTTCGCTGAATACGATGCAACGCCTGCTGGCAGAGGCGACGGACGACCGTACGGAGGGGGAGTATCAGCTGTACGACTCCCGGCTCAATATGATTGCCTCCTCTGAAAAGACAGATAAACAGGTGAATCATTTCGATGAACGCGAACTCGCGCAGATAGCGCAGGCGATCGAGCACGATACTGGTGGTGGCATCCGCCTCGGCAGCCGTTTCATCAGTTGGCAGCGGCTCGATCATTTTGATGGCCTGGTTTTGCGTGTCCATACTCTGCAGGAAGGGGTACAGGGCGACTTCGGCAGCATCAGTATCGTACTGGCATTACTGTGGGCACTCTTTACCGCGATGCTGCTGATTTCGTGGCTGGTGATCCGCCGGATGGTTAGCAATATGTATACGCTGCAACACTCGCTCAAGTGGCAGGCCTGGCACGACCCGCTAACCCGCCTGAATAATCGCGGCGCGCTGTTCGAACGCGCGAAACTGCTGGCGAAGAAGTGTCATCAACAGTCGTTGCCGTTCTCGGTCATTCAGTTAGACCTCGACCATTTTAAAAGCGTCAACGATCGGTTCGGTCACCAGGCCGGTGATAAGGTGCTTTCCCACTCGGCAGGGCTGATTTCCAGCGCATTGCGTAAAAACGACGTGGCAGGACGCGTGGGCGGGGAAGAGTTTTGTATCGTCCTGCCGGGGCTCGGTCTTGAGGAGGCGAGAGGCGTCGCGGAGCGTATTCGCTGCCGAATCCACAGCAAGGAGATTCTGGTGAAGAAGAGCACGACCCTGCGCATCAGCGCGTCACTCGGCGTCAGCAGCGCCCGGGAAAACGAAAATTACGATTTCGAACAGCTGCAGTCCGTCGCGGATGCCCGGTTATATAAAGCTAAACAGGACGGACGTAACCGGGTTGTGTGGCACGATCATGACAAAAAGTGATCCAGCCCCTCCTGCCAGCCGAGCGGTCCCGCCTGCCGGGTGTGATAAACCCGGCGGGGGTTATCGTCCCGTAACGTAATACCCTGGCGGTTTATCCCTTTAATCACCACCGCGAAGTCCACGCTGTCCAGCAGCGGCGCGTCGTTCGGCCCATCGCCGAGCCCCAGGGTCGTGGGTTCAATATTTTCCCGTTCACGGTACTGCGCGATTAGCCAGTTAGCCGCAACGTCCTTACCGCAGCTGGCATCGAGAATATGCCAGAAACGGGCACCCTGCAGGCATTTCAGCCCGCGTTGCGCCAGCGCCGCTTCAAACCGGGCCATGGCTTCGTCGGAATCACGCCAGATGAGCGTGACGGAGGCGTCATGCTTGCGGGCAAGCGCCGCCCGGTAGCGGGTCACCCCCGTCCATTCGCTAATGACGCGTTCGTCCACGTCGTCAAAGGTGGTGAATTTGAAGCCCGCCTGCTGGCGGATTTGCTCAATAAGCGGACGAATCTCCCGGTGCGTCATGCCGTTGATGTGGCGCTGACCCATTTCCCAGCGCACGTCCGGCTGAACCACCGCGCCGTTCTCAGCGATAAACGGTAACCCTTCCAGACCCAGATCCTGCTGAATATCCAGCATCTCTGCCGCGCTCTTGCTGCTGCAAAGAATCACCGGTACCTGGTTATCCTGCAGTTTATCCAGCCAAGGCATCGCGGGCTGCCACTCATAGGTATGAATATCCAGCAGCGATCCATCCAGATCGGAAAAAATCAGCAGGGGACCCCGGAGTGAAAGCATAGTAACTCCCGAAAACGAATGAGCCTTAATCTAAGAATATTCCTAAAAAAATATCTGGGCTTAAATCAGAATGAGAAGAACTTCTCCAGCCAAACCCGCATTCGGCGTATGTTGTTGCTCATAACCAAAACGATTATGTTAAAAATATTATATTCATCGTAAGAATATATGCTTGTCATGCAAAATCGTTGGGGATAGTGTTGTTTGTACATCAGATTTCCTGGTGTAACGAATTTTCAAGTGCTTCTTGCATAAGCAAGTTTTGATCCCGGCCATCCCCATGACCGGGATTTTTTTCGTGCTAACGATTTGCTTCAGACACGCTAAAGTCATGAATATCCAGCTCGAAGGCCTCCGCCAGCTCGCGGTAGGTGTGATAATCCCTCCCGTTAACAATGACGTGGTCCGAACCATCGTTTGTGCGGCGGACTTCTGACTCACTGATCTCATTGATGGCGGCCAGCAGGGCATCGACATCCACCTCGACCTCGCGTTTGATGGTGTCGCTGTACTCTTTATCGGTCTTCATTACGGGGCTCCTCATTAAACCGTGTCCACGGTAAGTATAGACTGTGTATAAAAACGCCATTCACGCCGTGCGGCGATGTGTGTTTTTGCGTTTTGTTCTACACTGGCTCAAAACCAGAGGAGGAATGTATGAAGGTCAACGATCGGGTAACCGTTAAAACGGACGGTGGGCCGCGCCGCCCGGGGGTGGTGCTGGCAATTGAAGAGTTTAGTGAAGGCACAATGTACCTGGTCTCACTGGAAGACTACCCGCTCGGCATCTGGTTTTTTAACGAACTGGGGCATCCGGACGGCATTTTTGTTGAGAAAGCCGAGTAGTACGGCGTCGGGTGGCATTGCGCGTGCCCGACCACGTCCGCAAAAGCAAAAATCTCTGGCCAGGCCAGAGATCAAAGGTAGGGTGCAAAGGGGTTTAAGCCACTAACGCATGTTGACGAAAATCCCGTTCGTCACATTATCGGTCAGACGTACCACGTGATAGATCACTTGCTTATTATGCGTTTTAATTTTCCTTTTAATATTTCCTTTGTGTGACGAAACGGTTTTCGCTTTAATATTCATCTGGTCAGAGATCTGAATAGTCCCTTGTCCAGCCATCCACATTCGCAGCATACTTGATTCAGTCCTGCTTAATGAAAGGGTGGGTAAGTTAACCGCTCCTACATTTTTAACTTCTTTATTCAAATAATCACCCAGAATGTCATCCAGCGACTCGGGTTTAATCGACTTAGAACTGATCAATAAATTTTTACGGACCAACAAATACTCATCGAAATGGATATTCGCGATCGCCATAAAAACAATAAACAGGGTTTTTGGATGCTGATTAATGATTTGCTTAATGTGCTGACTGTTGGCTGGATCGTGAATGAAACAGTCCTCATTAATAAACACCACGCCTGGTTTGAGTTCGTCACAAGCGGCTGCGAGTTCTTCAACGGTGTGTGCATCGTTGATGTCTCTCTTTCTTACCCCTCTGCTTGCCAGGTACCCGGTTAACCCTAGCCGGGTGTAGCTGCATAAATCCATAATGATCGTTGACATGGCATACCCTCACTCAATGCGTAACGATAATTCACCATCTGCCTGAGAGCTCAAAACAGCCATACGGGATGGAAAAAAATAATAAACCTGTGAGCATGACAAAGACTTTCAGGCGGACTCACTATCCCGTAAAGTTACGTATAATTTGCCAGGAATCTTCTTAAAGTAAAGTAAATATTAAGTATAGTGAGGTGGTTAGAAACATTTAAACCGCGTCAGATATATCCTGGAAGATGTTTTTCGCGTTTTATTTTAGGAATATCCTCAGAAAGACAATAGCGACCGTGAGGACTATTATTTACGTGGCAATTCGCTGACAATATCCGCTAACAGATTGAATATCTCGCCGAATAAATGTTCACAGAAGGGGGCGATAAGTGGCATCAGTAATGACATTAATAAAATTCCGACCGTCAACGTTAGCGGAAAACCAATCACAAACACCGAGAGCTGCGGAGCCATTCTGTTCAGCAAGCCTAATGCCAGGTTGACGGTGAGCAGCAGCGTGATGATCGGCAGAGCCAGCATCAGACCGTTGAGGAAGATCAGCCCCGCCGCGCGGGTCAGCGCGAGGAAGGCATTGCTGTTGACCGGGTTATCACCGATCGGCAGCGTATGGAAAGTATCCACCAGCATGGAGATGAGCCACAGATGACCGTTGAGCGACAGAAACAGCAGCATGGCGAGCAGATCGATGATGCGCGCCAGCACCGGCATGTTGAGATGGCTGCCGGGTTCGACAAACGTGGCGAACGATAGCCCCATCTGCAGGCCAATCAACTCACCGGCCGTGCGCACGGCGGCGAAGGCGAGCTGCATGGTAAAGCCCACGGCGACGCCAATCATCACCTGCTGTAAAGCGACCCATACCGCGTTAGCCGAGAAGATGGGAATATTCACGGGTGGCAGGGAAGGGGCGACGATAATGGTGATGATAATGCCCAGCCCCACCTTAACGCGCTTGGGGATCGATTTCTCGCTGAGAATGGGGGCGGTGGAGATCAGCGCCAGAATGCGCAGCATCGGCCAGAAATAGACGCCGAGCCACTGAACCCACTGGTCGCTGGTGAAGTGCAGCATCGTCAGGTCAGCCGATGATGTACGGCAGATTGGTAAACAGGTTGCGCATATAGTCCAGCAGCAGGTTCAGCATCCACGGTCCGGCCACGATAATCGCCACGAACACGGCGATGATTTTCGGGATAAACGACAGCGTCATTTCGTTAATCTGCGTGGCGGCCTGAAGAATACTGATAATCAGGCCGGTAACCAGCGCGACAAGCAGCAGCGGCGCGGCAACGGCAATCGCGACTTTCATCGCTTCCGTGCCCATCATCATGACCGATTCGGGTGTCATTGCCGTTCCTTAACTGTAAAAACTTTGCGCCAGCGAGCTGACCAGCAGCTGCCAGCCGTCGACCAGCACAAAAAGCATGATCTTAAAGGGCAGGGCAATGGTGGCGGGCGGCACCATCATCATCCCGAGCGCCATCAGGACGCTGGCGATCACCAGGTCGATAATCAGGAACGGGATAAAGATGGTAAAGCCAATCTGGAACGCGGTTTTCAGCTCGCTGGTGACATAGGCCGGCAGCAGAATGCGCATCGGTACCGCTTCCGGCCCCTGCAGCTCGCCGGTGTTGGACAGGCGGGCGAAGAGGGCCAGGTCCGCCTCGCGCGTCTGGCGCAGCATAAATTCTCGCAGCGGCTGCGCGCCTTTTTCCAGCGCCTCCTGCATCGAAATTTTATCTTCGCTGAACGGCTGGTAGGCGTCGGTATAAATCTTATCGATCACCGGCGACATGATGAAAAAGGTCAAAAACAGCGCCAGCCCCAGAAGCACCTGGTTTGGCGGCGCCGAAGGGGTGCCCAGCGCGTTTCGCAGCAGACCAAAAACGATGATGATGCGGGTAAAGCTGGTCATCATCAGCAGAATGGCCGGAATAAAGGTCAGCGAGGTGATGAAGACCAGCGTCTGAACCGGGAGCGACCAGCTCTGGCCGCCACCCGCGATCGGCGTGGAAACCAGACCGGGCAGTTGCGCATAAACTGCAGGAGCAAACAGGCCAACGCCCGCAAGCGTCAGGGATAACAAACGGCGCATCAGGTTCTCCCGGAACGCTTAAGCAAACTCTTCATGACGGACTGAAAATCCGCAGGGGCTTGTGCGCGCTCGTCCACCGTGACCGGGGCGGGCGGCAGTTTATGTAATACGTTGATGTTTGAGCCGGTTACGCCTAGTACCAGACGCGCATCTTCCACATCGACGATGACCACGCGTTCGCGCGGCCCAAGCGTCGTGCTGGCGCTGACCTTCAGGCCGCGGGTGCCGGCAGTTTTACCCGCCAGGCCAAAACGCTTTGCCAGCCAGGCGGCGATCAGAATAAAGGCAATAATACCGAACAACGCCCCGCTCACCTGGAGCAGCGGGGAGCCGGGAACGGCGGAAGGCTGTGATATTGTTGCCTGGGTTTTCATGCTTAACGGCTCAGACGACGCATGCGTTCAGACGGGGTGATGATGTCGGTGATGCGCACGCCGTATTTATCGGCAACCACCACCACTTCACCCTGGGCAATCAAATAACCGTTGATCAGAATATCCAGCGGCTCGCCGGCCAGGCCGTCAAGGGCCACAACTGAACCCTGCGTGAGGCGCAGCAGCTCTTTAATGGTCATCCGGGTGCGTCCCAGTTCAACGGTCAGCTTAACCGGGATGTCCATAATCAGGTCGATGTCCTGCAGCGTGCCGCTGACGTCGCCGCCGCCTAACTGCTGGAATACCGCGTCCGCCGCGCTTTTTGTCGGAGTCGTTTTTTGCTCGTTTAACGCGTCAGCCCACAGATCGTCCAGTGCTCCGCTGTTTTCATCGGACGGATTGTTCATGTCACTCATTTGGGCTGTTCCTCATTCAGCGAATTCAAAATCGGGTTGATCAAGTGCTCAACGCGTAACGCATACTGACCGTTAATCGTGCCGTACTGGCTTGTAAGTACGGGGACACCATCTACGTGGGCAATAATGCGGTCGGGTTTGTCTATCGGCAAAACGTCGCCGGGTTGTAATTTCAGGATCTGGGATAACCGCATCGAAATGTCGGCGAAGTTCGCCACCAGCTCCAACTGCGAGTGCTGCACCTGGCGCACCAGGTTTTCACGCCAGTTCTGATCTTCGTTGCGTGAGTTCTCCAGCGGCGGGTTAACCAGCAGCTCGCGCAGCGGTTCAATCATGCTGAACGGCAGGCAGATGTTGAACTCACCGGTCAGGTTACCGATTTCCACGTGGAACGGCGTATTGACGACGATATCGTTCGGGGAGGTGGTGATATTGGTAAATTTCACCTGCATCTCAGAACGGACGTACTCCACTTCCAGCGGGTTAATCGCTTTCCACGCGTCGCTGTAGGATTCCAGCGCCAGCTTCAGCATGCGGTTAATGACGCGCTGCTCAGTGTGGGTAAATTCACGACCTTCCACTTTGGTCGGAAAACGCCCGTCGCCGCCGAACAGGTTATCCACCGCGATGAACACCAGGCTTGGGGAAAACACCACCAGACCGGTGCCGCGCAGCGGCTTCAGATGAATCAGGTTAAGGTTGGTTGGCACCGGCAGGTTGCGGGCAAACTCATGATACGGCTGGATGCGGATCGCACCGACCGTGATATCCGGGCTACGACGCAGCAGGTTAAACAGCCCCATACGGAACTGACGTGCAAAACGTTCGTTAATGATCTCCAGCGCCTGCAGACGTTCACGTACCACGCGACGCTGGGTATTGGGATCGTAAGGACGAATATTATCGTCGCCGGTGAGACCCGGCTGCGGGTCGTCACTCTTATCGCTGTCGCCGTTAAGCAGCGCGTCGATTTCTGCCTGAGAAAGAATACTGTCGCCCATGTCGTTACCGCAGAATAAAGGCTGTGTACAGAACGTCAGTGACTTCCTGCTTAGGTTGACCGTTTACCAGCGGGGTGGCCAGCGTCTGCTTGATGGCGTCGACCAGCTTTTGCTTACCCACGTCGGTAGCCAGCGCGGAGGCGTCCTGACGAGAAAACAGCAGGAGAAGGCGGCTACGCACTTCCGGCAGATAATCGTTCAGGCGCGCGCGGGTTGCTTCGTCCTTCAGGCGCAGCGTAATACCGACATACAGCACGCGATCCGCGTCACCGAGGTTAACGGTGAAGGTGTCCAGAGGGAAAAAGACCGGCGCCGGCGGTGGGGCAGGTTCGGCTTTGGCCGCAGCGGTTGAAGGTTCCTGCTGCATACGCCAGTAACTATAGCCCGCGGTAGCGCAGGCGGCGAGCGTGATCAACACCAGCAGCGGGATCCAGATGGAACGCTTGCTTTTTTTGGTGATAGCGGAGTCTGTCATCTGATACGAGCTTCCTGTTTCGGTACAGCTTAATAAGGTGATTATCCCGTGTCCTGCCGTCGTCAAAGCGTGGAAAAGACGGGGATAATCACGCTACCTCTGGCGTTTAGGCGAAGATGTCTACGGCACCGTTACCGCGCGCCGCGGATTGCAGGGCGGCAGGGGTCGGCAGGAGCTCATCGCTCTCTTCATTAAAACCGCCGTGCTGGCCCGGGCGTGAAGCATGGTGCTGCTGGGATGAAGACTGCTGTTGCCCGGCAAAGCTCTCGCTGCTGACGCTGCTTTGAGAAAGCTGAATGCCGTTCTCCGCCAGCGAGGTCCGCAGGACCGGCAGCGCGGCTTCCAGCGCCGCGCGCACGTGACTGTGCGCAGAGACCATCTGCAGCTGTGCCTGGTTATCGTCCAGCTTCAGCGAGATTTGCACCTGGCCCAGATCTTCCGGGTGCAGGCGCAGCTCCGCCGTCTGCTGGCCCTGCTTAGTGAACAGGGTGATGTGCTGGCTCAGGGACTGCTGCCATTCATGTGTGCCCAGAGGCTGGCTTAGCACCGGGGCGGTGGCAACGGTTGCGGCAGGCTGGCTGGCCGCATGGCTGGAGATAATCGGCGCCAGGGTAGCGGTCGGCGAAGATGACGAAGAGGCGCTGGCGAAGTCCTGCTTCTCAGCGGCTGCGGCCACGACCGGTGTGGCTGGCGCGTTGGCGGCGAGATCCGGACCGTTGTTCTTCGCCTGGCTCTGATAGGACGCAGAAAGCGGCGCTTTATCATGGCTTCCCGCAGGCGCGTTCAGGGACGGCGGCTGTCCCGCACCGTTTTGCGAAAGCGTGGCTGAACTCAGCGCCGAGGTGGCGTGAACGCCGTCGCTGCCTGCCGCACGAGAGGCGGTCGTCTGCTGGTGCGGCAGCATCGCCATCAGCGCGCTTAGCCCCGCCAGCTCTTCTTCGCTCAGCTCGGTTTTAGCGTCATCTTTACCGTTGGCCGCAGTGAGCGTCTTCAGCGCGTCGCCTTTTGACAGCGGTACCAGCCCGGAGACCAACGTTTCAAGCGGCGCGGACTCCGACGTTTCAACGCCATTCAGCGCAGGCTGACGCGAGAGCAGGTCGGCAATTTTGGCCTGCAGAGCGGTATCGCCTTTGGCCTCCTGCGCGACCTTCGACAGCTTGCTGCCGGCGGCTTTCAGGTCCGCCAGGGTTAGCGGCGCTTCGTTGCCCTTGCCCGTTGCATCCGTCAGGGCGCCCGCCAGCAGGGAGAGAAAGTCCTGTGCACCCTCGGTGCCTTTCCCTGTTTGCATCCCGTCTGACAGGTCGCTGTCGCTCATCAGCAGTTGTTGCAGTGTGATCATTCCGGTTTCCTCATTGATGCGCGCTGGGCAAACTCATCCATTTTCTTCTGGTCCAGGCGGTTTTCCGCCAGGGTCGAGGCTGCAATCTGCCGGTCCTGTAAGGTCTGCCAGGCCTGCAGCCGCTGTTTTTTTTCGCGCCAGAAATTCAGCGCGGTATCGACTTTTTGGGTCCACTGGTTTAGCTGCTGGCGGTGCTGCTCTATCGCCTTCTCCAGCGTCTGGATAAACTGCTGATAGTTAATCCAGCGCTGGCTGCCAATGCCCTGCGTCATATCGGTATTGAGGTTGGTGCGATATTCATGCTGATAGTCGATTAACATCTTCAACTGTTCTTCAGCCTGCTGGCACCCGCGTCGCATTGCGCCAAGCTGCAATGCGGCATCATCAACTTCTTTTTCAGCCAGATCTTTCAGCGTTGATAACGCGCTGTTTTGCGCCATGACCTTCGCCCTCCACCTGTGTTACACCTGCGGGAAAATCAGCTCCAGCGCCTGGATTGAATCTTCCCAGTCGGCACGCTCAAAAATGCCCTGTTGTAAAAACGCCTCCAGCTGCGGCCACAGGCTAATCGCCTTATCAAGCATCGGGTCGCTGCCTTTGGCATACGCCCCCACGCTGACCAGATCGCGGTTGCGCTGGAAGCTGGAAAGCAGTTGTTTGAAGTTACGCACGCGGGCGTAGTGCTTCTCGGTAATCAATGCCGTCATCGCACGGCTGATGGACGCTTCAATATCAATCGCCGGGTAGTGCCCGGCTTCGGCCAGGCGGCGCGACAGCACGATATGGCCGTCCAGGATCGCGCGCGCGGAGTCGGCAATCGGGTCCTGCTGGTCGTCGCCCTCGGTCAGCACCGTATAGAACGCGGTGATGGAGCCGCCGCCGCTGATGCCGTTCCCCGCACGCTCTACCAGCGCCGGAAGTTTGGCGAAGACCGAAGGCGGATAGCCTTTGGTGGCCGGCGGCTCGCCGATGGCCAGCGCAATTTCACGCTGCGCCATCGCGTAGCGGGTGAGGGAGTCCATGATCAGCAGCACGTGCTTGCCGCGGTCACGAAAATCTTCGGCGATACGGGTGGCGTAGGCGGCACCCTGCATACGCAGCAGTGGCGACACGTCCGCCGGCGCGGCGATCACCACCGAGCGGGCGCGGCCTTCCGCACCCAGAATGTTTTCAATAAAGTCTTTTACTTCGCGACCACGCTCGCCGATCAGCCCCACGACGATCACGTCGGCCTGGGTATAGCGCGCCATCATGCCGAGCAGGACGGATTTCCCGACGCCGGAACCGGCGAACAGGCCCATGCGCTGTCCGCGCCCTACGGTGAGCAGGGCGTTAATCGGACGCACGCCGGTATCCAGCACGTGCTCAATAGGGGTACGCTGCAGGGGGTTGAACGGCTGGGTAATCAGCGCGCCGGTTTCGGTGGTGTCCGGCGCGGGCAGGCCATCCAGCGGCTTCCCGCTGCCGTCCAGCACGCGGCCGAGCAGGGCAGGGCCAAGCGGCAGCTGTTTCCCGCTTTGCAGCCCGTCGCCGCTGATGTTTTTCGCGTAAACGCGCGCGCCGGGCAGTATGCCTTCCACCTCTTCAAGCGGCATCAGGAACAGGCGCTGGCCGTTAAACCCGACCACTTCGCTTTCCACTTCACGCGTTTCCTGCCCATCCTGACGCTCAATGACGCAGGTCGCACCCAGGGGAAGCTGCAGGCCGGTGGCCTCCAGTACCAGACCGGTGGCGCGCGTCAGTCGCCCATAACGACGAACAGATGGCAGTTGCGCCATCTTCGTCTCAAAGTTGTCGAGCGTGGTGAGCCAGCGGGTAAGGCGTGCGGTCATCAGACGACTCCCGGTGCCGCCAGGCGACACAGTTCCTGCCAGCGGGTGGCGACGCTGGCATCCAGGTCGCCTTCATCGGCAGAGACTTTGCATCCGCCGTGGTGTAAGGATGGGTCGCCGCGCAGACGCCAGCCGTGCAGGCTAAGCGTTGCGCCCAGGCTCTCTTCAACGCGCTGCAGATCGTCCGGGTGGACGCGCAGCTGCGGTTTGCCGCTGAACAGCGGCTCCTGCTGAAGCAGACCCTGAATTTGTTTGATCAGCGCGGTGTTATCCACCACGGGCGTCTGGCCGATAACCTGACGCGCCGCCTCCAGCGCCATCTGCATCAGACGCGAGGCAATCACGCTGTCCAGCGCGTCCAGCGTGTGCTGGAACTCGCTGACCAGCTGCTGCATGCGGGCATGGATCGGCGCCTGCTGCTGGCGCGCCTGATCGATGCCGTGCTCTAACCCTTTCGCCAGGCCTTCCTGGTACCCCAGATCGTGCCCCTTCTGGCGGCCTTCGTTCAGACCGGCGTTATAGCCCTGCTCGTGCGCCTGCATTTGCAGCTGCGCCAGCATCTGCGCTTGCTGCTCCTCTTCGCTCAGCTCGGGCTGTTCAACGTCCGCGTCGGGCTCTGCGGGCGAGACCACCGCGGGCGTGAATTCGGCAAGGGGAGGGGCCAGATCGTCCGGCGTCCAGCGCTTCCACGACAGCTCATTAGACATAGGTGTCGTCTCCGCTGCCAATCACCATCTCGCCGGTTTCCGCCAGACGACGAACGATAAGCAGGATGGCTTTCTGTTCGTTTTCCACCTGAGACAGACGAACCGGGCCACGGTTGGCAAGGTCGTCGCGCAGGATATCCGCCGCACGCTGGGACATGTTGCGCAGGAACTTCTCGCGCAGCGGCTGTTCGGCGCCTTTGAGGGCGATAAGCAGCGACTCGGAATCCACTTCCTGGAGCAGGCGCTGGATGCTGCGGTCGTCCACTTCGACGAGGTTTTCGAACAGGAACATCTCGTCGATGATTTTCTGCGCCAGCTCGCCGTCGAATTCGCGAACCGCCGAAATGACGGCTTCTTCCTGCTGCGTTTTCATCAGGTTGATAATTTCCGCCGCCGTTCTCACGCCGCCCATTTTGCTGCGCTTGAGGTTCTGGCCGTCGAGCAGGTTGTTCAGCACCTCGGTCAGCTCCGCCAGCGCGGCAGGCTGGACGCCGCCGAAGGTGGCGATACGCAGCATCACGTCGTGACGCAGGCGCTCTTCGAACAGGGCCAGAATATCGGCCGCCTGGCCACGTTTGAGGTGAACCAGGATGGTGGCGATAATCTGCGGGTGCTCGTCGCGAATCAGGTCGGCGGCACTCTGCGGCTCCATAAAGTTGAGCGTTTCGATACCGCTGGCGGTATCGCGGGTTTCCAGAATGTCTTCCAGCAGGCTGGCGGCACGCTCTTCGCCCAGCGCCTTGACCAGCACGGAGCGCAGGTAGTCGTTGGCGTTGACGTTCAGCGCGGCAAACTGTTCGGCTTCCTGTTCAAACTCTGACAGCACTTCGGTCAGCTGTTTGTTGGAGATTTGACGCACGTTGGCCATCGCCGCACTGAGAATTTGCACTTCTCGCTGGGAGAGGTGTTTAAACACCTCTGCCGCGCGATCTTCGCCAATGGTCATCAGCAGGATGACGCTTTTATCGGTGCCCGTAAGCGTATTACTCATGTTCGTTACCCATCCACTGGCGGATGACCAGCGCCACGACGCGCGGATCGTTATCTGACATTTCGCGAATGCGCTGGCTCATCACCTCAGCGCCCATGCGCTGGTTAGCACGACGCTGCTGCATCTGTTCATCTTTGCTGAGGCGAACTTCTACCGCTTCTTCCGTTTCCTGTCGCGTATTCATCTGCTCGCGCGCCGCTTTTTCGGCTTCCGCACGACGCTGGAGCTGAGGACGAACGCCCTTACGCCACAGCAGCCACGCGACAATCAGCACCAGCAGCCAGCGGCCTGCGGACATCAGCTGGTCGATAAACGCCTGCTGTTGCCAGAACGGCAGTTCACCGCCGGTCTCTTCCACCGAGTTAAACGGAGAGTTCACCACGTTGAGGGTATCGCCGCGCTTCTCGGAATAGCCCATCGCTTCGCGGGTCAGGTTTTCAATTTGCTTCATCTGCTCGGCGGTTAACGGCAACGGTTTGCCGTCCGGCAGCGTTTTGTAGTTCACCACCACCGCAACGGAAAGACGCTGAATATCGCCCACGTTCAGCTTAGTGTGGCGGATCGTCCGGTCCACTTCATAGTTCGTGGTTTCGTTACGGCTGCTGGAGCGCGGACCAGCGTTATTGGTCGTTGAGGTGGTCTGCTGATTATTTTGCTGACCGTTCTGCTGGTTGGCCGGCGGCGTGGAAATCGGCGCCGCGTTTGCCGGTGCTGGCTGGTTAGAGAGCGCGCCCGGCACGCCGCCAGGATAGGCCCCGCCGATCTGTTCGCTGGAGTTGATCTGGCGTGAACGCATGACCGCCTGAGCCGCATCGCCGTTCGGGCTGTATTGCTCTTCGGTTTGTTCTTTATTAGAGAAGTCAATCTGCGCGGTCACCTGGGCGTGCACGTTGCTGTTGCCCACCACCGGGCCGAGGATCGCTTCGATGCGGCGCTGGAGACGGCTTTCAACGTCGGCGGCGTATTTTAGCTGCGCGTCGTTCAGGTCACGCCCGGCGGTATTGGATTGCGTCAGCAGGTGTCCGCTTTGATCCACCAGCGTCACGTTACCCGGCGGCAGGCCGGCGACGGCGCTGGAGACGAGATGCGTTACCGCGCTGATTTGCCCTTCGTCCAGCGCACGGCCGGGCTCGAGGTTCACGGTAACGGAAGCTGAAGGGGATTTCTGTTCACGAACAAATAAAGAGGGTTTAGGCATTGCCAGGTGCACGCGGGCACTCTTTACCGGGCCTAACGTTTCAATGGTGCGGGCCAGTTCGCCTTCCAGCGCACGCTGGTAGTTCACCTGCTCGCTGAACTGGCTGATGCCGAATTTTTCCTGGTCCAGCAGCTCAAAGCCGACCGCGCCGCCCTTTGGCAGGCCCTGCTGTGCCAGGCGCAGACGAAGCTCGTGCACTTTATCCGCCGGTACCTCAAGCGCACCGCCATTATCGGCAAAGCGATACGGGATGTTCATCTGGGTAAGCTGGGTGACGATGGCGCCGCCATCCTGATCGGAAAGGTTGCTGTAGAGCGTGCGGTAATCAGGGCTTTTCGCCCATAAAACCATCGCTACAAGGATCGCAATTGCGGCAGCGCCTGCCACGATCAACGGGATTTTAGGATTCGCGCGAAGGCGGTTCATCCACTCGAGTGATTTATTTTGTGGCGCTGTCGATGCTGTTGCACTCATTGCGCACCTCTTAAATCCTGGTGGTTTACGTTATTCGTGTAGAGAAACAAAACTGACTCCCGGGTCGGCAAACACGACAAAAGTTCCATATTGATGGCCCTGCCATTATTTGATGATTCCGGATTTTCTATGCGTCAAATAACCTGGTTTTTTCACGCTATTTACCGCCATTATCTTATTGACAAGCTGTTAGTCTTGACCGCGTAAAAAACCATCCAGGGGAGAGTCATGGCTATACAGGGCATTGAAGGGGTCATCAGTCAGTTGCAGGCAACGGCGATGACGGCCCGTAATCAGAATGTGGCAGAACAGCAGCCGACCATCAGCTTTGCGGGGCAACTGCATGCCGCTCTTGACCGTATCAGCGATACCCAGACCGCTGCGCGTACGCAGGCGGAGAAGTTCACCCTCGGCGAGCCGGGCGTGGCACTCAATGATGTGATGACCGATTTGCAAAAAGCCTCGGTTTCCCTGCAGATGGGGATCCAGGTGCGTAACAAGCTGGTGTCGGCGTATCAGGAAGTGATGGGGATGCAGGTTTAAGCAATCAAACCTGATGAAATTTATAGTTAATGATTGCTCTCAGACATGTTATGGGACATGGGTGGGACAAAGCTAATTACATTTCGTTCTGGACAGGCGTCTCATACGGTCAATTTCGCCTTCCAGAACTGTGCCTCCTCGACGCATTTCACCAGTTTTGTCACGTCTTCATGATGCAAACATATGTTTCACTTGGGGTGGCCTGATAAAATGTAACTCCTTTATTTTACAGGGATAGAAAAGTGAAAAGTTTGTTTCTGTTTTTTTCTGCAATTTTACTGGCAGGTTGTTCCGCCAAATACAGCACAAATAATATTCAGGAGCGTACAGAGCCCCTGTTAAAAGATTCCCCAGTTGCGATCTCTCAGCCAACTGACGGTGTATATGAAACACACACTTATTCGGGGTCTGGCAAAGCTACGGCAGACGCTGTAAAAGCTGCATTTTTGCGATATTCAGATAATGTGACAGTTTTTGCCGACTGTGATGATCTTGCCTGTCTCAAAAGCCGCCATACACTTAGCCGCGGTTATTATGTGGTCCCACAGATATTGCACTGGGAAGATCGTGCAACTGAGTGGTCCGGCATTCCAGACAAGATTGAAGTGAAAATCACTGTATATAATAGTGAATCCAATAGTCGTGTTGCATCAACAATTATCAATGGCAAAAGCAAGTGGGCTACCTTCGGTGGCGATCACCCACAGGATTTGTTACCAGAACCTGTAAGCGCGTTTATCTCAAGTCTGTATTAATTTCCAACATGCTGTCATACAAAACCCCGTTTAAACGGGGTTTTATCAGATGTCAGTAAACCTGTCCTTCTTGTGTTTAAGCCCCCTCGATCTTCGCTGGCAGCCTCAGCGCTTTAATGCCACAATATTTTTTTCTTCGAATGCAGGAAAGATGATGAAAAAAATAGCAATTGCTGGCGCGCTGCTGGCACTGACCGGGTGCGTTCAGGTCGATAACTATAATGACGTGATCAAGCATCCCGTCCCGGCGAACCTGGCGGGATACTGGCAGTCGAAAGGGCCGCAGAGCAGTCTGGTCAGCCCTGAAGCGATTGCCACACTGGTGGTGACGGAAGAGGGCGATACGCTGGACTGCCGCCAGTGGCAGCGCGTGATTGCCGTACCGGGTAAGATCATGCTGCGTTCAGACAGCTATTACAACGTCACACGCAAGCTGGATATCTATCCGCTGGATCGCGACGGCGCTACGCTTGAATATGACGGGATGGAGCTGCAGAAGGTTGACCGACCAACGGTGGAATGTGCGGATTACCTGAGCAAGAATCCGCTGGAGAGTAAACTGCCCTAAGGGTAAAAGCAAAACGGCAACCTCGTTGCCGTTTGTGGTGTTTGCGCCCTCTCCCTGTGGGAGATGGACGGGGTGAGGGCATCAGGCCGCACGTTTCCCGTTCTACAACGCATCCTCAATCACCCACACGCTGACGCTTCCCCCTTTACAGGTAAAGGTGCCTTCGCCATCCGCCGCCGTGGTGACCGTTTCTTCACGATTGCCGAGAAAATCACGCCACGTTTTGTTGCCGTAGTTTTCCCCCAGGCAAATCACCTTCTCGCCGTCATCGCCGTTCGACATCACCACCACGCAGCCGGGATCGTCTTCCGTGCCGCTGCGGCTGAAGGCGATGCAGTTAGGATGGTCAAAAAAGAGCGTCTGCACGCCGTGGGCAAAACGCTGGCGCGCGAGGATCAGCTCGTGAAGCTGCTCAATCACCGGCATATCAATATGGTACGTTTCACCGTCCCCTCCCGTATCGTCATAGCTTGCGCCGAACAGATCCGGATAGAAGACGCTCGGCACGCCGTTTTCCCGCAGCAGGATCAGCGCGTACGCCAGCGGTTTAAACCAGGCTTCGACCGGGGCTTCCAGCGCCTGCAAGGGTTGAGTGTCGTGGTTCGCGACGAGGGTCACCGCATGGAATGGGTCGGCCTCCACCAGCGTGCCGGTGAAGATCTGGCTCATGTCGTAATCCCGGCCCTGACGTGACGCCTCGTGGAATTTCATCTGCAGGGGGGCATCAAACAGCATGGTTTTACCGTCGACCTGGTCAATATAGGCCTGAAGTTTATCCACCTCGTGGGACCAGTATTCCGCCACGATAAACAGCGGCTGTTCGGCGACTTCCTGAACGTGCTCAATCCACTCTTTGTAAAACCAGGCGGGAATATGCTTGACGGCGTCCAGACGAAAACCGTCGCAGCGCGTCTGTTCCATGACCCAGCGGGCCCAGTATTTGATCTCCTCGGTGACGGCGTGATTGCGAAAGTCGATGTTTTCGCCCATCAGGTAATCGAAGTTACCCATCTCATCATCGACCTGGTCATTCCAGCCTTCGCCGGTGTAGTCGTTGACGATTTTAAAGATCCCGTCTTCATCCGGGTTTTCAATATGGTCGACGCCGCTGAAGCATTTGTAATCCCAGATAAACTGCGAATATTGCCCGGCGCGGGCGGGGAAGGTGTAGCGAGTCCAGGCCTCACACTCGATGATTTCATCATCAATTTGTGTACGGTCTTGTTCGTTCACGCGCTGCACGCGGACAGGCTCTTTCTCATCTGCCCCCATTTTGTGGTTCACCACCACATCCAGCAGGACGGCAATGTCGTTGCTTTTGAGGGCGTCGATGGCTTCCAGCAGCTGCGCTTTGTCACCGTATTTCGTGGCGATACTGCCTTTCTGGTCAAACTCGCCGAGGTCAAACAGATCGTAAGAGTCATAGCCAACCGAGTACCCGCCGGAAGCCCCTTTATACGCGGGCGGCAGCCAGATCATGTTGATGCCGATTTCATTAAGATTGGGGGCTAACGCCGTGACTTCTCGCCACAATTCACCGCCAGCGGGGTAATACCAGTGAAAGCATTGTAACAGGGTGGGGTTTTTCATCGTCCGTGCTCCAGAAGCCATATGGCAGACTTCTGGAGTATGGATGAAGAAATCATAATTGTGTGTCGCGGGTAACACTTTCTGGATAAAGAATATTCCCTGACAGCTTTCCATAGGTAGAGGTGATGGATTGCTGTTTGCCGGTCTGATCGATGAGATTACGCAGTTCGTCCATCCGCACTTTCAGCAGCGCCTTTAACGTATTCTCATTGTCGAGGATCATCTCCAGCAGCGCACGCGCTTGCTCAACCTGAGCCGGGGGGCATGACATGATGGGCGTTTGCGAAATCCTTTCCACCAGTTGAACGTAATGCATTTCCTGCTCAATAAGCGCATCCCATTGACCAGAATGTGCGAGATTTAGCATAGCAATGCTCTGAGCATGTAACGCCTGCCAGTGGCTAAGCGCTGCGCTGGGATTATTCATCAAAATTATCCTGAAATAGAGGACGCATTGGGGCCGATTTGCTTCCACGCATCCGCAATGTTGTTTAATAAACCCTCGACTTCAACAATTGCGTCTACGTCATTACTGACGTTCGCCAGTAATAAACGTCGAACCATATATTCGTACAAGGAGGCAAGATTACTGGACAGCTCGCTCTCAACCTCCATGTTCAGTCCTGCTTTTAAACCGTTGTCGATGATGTTAATGGCTTTCGATAACGCTTCGCCTTTTTCACGAATTTGTCCGGCTTCCATGAACAAACGCGCGCGGACGAGGGCGCTATGCGCCCCGTCGAACAACATGACAATCAGCTGGTGTGGACTGGCATTCATAACTGCGCTTTCTACTCCTATCTGCTGATAGGATTGAACACCAGAGGTCTTATACATATCCACTCCTGAAGGCTACGACTATTTTTGTGAGAACTGTTGGGTCAGATAGTTGGCCGTACTGGTCATTTTGGTGACTAATACGTCCAGGCTGGTGAACTGCGCTTTGTAACGCGCCATGGTGGCATCAATAGAGGCTTCCATAGAGTCGTAACGTTCGCCCAGGGTTTTCAGCGTTTTGTTGATACCGTCTTTCGCGTTCTGGATCACGCCCGCGCTGCCGGTGCTGGTGCTGAGCATGGTGGTCAGCGTGTTGTTCATCTGGGTCGCCAGACCGGTTTTCTTTCCGTCACCGATAAAGTACTGCTGTACGGCGGTCGGGTTGTCGGTCAGCGCTTTTTTCAGCTTATCGGAATCCACTTTGAGGTTACCGACCGTACCGTCTGCACCTTTCACCGGATCCTGGGTAATCCCCAGCTGAGCCATGATCTGAACGGAGCCAGCCTGAACTTCGGTCAGCAGACCGCGCAGCTGAGACTGGATCCCGCGCACGTTTGCATCACCCACCAGCGCGCCGTTGCTGGTGGACTGGCTGCCAGAACCTGCGTCGACCGGCACATATTTGGTGAGGCTGTTAATGGTGGACTGCAGCGAGTTATACGCGGTTACCCAGTCCGTTACGGCTTTTTGGTTTGCGTCCGTGGCGCGCGTCACTTCCAGCATTTCATCCGCTTTACTTTCTGCCTTCACGGTGAAGGTCATCCCCGGCAGCGCATCGGAAATGGTGTTCGATTGACGCTCAATCTTGATGTCGTTCACAACGACAATCGCGTTCTGGGCCGCGGTATTTACCGCCAGCGCGCCGGTTTTGGCGGTTGAGTCGTAGCCGATTACGCTTTGCAGCTTGTCGTCCCCGGTGACGCTGATGGTCATCTCGCCATCCGTACCGGTGGTTTTCGAGGAGAGCATCAGGCGGTAATCGCCGTCTTTCGCCTTGATTACGCTGGCGGTGACGTTGCCGTTCGCTTTATTAATCGCGCTCGAGATCCCGGCAAGCGACGTATCGCCATCGGCCAGGTTCACCTCTAAAGGCGTTTTAGTCCCCGGCTGGGTAATCGTAATTTTACGCGTCGTGCCGGTCGTATCGCCCAGCAGCTCCGTGTTGGTGGCATAGGAGCCCGTCGTGAGCGCCTGTGCTTTTGCCACCTGGTTGACATTAACCACATAAGAGCCGACGGATGCGTCTGCGGTCGTGGTTGCCGTAAAGGCCGTGTTGGTGCTGCTTACGGCGGTTGAGTTCCATGTGGTCGCTTTACCCAGCGCAGCGGTCGCAGTCTGCAGCGAGGTCATGGCACTCTGCAGCTTGCCGTACGCGCTTAACTGTGCGTTATACGTTGATTGCTGGGTAGTAATCGTCGTCAGCTTGGTTCGTTCTGCTGCATCCAACTGATTATATAATTCCCCGAGTCCTGCAGAACCTATCCCGAGGTTACTGATAGTAGCCATGCATATTTTCCTTAAATACGAAAGTAGTTCAGGACTCTTATCGGCCTCGAATAGTAAAAGTTTACGATGGTGAGAAAAAAATAATCCAAAGAATAGGCATGTCCTGGCGCGTTAAATGAAACGATTGCACTTTGGGATGATTTTTAGTGCGTCAATAACACAGATAAGTGTGTGCCTTTTTTGGCATATTCCGCGTAATAAAAAGCCGTAAATAATAACCTTATGATTAACCTTAATTGATTTTTTTAAAAATAAAACCATTAATAATCATTTGGTTATAATTTTTTCGAAATTGATTCTAAAGTCTTTTCGGGACCCGTCGATAACCTTGTTGACGGTGAGAGACGCTGTGAGTGTTAGGCACCGGACCTAAAACCCAATTTTTGAAGGAAAGAAAATTATGGCAGTTATCAATACTAACCTGTTGTCCCTGACTACTCAGAACAACCTGAACAAATCTCAGTCTTCTCTGGGCACTGCTATTGAGCGTCTGTCTTCAGGTCTACGTATCAACAGCGCGAAAGATGATGCCGCTGGCCAGGCGATTGCAAACCGCATGACCTCCCAGATTAAAGGAATGAACCAGGCAGCGCGTAACGCCAACGACGGTATCTCCATGGCGCAGACTGCTGAAGGTTCCCTGAACGAAATCAACAGCAACCTGCAGCGCATTCGTGAACTGGCTGTTCAGGCAACAAACGGTACTAATAGCTCGACTGACCTGGCCTCTCTGCAGGACGAAGTTAAAGCTCGTCTGGATGAAATCGACCGCGTTGCGGGCAAAACTGACTTCAACGGCATCAAACTGCTGGACGGTACTGCAGGTACTGCTGGTGTGGTTAAAATTCAGGTTGGCGTGAACGACGGCGACACCATCGATCTGGATCTGAAGGGTGCCAAAGCCGATACTACCGAATTGGGCGTGAAAGGTATCGATCTGTCAGCGCTGGCTGGTGGTGAGCTGAAAACTATCGACGATGCGATCGCTAAAGTTGATAAAGCACGTTCCGGTCTGGGTGCTGTGCAGAACCGCTTCACTTCTGCAATCAACAACCTGAACAACACCTCTAACAACCTGTCTGCTGCTCAGTCCCGTATCCAGGACGCTGACTACGCAACTGAAGTTTCCAACATGTCTCGCGCGCAGATCCTGCAGCAGGCTGGTACTTCTGTTCTGGCTCAGGCAAACCAGGTTCCACAGACCGTTCTGTCTCTGCTGCGTTAATTTTACGCATCAAACCCCGCTTCGGCGGGGTTTTTTTGTCTCTGAATTTTGAGGATCCGCCCGTGAAACAGATCGTTATTACCCAGCCTAAACTGGTCGCAGATTTTTCCTGTGTCGGTGGGGAATGCCGTGAACATTGTTGTCAGGGCTGGACCATCGCGTTCGATAAATCCTCCGTCAACCGCTATCTCAACAGTAAAAACGCGGCAATTCGCCAGACGGCGAAGACGGGAATTAAAGTTACCAAAAAACAGTACGGCCACTGGGGTGAGGTGATTTTCCATACGGAAAGTAAAAACTGCCCGTTTATGGATACGGAAAAGCTCTGTTCTATTCATAGCGCCATGGGCGCTCAGGCCTTAAGCCCGACCTGTTCGACGTTCCCGCGGACAAACCGGGTCTATAAAAATGAAATTGAAAAATCACTTAATCTCTCGTGTCCGGAAGTCACTCGACTGCTGTTGAACGATCGGGAGTCGATGGCGATGATGGAATCCATCAGCGTTCAGCAGGACGTGAATAATGCGCCAGCGATGGATTTGAAGATTAAGGTCATCAATCTCTTCTGCCAGAACCTCTTCAGCGTTGAAGCGGTGAGCGTTGAAGAACAAGTTTATGCCGTGGTTAAATTCCTCATGGTGGCTGAAAAGCTCGAAAACCTGGAAGAGAATATCAGCACGCTCGAAACGGTTTATTATTCGCTGGTGAACGAGCTGGTGAGCGGTAAAATCAAGACGGAGTTAGGCGGGTTTAATCAGAACTACAGCCTGAAATTCGCGTTAATCTCGCTCATCCAAAGCTACTTTACGAAGAAAGCGACGGCCCGCGGTGGCGCCGTATTAAACCGTTATTTTGATCAGCTTTATAAACAGTTTGAATCTGTCGATGACACCGTTTCGGCAGAAAAGGTCATGGAAAACATCGAGTCCGTCTGGCGCGATGTGGCGGGCGGTTACATAGCGGCAAACGATCACCTGTTTAAGAACTTTTTTAAATACAAGCTCTGGGAGCAGGGCTTCCCGCAGAGCAATGGCCGCAGCATGTTGAATAATCTTTATTTAATCGTTGCGGAGTTCTATTTTCTCAAATCGCTGCTTGCCGGTCAGGCCATCGCGGCGGGAAAAATTGAACAAGACAATATTATTGACGTTATTTACAGCTTCCACTCCCTGAGCCAGCATAATCAGGAAGCCGGAAAGCTCTTTCATCAACATATAGATAGCGTCAAATTGGGCGACGATCTTTCATTGTTACAACTGTTAATTTAGTCAGAAAAGTTGCCCCTGCTGCGGGCAACCTCAGAATAACCTCACTTTATCCCCCTTTTTCATCCAATTGAACGCCCTGCAGAATCGGATAATCATGCCGATAACTCAACTAACGCAGGGCTGTTTATCGTGAATTCACTCTATACCGCTGAAGGTGTAATGGATAAACACTCGCTGTGGCAGCGTTATGTCCCGCTGGTGCGTCACGAAGCATTGCGCCTCCAGGTGCGTTTGCCGGCGAGCGTGGAACTTGACGATCTGCTACAGGCGGGCGGTATCGGGTTATTGAATGCAGTTGACCGATACGACGCTCTGCAAGGAACGGCATTTACGACTTACGCAGTTCAGCGTATTCGTGGTGCGATGCTGGACGAGCTGCGCAGCCGCGACTGGGTGCCGCGCAGCGTTCGCCGCAACGCGCGCGAAGTGGCGCATGCGATGGGACAGCTGGAACAGGAACTGGGACGCAACGCAACGGAAACCGAAGTGGCGGAACGTCTTGGCATTGCTGTTGAAGAGTATCGTCAGATGTTGCTCGATACCAATAATAGCCAACTCTTCTCCTATGACGAGTGGCGCGAAGAGCATGGCGATAGCATCGAGCTGGTGACGGACGAGCACCAGCAGGAAAACCCGTTACACCATTTAATGGAAGGGAATTTACGCCAGCGCGTAATGGAAGCGATTGAAGCTCTGCCCGAGCGCGAACAGCTGGTGTTGACCCTTTATTACCAGGAAGAGCTTAATCTCAAAGAGATTGGCGCGGTTCTGGAGGTGGGGGAGTCGCGGGTTAGCCAGCTGCACAGCCAGGCCATTAAACGCTTACGAACCAAACTGGGTAAGTTATAGGTGATCCAATCACCCGAAAAATGCCGCACAACGTATTGACAACCAGGAGTTATCATGACGGTGCAGCAATCTAAAAGACGGCCTTTAAGCCGCTACCTGAAAGACTTTAAACACAGCCAGACGCATTGCGCCCACTGTAACAAATTACTCGATCGTATCACGCTGGTTCGCCGCGGCGAGATCGTGAATAAAATCGCTATCTCTCGCCTCGACACGTTAATGGATGAAGCCGCGTGGCTCGAAGAGCAAAAAGAGTGGGTGGCGCTTTGCCGTTTCTGTGGCGATCTCCACTGCAAAGAGCAAAGCGACTTCTTCGATATCATCGGCTTCAAGCAATTCCTGTTTGAACAAACGGAGATGAGCCACGGCACCGTGCGCGAATATGTGGTTCGCCTGCGCCGTCTTGGGCAGCATCTGAGCGTTAACAATATCTCTCGCGATCTGCTGAAGACCGGTTACCTGGATGAAAATCTGGAGCCGTGGCTGCCTGCAACCAGCACCAACAACTACCGTATTGCGCTGCGCAAGTATGCGCAATATAAGGTGCAAATGCCGGGTTCCGTGAAGCAGAAAGCGCTCGCCGGAACAACTTCTGATATATATTAAAAAAGAATAAGATGTAGCGCAGTCGCCTTTGACGTTGCAGGCGATTTCTCTACACTACGTAAAAATTCCACTATATCGGGGTATTTATGAAATTTGCACTTCTGGGTCGTCAGGCGCTGATGGGTGTTATGGCCGTCGCGCTGGTTGCGGGCATGAGCGTGAAAACGTTCGCCGCAGAAAACCTGCTGAATAAAGTAAAAGAGCGCGGTACGCTGCTGGTCGGGCTGGAAGGAACCTATCCTCCGTTCAGCTTCCAGGGCGATGACGGCAAGCTGACCGGTTTTGAAGTGGAATTTGCAGAAGAACTGGCGAAGCACCTCGGCGTTAAAGCCTCCCTGAAACCGACCAAATGGGACGGTATGCTGGCGTCACTGGATTCAAAACGCATTGACGTGGTGATTAACCAGGTGACCATTTCTGACGAGCGTAAGAAGAAGTATGACTTCTCCACGCCGTACACCGTGTCCGGTATTCAGGCGCTGGTGAAGAAAGGTAACGAAGGCTCCATTAAATCCGCTGCCGATCTGAAAGGCAAAAAAGTCGGCGTCGGTCTGGGAACTAACTACGAAGAGTGGCTGCGCCAGAACGTTCAGGGCGTGGACATCCGCACCTATGATGATGACCCGACGAAATATCAGGACCTGCGCGTAGGCCGTATCGACGCCATTCTGGTTGACCGTCTGGCCGCTTTGGATCTGGTGAAGAAAACCAACAATACCCTGGCGGTCGCGGGTGATGCGTTCTCTCGTCAGGAATCCGGCGTGGCCGTCCGTAAAGGCAACGAGGATCTGGTGAAAGCCATTGATTCCGCGATTGCTGACATGCAGAAAGACGGCAGCCTGAAGGCGCTGTCTGAGAAGTGGTTCGGGGCCGACGTCACCAAATAAGTCGGTGACCTGGAAAAAAGGCGCTTTTAAAAGCGCCTTTTTTATTTCTTACGCGTCTGCGTGCATAATGAAAAATATCACAATTTGTCTGAGTTACCGGAGAGTCCATGTCACTACAGAATTTAACGCGCTTTCCCCGTCTGGAATTTATCGGTGCGCCGACGCCGCTGGAGTACCTGCCGCGATTTTCTGATTATCTGGGACGCGATATTTTTATTAAGCGCGATGACGTGACGCCGATGGCGATGGGGGGCAATAAGCTGCGCAAGCTGGAGTTTCTGGCGGCCGACGCGCTGCGCGAAGGCGCGGATACGCTTATTACTGCCGGGGCCATTCAGTCCAACCATGTTCGTCAGACGGCCGCCGTGGCGGCAAAACTCGGTCTTCACTGTGTGGCGTTGCTGGAAAACCCGATTGGCACGCGGGCGGAAAACTATCTGTCCAACGGTAACCGTCTGCTTTTAGACCTGTTCAACGTGCAGGTGGAGATGGTGGATGCGTTGACCGACCCGACCGCGCAGCTCGACGATCTGGCGACGCGTCTGGAAGCGCAGGGTTTCCGCCCCTACGTTATTCCCGTCGGCGGGTCGAATGCGCTGGGCGCGCTGGGCTATGTGGAAAGCGCGCTGGAAATCGCCCAGCAGTGCGAGGGCGCCGTTAGCCTCTCGTCGGTCGTTGTCGCCTCCGGAAGCGCGGGCACGCATGCCGGGCTGGCGGTGGGGCTGGAACAGCTTCTGCCGGATGTCGAGCTGATTGGCGTGACGGTTTCCCGCAGCGTCGCGGACCAGAAGCCAAAAGTAGTGGCGCTGCAACAGGCGGTGGCAGAGCAGCTGGAGCTGAAGGCCAGGGCTGAGATCTTGCTCTGGGATGACTATTTTGCGCCGGGCTACGGCACGCCTAATGAAGAGGGGATGGAAGCCGTTAAGCTGCTGGCGCGCCTTGAAGGTATACTGCTCGATCCGGTCTATACGGGTAAAGCGATGGCCGGGCTTATCGATGGTATTGCGCAGAAACGCTTTAAGGATGAAGGGCCGATTTTATTTGTGCACACCGGCGGGGCGCCCGCGCTGTTTGCTTATCATCCTCATGTCTAAAAATCAGGTCGAAAAATAATAATGCAAGAAAGTATTCAACTGGTTATTGATTCCCTGCCATTCCTGCTGAAAGGTGCGGTATTCACGCTGCAGCTCAGTATCGGCGGAATGTTTTTCGGTCTTGTACTGGGCTTTGTACTGGCCTTAATGCGCATGTCGCCCATCCTGCCGGTACGCTGGCTGGCGCGCTTTTATATCTCCGTATTTCGCGGTACGCCGCTTATCGCTCAGCTCTTTATGATCTACTACGGTTTACCGCAGTTCGGCATCGAGCTGGATCCGATCCCGGCGGCGATGATTGGCCTGTCGCTTAACACGGCGGCCTATACCTCCGAAACCCTGCGCGCGGCGATCTCGTCGATTGATAAAGGCCAGTGGGAAGCGGCGGCCAGTATCGGGATGACGCCGTGGCAGACGCTGCGACGCGCCATTCTGCCGCAGGCGGCGCGGGTAGCGCTTCCGCCGCTGAGCAACAGCTTCATCAGCCTGGTGAAAGATACCTCTCTGGCGGCAACCATTCAGGTGCCGGAGCTGTTCCGTCAGGCGCAGCTCATTACCTCGCGCACCCTTGAAGTTTTCACCATGTATCTGGCCGCCTCGCTGATCTACTGGGTGATGGCGACGGTGTTGTCTGCTCTGCAAAACTACTTTGAAAACCAGCTTAACCGCCAGGAGCGTGATCCAAAATGAGTGCAATTGACGTCAAAAACCTGGTGAAAAAATTCCACGGGCAAACGGTGCTCCACGGCATCGACCTGGAAGTTGAGCAGGGCGAGGTCGTGGCGATTATTGGCCCGAGCGGGTCGGGGAAAACCACGCTGCTGCGCAGTATCAACCTGCTTGAGCAGCCGGAAGGGGGCACCATTCGGGTTGGGGAGATAACGATTGATGCCGGTAAATCCATCAGCCAGCAGAAAGGGTTGATTCGCCGCCTGCGTCAGCATGTTGGCTTTGTGTTCCAGAGCTTCAATCTATTCCCGCACCGCACGGTGCTGGAAAATATTATTGAAGGACCGGTCATTGTAAAAGGTGAGCCCAAAGAGGAAGCGACGGCACGCGCCCGCGAGTTGCTCGCCAAAGTCGGGCTGGCAGGGAAAGAGACCAGCTATCCGCGCCGCCTGTCGGGCGGGCAGCAGCAGCGCGTGGCCATCGCGCGCGCGCTGGCGATGCGCCCTGACGTGATCCTGTTTGATGAACCGACCTCCGCGCTCGATCCAGAACTGGTGGGTGAGGTGCTGAACACCATCCGCCAGCTGGCGCAGGAAAAACGCACGATGGTTATCGTGACCCATGAAATGAGCTTTGCGCGCGACGTGGCGGACAGAGCCATCTTTATGGACCAGGGGCGGATTGTGGAGCAGGGACCGGCGAAAAGCTTATTTGCTAACCCTCAGCAACCGCGAACCCGTCAGTTCCTGGAAAAATTCCTTATGCAGTAGCATTTATGCACTCATTTGCTCCAGAAAGTTCTTCTGGAGCAAATTATTCTCGCTCTTCGCCTTAAACGGTGTTCTTTTATTCTACCCGAACAGAATAATCCTTATCCATAGCACAGTTAATTGTGCTTGTGCCGATATTTTGTAGTTAGAAATAAGTTTTATGTGTTAGGTTATATTCACCATAATAATGATTATCTTTTCAGAGGCTTCTTTTAGTAAGTATGAAGGATTCAGACTTTTTCACCTGGCGACGGGATTGCTCCCTGCGGTTTCAGGAATTGACCTGTGCCGCCGAGGTATATCATGAACTTCAGCGACAAACTCAGGCGCTGGAATTCGATTATTACTCACTCTGTGTGCGCCATCCGGTGCCGTTTACGCGGCCTAAAATTGCTGTGCATGCCACTTATCCGCAACAGTGGCTGGCGCAATATCAATCAGAGAACTATTTCACCATCGATCCGGTGCTAAAGCCGGAGAATTTCATTCAGGGGCATTTACCCTGGACGGACGAATTATTTGCGGATGCTCAGGAATTATGGCATAGGGCGCAGGACTTCGGTCTACGTTCGGGAATAACGCAGTGTCTGATGCTGCCTAATCATGCGCTCGGCTTCCTCTCTGTTTCCCGTACTCGCGCGCAGGAAGGGCCGTTTGCCGGCGAGGAAATAGAGTTGCGGCTGCAGATGCTGGTGCAAATGGCATTAACCGCGCTGCTGCGTTTTGAAGATAAGATGGTTATGCCGCCTGAGATGAAATTCAGCAAACGCGAACGAGAAATTCTGAAATGGACCGCGGAAGGGAAGACGTCGGCGGAAATAGCGATCATTCTCTCTATTTCAGAGAATACGGTTAACTTCCATCAGAAGAATATGCAGAAAAAATTTAATGCGCCAAACAAGACGCAGATTGCCTGTTATGCGGCGGCTACGGGACTGATCTGATTAGAGAGTACGTTCTGCGTGACAGACGAGTGGACGGCTGAATGCACTGCATCCAGCCGTTTTTTGTTACTGGCGGTACGCTTGTTTGATTTGCTTAACGGTGTTAGCAAATACGGCCGATTCCGCCTGGTCTTCCATCTGCGCGATTTGTTTTTCCATTTTAATGATCACACGACCAGCATCAGCCTGGCCCATCGCCTGCAGCATCAGCGTTAGCAGCGCTTTCAGGCAGTTTACTTCCTGTGCCAGTTCCTGGTTATTCTCCGCAGTGGCAAATTCAGGTGTGCTCATTTATTTTCCTCATTATTAAACGGCGCTAAAGCGCGACGACGAAAGTCAAGGCGGCGGAGTATACCACAAGCTGCAGCAAAAAATGCAGCGGTTGTTTTTCGTACTTTTACGCCAGTGTTTATTTGCGTAAACAGAGCCAGCCGGTAAACTGATGCTCTGGTACGGCTATTAATTGTTTGCGCCTGGTTTACTCGCCGTTAATTATTGTTACAAAAATTGAGAAGAGTTTTTCCGCGAGGAAAGCGTGCAAGCTTTTTGTAACTTTTTGAATACAGATGCTTAAAAATAGCCGCAAAAGCTCTGATGGCAAGGGCTCTCTTTCCATGGACTGTACAGGCTAATTTCCAAAAACGAGAGCAAAATCGAATAGCCGATTTTTTAACGTTTTAATCTTGTGATGAAAACCGTTAATATAAGCCAAATTATCACTCAGTAGCGTTATCCCTATTCTGGAGACATTTCCTTTGATCAACGTCCTTCTTGTTGATGACCACGAACTGGTGCGCGCAGGGATACGACGCATTCTTGAAGATATTAAAGGTATTAAAGTTGCCGGTGAGGCGTGCTGTGGGGAAGATGCCGTAAAATGGTGCCGCGCAAACTCGGCCGATGTGGTGCTGATGGATATGAATATGCCCGGTATCGGTGGCCTTGAGGCAACACGCAAAATCGCGCGTACCTTTGTTGATACAAAAGTCATCATGCTGACCGTGCATACTGAAAACCCGCTTCCCGCGAAGGTGATGCAGGCGGGGGCAGCTGGTTACCTGAGCAAAGGCGCAGCACCGCAGGAGGTCGTCAATGCTATCCGTTCTGTATTTGCCGGGCAGCGTTACATTGCCTCCGACATTGCGCAGCAGATGGCGCTGAGCCAGATCGAACCCGAGAAAACGGAATCACCGTTTGCCAGTTTGTCTGAGCGTGAATTGCAGATTATGCTGATGATCACCAAGGGTCAGAAAGTGAATGAGATCTCAGAGCAGCTGAATCTCAGCCCGAAAACGGTCAACAGCTACCGTTATCGTATGTTCAGTAAACTGAACATTCATGGTGATGTTGAACTGACTCATCTGGCCATCCGGCACGGTTTATGTAACGCGGAGACGTTGTTAAGTCAGTGAGTGATGTATTCGATTCAAAAGCATTTCTGAAAACCGTAACCAGCCAGCCAGGCGTCTATCGGATGTATGACGCTGGCGGTACGGTTATCTATGTGGGGAAGGCCAAAGATCTTAAAAAGCGTCTTTCCAGCTATTTCCGCAGTAACCTTGCCTCCCGTAAGACCGAAGCGCTGGTCTCACTCATTCAGAATATTGATGTCACCGTGACGCATACCGAGACGGAAGCGCTGCTGCTTGAGCACAACTATATTAAGCTCTACCAGCCGCGCTATAATGTGCTGCTGCGGGACGACAAATCCTATCCGTTTATCTTTCTGAGTGGTGACACCCATCCGCGCCTGGCGATGCACCGCGGCGCAAAACACGCGAAAGGGGAATATTTCGGCCCCTTCCCGAATGGCTATGCCGTGCGAGAGACGCTGGCGCTGCTGCAAAAAATCTTTCCGATCCGCCAGTGTGAAAACAGCGTCTACCGCAACCGCTCGCGCCCGTGTTTACAGTACCAGATTGGGCGTTGCCTTGGCCCCTGTGTTGCCGGGCTGGTCAGTGAAGACGAGTATGCGCAGCAGGTGGAATACGTACGCCTGTTCTTAGCTGGCAAAGACGATCAGGTTTTAACCCAGCTGATCGCCAGAATGGAAAAAGCCAGCGCCGCACTTGAGTTTGAAGAGGCTGCGCGGATCCGCGACCAGATCCAGGCGGTGCGCAGAGTCACTGAGAAACAGTTTGTCTCAAATACCGGCGACGATCTCGACGTTATTGGCGTGTCCTTCGACGCCGGCATGGCCTGCGTGCATGTGCTGTTTATTCGCCAGGGCAAAGTGCTCGGCAGCCGCAGCTATTTCCCGAAGGTGCCTGGCGGCACCGAGCTGGGTGAAGTGGTGGAAACCTTTGTTGGCCAGTTTTATCTTCAGGGCAGCCAGATGCGTACGCTGCCCTCGGAGATCCTGCTCGATTTTAGCCTTGATGACAAAACCCTGCTGGCCGATTCGCTTTCCGAACTGGCCGGGCGTCGGGTCAATGTTCAAACCAAACCGCGCGGCGACCGTGCACGCTATCTGAAGCTGGCGCGGACCAACGCGGCGACGGCGCTCACCACTAAACTGTCCCAGCAATCGACGGTTAACCAGCGTCTAACCGCGCTGGCGACGCTCCTGAAGTTGCCGGAAGTGAAGCGAATGGAATGTTTCGATATCAGCCATACGATGGGTGAGCAGACGGTGGCGTCCTGCGTGGTATTTGACGCCAACGGCCCGCTGCGCGCCGAGTATCGCCGCTATAACATCACCGGCATCACGCCGGGTGATGACTATGCTGCCATGAATCAGGTGCTGCGCCGTCGCTACGGTAAAGCGATTGAAGAGAGCAAGATCCCGGACGTGATTCTTATCGACGGTGGGAAAGGGCAGCTAGGTCAGGCGAAAGCGGTATTCGAGTCGCTCGACGTTGAGTGGGACAAAAACCATCCGCTGCTGTTAGGCGTGGCAAAAGGGGCCGATCGTAAGGCCGGTCTGGAAACGCTGTTTTTTGAGCCGGAAGGTGAGGGCTTCAGCCTGCCGCCGGACTCCCCGGCGTTGCACGTAATCCAGCATATTCGCGATGAGTCGCACGACCATGCCATCAGCGGCCACCGCAAAAAACGGGCGAAGGTCAAAAACACGAGCACGCTTGAGACTATTGAGGGCGTTGGGCCAAAACGCCGCCAGATGCTGCTGAAGTATATGGGCGGATTGCAAGGATTACTCAACGCCAGTATGGAGGAAATTGCAAAAGTGCCGGGTATTTCGCAAGGGCTGGCAGAAAAGATCTACTACTCGTTGAAACATTGAGGGCTCTGTAGCAACATAGAGCTAAATTTTACTGACAACAAATAGTTACCGTCACTATGCAATATAATATCCCTACGTTGCTCACTCTCTTTCGTGTTGTACTCATTCCGTTCTTTGTGCTGGCGTTTTACCTGCCGGTCGTCTGGGCACCGTTCGCCTGCGCATTGATCTTCCTTATTGCAGCGGTAACTGACTGGTTTGATGGCTATCTGGCGCGCCGCTGGAACCAGAGCACCCGTTTCGGCGCCTTTCTCGATCCGGTAGCGGATAAAGTGATGGTCGCGATCGCGATGGTGCTGGTGGCTGAGCACTATCATACCTGGTGGGTGACGCTGCCCGCCGCAACTATGATTGGCCGTGAGATCATCATCTCTGCGCTGCGTGAGTGGATGGCGGAGCTGGGGAAACGCAGCAGCGTCGCGGTATCCTGGATTGGTAAAGTGAAAACCACCGCGCAGATGGCCTCGCTGGTGTGGATGCTCTGGCGTCCGAACGCCTGGGTTGAGTGGGCGGGGATTGGCCTCCTGTGGGTGGCGGCAGTGCTGACGCTGTGGTCAATGCTGCAATATTTGAACGCTGCGCGTGGGGATTTGCTTGATCAGTGATCGTTTCGCCGTAATTTTCAGCAAACAATCCAGACAAGCAAAAAATAACGTTGACTCATCACGTCATATCAGTAGAATGCAACGCATCGAACGGCGGCACAGCAAGCCGGACGATAATGAAATCAAGTGGTTAGCAGTTAACTTGATAACATGCGGGAATAGCTCAGTTGGTAGAGCACGACCTTGCCAAGGTCGGGGTCGCGAGTTCGAGTCTCGTTTCCCGCTCCAGATTAAAGACATGCGCAATTGCGGGTGTCAGTTAGAAAAGTTTTACGGCGCGTTAGCAAAGCGGTTATGTAGCGGATTGCAAATCCGTCTAGTCCGGTTCGACTCCGGAACGCGCCTCCACTTTCTTCCCGAGCCCGGATGGTGGAATCGGTAGACACAAGGGATTTAAAATCCCTCGGCGTTCGCGCTGTGTGGGTTCAAGTCCCACTCCGGGTACCATGGGAAACAAAGAATAATCAAAGCAATAAGCAGTGTCGTGAAACCACCGAAAGGTGGTTTTTTTGTGCCTGAAATCCGCTTTCTTGCATCATTGTTATTATTCAGTTATTCAGTTATTCAGTTATTCAGTTATTCAGTTATCCAGAGCGAAGGTGTATTTGTCGGCGATACGACAGGGATTCGCGAAGATGCATTGCATCAGGACCCCTGTCATATCGCCGATATCATTCTGCGCTCAGGTTGTCAGAAATATTCACGCTTGCCACGGACTGAACTTTCCATGCGCCATTTTCTTTGACCATGCAGTCAATCACGGTGTGATCCCGCTTTTTACCGAATGATATATACACCTGCATGCATGCGGCATCGTAATCTAATGCCCGCACACTGACGATGCCCCAGTCATCATCATATCCCTGGGCCTTTATGAACATATCGACGTCAGGCACGTCATATTCATCCGGATCCAGCTTATCCATGGCTTTGAGTTTGCTGATTGTTTCGCGGGTAACGTATCGGCTCAGCGCTTCATAGTTTTTTATTGGCTCTTTCCCGCTAAGAATCTGCGAGATGTACCACTTATTAAACTGAAGGGCGGCGGATGCCTCAGGGGGTAGCTTCTGTGCAGCTGATACGAGAGTGGGCAGAAGCAGGGCAGCAAGAATTATTTTTTTCATGTTAGTCATGCCTGTATATTGCATACGCTGGCTTTACTTCCCGGTATTCTTTTCCCGGATACATTGTTCGCTGAACAAAATCAGAGTACCAGACGCCGTTCCCGCCATAGATGCATGCATGGCCATAGGGGTGGTGGGCTGTAGGCTGGATCACTGCCACGTCACCCTCAACAGGCTCGCCGTAAATCTGATGGAAGCCAGCCAAAATCAAATTGCTTTTCATATCCTTAGCATAATGTGTGTTCTGCAGATTAGCACCGACAGCGCGAATGGCTTTTGAAACAAATTCTGCACATCTTTTCTGGCTATGCTCGCCCGCATGCTGGCGGGCGTAAACTGCGGCTTTATGGGCACTCCACATAATTTAATCCCTTATAGAATTAATGGTTAACAAGGGAAACATTACGCCTGTAAGTTGCAGTTTTTTGTAAATAAGGGTGAGCGGAATTAAACCACTATCTGTTTGGATAATGGTGTTTGGTTAATCCATACGGCATCTTTATGCCCGCTATAGCGGGCGTTTTAATATCCGCCCAAATACACCTTCCTCACCTCCTGATTTCCCAGCAGCTCCTCGCCGCTGCCGCTCAACCGGATCTGCCCGTTAACCATCACATATCCGCGGTCGGAAAGCTTCAACGCATGGTGCGCATTCTGCTCCACCAGAAAAATGGTCATGCCGTTGAGGGCCAGCTCGCGCAGCGTCTGGAAGATCTGTTTCACAACTATCGGCGCTAAGCCCAGGCTCGGTTCATCCAGCAACAGCAGCCTGGGACGGCTCATCAGCGCCCGGGCGATCGCCAGCATCTGCTGCTCCCCGCCGGACATGGTCATCGCGCGCTGCTTGCGCCGCTCCTTGAGGCGAGGGAACAGGTCGAACATGGTTTGCATATCTTCAGCCGCAAACCGGTTGCCGATGGGGATGGTTCCCATCAGCAGGTTCTCTTCGACGGTCATATCCGGGAAGACACGCCGGCCTTCAGGCGCCTGCGCAATGCCGCCGGAGGCGACGTAGTGGGTGGATTGATGGCTGATGTCGTCGCCACTGAACAGAATCTGCCCGCTCCGGATGCGCGGCTGGCCAAAGATAGACATCAGCAATGTGGATTTACCCGCGCCGTTCGCGCCAATCAGCGCCACGGTCTCACCTTTATTGACCTCCAGGGAGACCTGCTTCAGCGCCTGAATGGCGCCGTAGAACACATCCACCTTGCGAAATGCCAGCAGCGGTTCGGTCATAGGGTCACCTCGCTTTCGTCCGTACCCAGGTAGGCAGCAATCACTTTTTCATCATGCTGGATCTGTTCGGGTTTCCCTCTGGCAATGACATCGCCGTGGTCGAGCACGATAATGTCGTCCGAAATCTCCATCACCATCCCCATATCATGTTCAATCAGTAAGACCGTGATGTCATGACGATCGCGCAGGAAACGAATAATGCTGCTCAGCTTATGCGTTTCGACCGGGTTAAGCCCAGCGGCGGGCTCATCCAGACAGATCATCTCGGGCCCGGTACACATTGCCCGCGCGATCTCCAGACGCCGCTGCTGCCCGTACGACATCTCTCCCGCCAGGCGATTGGCGCACTCCACCAGGTCCACCACCTCCAGCCAGTAGAAGGCCCTGTCCAGGGCATCGCTTTCCGCCCGCCGATATGCCGGTGTGTTTAAGATCCCGGCGAGCAGATTGCGGTTAACGCGCATATGCTGCGCAACCAGCAGGTTTTCCACGACAGACATCTCGCGAAAAAGGCGGATGTTCTGAAAGGTGCGCGCCAGCCCGGCGCGGTTCACCAGGTGCGTTCCGCCAAACATTTTGTAGAACAGGCGCTGCCCGAACTGTGCGGGGTTAATCCAGTCGCCCGGCTGGAATTTTTGTCCGAGGACCTGAATAACGTTGGTCGTTTTAGTGCGGGTAGAAAATAAAATATTGCCGCCGGAAGCCTTATAGAAACCCGTCAGGCAATTAAACACGGTTGTTTTTCCCGCTCCGTTTGGCCCGATAAGGGCGGTAATGGAGCCGCGCTGCACGTCCAGATTAACGTCGTTAAGCGCCTTAATCCCACCGAAGTGCATCATCAGATGTTCCACGCGCAATATCGTTCCGTTCATGGCGCCACGCCCTTACGCACGGCAAACCCGCTGCGGTTAATGCGGATCAGGCCGCGTGGACGCCAGATCATCATCACCACCATCAGCATGCCAAACAGCAGGACGCGGTACTCCGCAAAACTGCGCAGCAGCTCCGGCGTTACCGTCAGCACGAAGGCGGCAAGCACCACGCCAAGGGTAGAGCCCATGCCGCCCAGCACCACGATGGCGAGGATCAGCGCGGATTCAAAGAAGGTAAAGGAGGTCGGATTCACAAACCCCTGATAGGTGGCGAAGAACACCCCGGCAATCCCCGCGGTCGACGCGCCCAGCGTAAAGGCGGAGAGCTTCACCAGGACATGATTCAACCCCATCGAGCGGCAGGCAATTTCGTCTTCTCGCAGGGCTTCCCACGCCCGGCCAATCGGCATCCGCGTCAGGCGATGTTTGACGTAGAGCACCAGCATCACCACCAGAAACAGTACGGTATAGATAAAGATAAACTTCATGTTCGGGTTGTAGGTCAGGTGGAAAAACTCGTGAAAAGGCACGCCGCCTTCTTTCGCGCGTCGTCCAAATTCCAGGCCGAAAAAGGTGGGGGGAGGGGCTGACACGCCGTTTGGCCCCCCCGTGAAGGTCAGCCAGTTGTTCAGGATCAGGCGAATGATCTCCCCGAACCCGAGGGTGACGATCGCCAGATAATCGCCGTGCATGCGCAGTACCGGGAAACCGAGCAGGGCACCGGCAGCGGCGGCCATGATTGCCGCCAGCGGCAGCATGCTCCAGAAGCCTAACCCCAGATACTGGTATCCCAGCGCCAGACCGTACGCGCCAATCGCGTAGAAGGCGACGTACCCCAGGTCCAGCAGGCCGGCCAGCCCCACGACGATGTTCAGCCCCAGACCAAGAAGCACGTAGATCAGCCCGAGAATGGCGACGGTCAGTACATATTTGGTGGCGACAAACGGGAAGCAAACCGCAAGCGCAATCACCAGAGGGATAATCCAGCGCATGCGGCTTTTGTAGTCCGGTGGCCTAACATAGACGCCCGCGTTATCGGCTTCGAAGCGCGCCTGGAAACGAGCGCCCGCGGCGGTACCCAAAAAAGCGCTCAAGAGAAAACGCCCCAGCATTACAATGCCGACCATCCAGGCCAGCCGTTGTCCGGCAAAGTTAAAGCTGTACCCGTCCAGCACCACGCCGGCAATCGGGCCGAAGATAATCAGCGCAATCAGCCCGGAAAAAATCGCGTCCAGAACGCAGCGCTTTAGAGAAAAACCGTGCGATGTCATCATTCTCTTCCTCACACTTTGGCCACAACCGGACGCCCGAGCAGACCCTGGGGCCGGAAAATCAGGATCATGACCAGCAGGCCAAACGAGAAGACATCTTTATAATCCGAGTTCACCATGCCCGAGAACTGGGCTTCCGCGACGCCAAGGATTAGGCCACCGAGCATGGCGCCGGGCAGGGAACCGATACCGCCGAGCACTGCCGCCGTAAAGGCCTTAATGCCAATCACAAACCCGACGTAGAAATCAAAGGTGCCGTAATTCATGGTGATGAGCACGCCCGCCAGGCCGGCCATCGCCGCGCCGATAACAAAGACCAGGGAGATAATCCGGTCGGTGTTGATCCCCAGAATAGAGGCCATTTTGCGATCCTGCTGTACCGCGCGGCACATCCGCCCCAGCCGGGTATGGTTGATTATCCACGTAAGCACCAGCATGCCGGCAAACGAGGCGAGCAGAATAAACACTTTGGTGTAGGTTATCTGCACGAACCCGTCGCCTAGATGCAGTCGAATCACGCCGTCGAGCATGGTCGGCACCCCTTGCTGGCGCGGGCCCTGGCTCAGCTGGGCGTAGTTTTGCAGGATAAGCGACATCCCGATGGCGGAGATAAGCGGCGCCAGGCGCGTGGAGTTGCGCAGCGGCCTGTAGGCGATACGCTCGATAGTCCAGCCGTACACGCCAGTTACCGTGATGGTGAACACCAGCGTACCCAGAATCAGCAGGGGGAAGGATTCAAGCCCGAAGAAAGAGAGCAGCGCCAGACCAATGGCGCAGAGATAGGCGGAAATCATATACACTTCGCCGTGGGCGAAATTGATCATCCCGATAATGCCGTACACCATGGTGTAGCCGATGGCGATCAGGCCGTAGACGGAGCCCAGCGTTAAGCCATTGACTAACTGCTGCAGGAAGAATGTACTCATCTTAGCGCGCTCGTTTTATAGGCTGCGCGAGGCGCGCAGCCTGATGTTTATTACGCGCCGACGGGCAAGCCCGCCGACGTTGAGCGTGACTCCGTCCCGTTACTGCACTTCCTTATATTTTCCCTTGTCGTCCCACTGGTAAACCACGTAGTCAGACACTTTAAGGTCGCCTTTGCTGTCCCAGGCTTTTTTGCCCATCACCGTGTCGACAGAATTGGCTTTCAGCCACTCGCTGGCTTTCGCGGAATCCTTGCCGCCGGTGGCCTTGAAGGCTGCGGCAATAGCCTGTACGGAGGCATAGGAGTAGAGGGTATAACCTTCCGGCTCGAATTTACCGGCGCGGAATTTGTCGATAACCGCTTTACCGTCCGGGATCAGGCGCGGATCTTTACCAAAGGTCATGTAAATGCCGTTGGTATATTGCGGGCCGCCCGCTGCCGTCACCATCTCTTCGTTGACAATGCAGTCGCCGGAGAAGAATTTCGCCTGCACCCCCTGTTCACGCATCTGGCGAACCAGCGGGCCAGCTTCCGGGTGACAGCCGCCGAAGAACACCACGTCCGGTTTTTGCGCGCCGATCTTCGTCACCAGCGCGTTAAAGTCTTTTTCACCGCGGGATAAACCTTCATACATCACATCCTTGACCCCGCGCTTCGCCAGCGCCGCTTTGGTGGCGTCTGCCAGCCCTTGTCCATAGGTGTCTTTATCGTGAATGATGACCACGCGTTTGGCTTTCAGCTTGTCGATAATGAAGTCGCTGGCGACCTGACCCTGCTGGTCGTCGCGGCCGCACATGCGGAACATGTCGCTCATGCCGCGTTCGGTGATCTGCGGGTTAGTTGAGCCGGGAGTAATCGCGATGATGCCCGCGTCGCTATACACCTCGGAGGCGGGCATGGTGGAAGAGGAGCAGAAATGGCCGACCACGGCGTTGACCTTATCCTGGTCGACTAAGCGGTTGGCGACGGCCACCGCCTGCTTAGGCTCGCAGGCGTCATCCCCCTGAACCAGCTTGATCTTCTCACCGTTAATACCGCCTGCGGCGTTAATGTCTTCGGCGGCCTGCGTTGCGCCGTGCCAGTACTGATCGCCGTAGGTGGCATTAGGGCCCGTGAACGGTCCGGCGACACCGATCACGATATCTGCCCGGGCGGAAAATGCCGTTACCAGACAACCGGCCAGCACAAGAGAAACAGGCGTTTTGATAAATTTCAGCGACATTATTATGTTCCTTAGCAAAGAGGTTTTTGCACCACGGCGTAAGCCTGAACGCCCAGGGCGCAGCCAATCCAAAAACACGAGCAAGAACAAAATGCACTAAACGAACGGCATCCTGCGTGATACGGCGAGGTTTCCATGCGCAGCGTCGCGCGAAGAACAGCAAGCAAAAACGTTGCCAGAATGGTTAACCCCTTGACGGGGTTATGACATGTTTGAGTATAGAGCGCCGCGTTATCCCGCCCTGCGCCAGGAGAAGAATTTACAGCGGAGATCACACATCGTTAACAATAAAGCCCATAAGTTGTGCAACGGTCACGATTTGCACACTTTTGCAGCAATAAAGACCTAAACTTCAGCCAGGGCAGGTGTGCGATCTGTGGTAGGATCCTTTCCTTTTTTATCAGGAGTGTCCGCGATGACGGAAGGTCCATTAAATGAAAGCGAAATGGCGTGGCTGGAAGAGACATTAATGTCTTACGGTCATGACGATGCGTCCGTAATTGACGTGTCCGAACTGGACGGCATGCTTACTGCAGTGCTTTCCGGCCCTGTTGTCGTTGAGCCAGATGCCTGGCTGGTGGCGGTGTGGGGCGGGGAGAAGTACATCCCGCGCTGGAAAAACGATCGCGAGATGAACCGTTTTATCGATCTCTGCTTTAAGCATATGAACGATATTGCCGAGCGCCTGAGTGAATACCCGGATCAGTTTGAGCCGCTGTTCGGCTATAACGACGTTGACGGTGAGAGTTACACCGTGGTCGAAGAGTGGTGCTATGGCTACATGCGCGGCGTGGCGCTGACGGACTGGTCAGCCTTGCCGGAAGCCCTGAAGGCCGATCTCGACGTGATTGCCCTGCACGGAACGGAAGAGAACAGCGAGAAGCTGGATGAACTGTCCGAAGAGGAGTATATCGCCAGCATCGAGAGCATCCAGCCTGCGGCCCTGCGCTTATACAACTACTGGGTGGAGAACCCGCAGCAGCCGGAAGCGAAGAAGCCTGTCGTGAACGGCACGAAAGTGGGGCGTAACGATCCGTGTCCTTGCGGCAGCGGGAAGAAGTTTAAGAGCTGCTGCCTGCACTGATAAAAAAAGGGGCTGATGATAGCCCCTTTTATCTTTAACCCATTTCCGGCAGCATCCCGGCGGCAATCAGCACCTGCACCAGAATAATCATTACCCCGCAGCCAAACACAACGCACAGCAGCGGTTTTCCCCCCGCGACGCGATATCCTTGCTGAGGATGCTGCTGACGGCTTTTCCACGCTAGCAGGGAAGGGAGCAGCAGGGCCAGGACAGAGAGCGCCACCCCCGCGTAGCCCAGCGCCATCACAAACCCGCGAGGGTAAAACAGCGCAAACGCCAGCGGCGGCAGGAAGGTAATGGCTCCGGTCTGTAACCGTCCGGCGGCAGTATTGCGACGCTGGAACAGGTCGGCCAGGTAATCGAACAGGCCGAGCGCTACGCCGAGGAACGAGGTCGCGAGCGCCAGGTCGGCAAACAGGTGAACCGCCAGCTCCACGTGCGGCGAGGTGACCACCTCGCGTAGCGACAACAGAAAACCATTCAGGCCAGCGTGCTGCGCCATCAGCCCGACGAAGGTTGAAGAGTCAATGCTACCCAGCGTCACCAGCTGCCAGAAAATGTAGGCGATCAGCGGAATGGCGCTGCCGATAACAAACACACGACGCAGCTTGCGGACATCGCCGTTCATATAGCTGACGATGCTCGGCACGCTGCCGTGGAAGCCAAACGAGGTGAAAATGACCGGGATGGCGGAAAGCGCCAGCCCTTGCTCCAGCGGCAGCGTCAGCAGGTTCACCTTGTGCACGTGCGGTGCCAGCAGCGCCAGCATGACAACCAGAAACAGAATTTTGGCGCTGAAGAGAAAACGGTTAAAGAGATCGACCAGCGATGTGCCCACGCAGACCACGCCGCCGCCAATAAGCGCAAAGAAGATAGCCCCCGTTGCAGGGGTAATGTCAGAGCCAAACCAGTCGTTGACGCTGGAGGCGATAAGCTCCCCGGCACCGCTGATATACGCGGCCGTGAGGGCGTACATCAGGAACATCATGCTAAAGCCGGTGATCCACTGGCCGTAGCGTCCCAGGTAGCGCGCCGCCAGCGAACCCAGCCCGGTATCGGCGGGCACATGCTGGTAAACCTCAAGCAGCAGCAGTGCGGTATAGCACATTAATGCCCAGAGCGTGCCAAGCAGCAGCAGGGTCATCCCAAATCCCACTCCCGCGGCAGCCAGAGGCATTGCCAGCATTCCTGCGCCAATCGTCGTTCCGGCGACGATAAAAATACTTCCCAGGGTTCTGTTCTTCACGCTTTCCTCTACAACGACGCTTAACCGCAACAAAATCTGCGGCGCAGAGTAAGGCAAAAGCGGTAATTCGTCAAACCACCGTTACAAGTCATGTAATGAAAGGTTTACGCATTGCGCTACTGCCCATCCAGAGTGGGGCGACGGTCAGGCGTGACGTAAATAGGGCGTATGGGGAATAAAATGCGTCTTTTAATGCAGGGGAAAGGTAAATTAACGCGGCGCCGGAAACCGGCACCGCGCTGGTATTAATTCTGCGTATCGAGAGTCGACAGTTCTTTATCAATAAAGTAAAGTCCTTCGCCGGATTTACCCACCAGGGATAATTTATCCAGCACGGATTTAAACAGCTTCTCTTCTTCGTGTTGTTCCGCAACGTACCACTGCAGGAAATTAAAGGTTGGATAATCCTGGCCGATCATTGCCGCATGAACCAGTTCGTTAATTTTCTGGGTGATCAGCCGTTCGTGCTCGTAGGTGGCGCGGAACAGTTCGTCGAGAGAATTATATTCAGCAAAAGGCGATGCCACGTTCTCGATGCGCGGCAGGCTGCCCGTATCGGTCAGATAATCAAACAGGCGCTGCATGTGGGTCATCTCTTCCTGGGCGTGACGACGCAGAAACGCGGCCGCACCTTCAAAGCTGTGATAGCTGCACCAGGCGCTCATCTGCTGGTAGAGAAGGGATGAATAGAGCTCAAGGTTCATTTGTGCATTGAGCTTGTCGATCATTTCAGTTTTCAGCATGGTGGCGCTCCGGATTATTATTACGGGTTCATAATGAGCGACACTATAATTTGTTATTTAATTATTTGCAAAACGTAAAATTAAATATTTGTTCGTTTAAAATACGAATGGGAATAAAACGCATTGGCGATATTTATTTTTATTAATGCGAATTATTTTTGTTCTTAGTTAAATAAAGCGCCAGCAAACGCTGGCAGCTTTGATTAATACCAGGGATTATTTGCCTTAGGGTTAACGGCATACCCCATGCACTTATACTGGATAGTAACGCTCTCGTTCAGGCACAAAGAGCCGCTTGTCAGGGTACAGGTTTTGACCGGCTGCCCGTAGGCAGAGGCGGTGGCATAGCCCATGTTCTGACAGGCTTTTACCGCGGTACCGTTATTAACATATTCATCGGACCAGGCGTTTTGCAGCACGGCCTGGCCATAGTCGAGGCGGACAATGCCGTTCGGCGCGTCGAGGCTGCTGATTTCCGCCTGGCGTTTAACGCTGCATCCCGCGAGCAGCAGGACTGTAGCGGCTACGATGGCTATTTTCATGGTTCGCTCTGAGTGGATGGAAATACGTTATCGTACCCGCAGATGCCCGCTGCAATGCCAGGAATAGCCGGACGATCTACCCTCACTCTTTGCAACGGACGGCGTAGATCCTCCCCTTCACAAAATTGTGAGCGTGCATTTGATTTTTAAAACTCCATTTCATTTACTTTGAAAGTCTGTTTATTTGATGCCAGAATGAACGGGAACAGGTATCCATGGCGGGGAGCGCCCGCAGCGCATTCTGGAGAGACAAGATGAAAATTGCACTGATGATGGAAAACAGCCAGGCGGCTAAAAACCCAGTCATATTAAAAGAGCTGAAAACGGTAGCCGATGAAAAAGGGTTCCCGGTTTACAACGTGGGTATGAGCGACGAAAACGATCATCACCTGACCTACATCCACCTGGGCATTATGGCGAGCATTTTGCTGAATGCGAAAGCGGTGGATTTTGTGGTCACCGGCTGCGGCACCGGGCAGGGGGCGCTGATGTCGTTAAACATCCACCCTGGCGTGATTTGCGGCTACTGCATCGATCCCGCAGACGCGTTTCTCTTCGCGCAAATCAATAACGGCAATGCGCTCTCTCTGCCTTTTGCCAAAGGGTTTGGCTGGGGAGCGGAGCTAAACGTTCGCTTTATCTTTGAAAAGGCGTTTACCGGCCGAAAAGGGGAGGGTTATCCTCCAGAGCGTAAAGAGCCGCAGGTGCGTAATGCCGGTATTCTGAACCAGGTAAAAGCGGCCGTGGTAAAAGATAACTATCTTGACTCGCTGCGCGCCATCGATCCTGAGCTGGTGAAGACCGCTGTTTCCGGCCCGCGTTTCCAGCAGTGCTTCTTTGAAAATTGCCAGGATAAGGCGATCGAGGATTTTGTTCGCAGTATCGTGGGTTAATGCGCACTGCGCAGTTTAAATTGTGATATGCGTCACAAAAATATTGATTTTTGTGACGATGGTCATATTATAGGCACATTGACTATAAAGTTGTATAACAAGTTAATGGAGCATCACAATGAAACTGCGCAAAATCCTGAAAAGTATGTGGGCCAATTACTGCCGCACTTTTAAAGACGTGCCGCCTGGCGCCATGTTCTGATAAAAAAAACCTGCTTCGGCGGGTTTTTTTGTGTCCTGCGGCAATGAAGGGCAGATGTCACGGGCCACGTTTTGATACTATGGCGGCCTTTGAATAAGGAGAAACCCCCATGTCACAAAACCTGAGCGCCGATCAGGAACTGGTCTCTGACGTTGTTGCCTGCCAGCTGGTTATCAAGCAAATTCTTGATGTTCTGGACGTTATTGCACCGGTTGAAGTGCGCGAGAAGATGTCCACGCAGCTGAAAAACATCGATTTTGCCAGCCATCCCGCGACTGCCGACCCGGTGACGCTTCGCGCGATCCAGAAAGCCATCGCGCTGATTGAACTGCGCTTTACGCCTCAGGGCGAGTCTCATTAAAACGCGAACGGGCGACCGCGCGTGTCGCCTGTTGAAAACGTTAAAAGAAGGTCTGGACCAGCAGGTAGCTCGCCGCGCAGGCGCAGCTCACGCCAATTAGCCCCGGCAGAATAAAGCTGTGGTTAATGATGAATTTGCCGATGCGGGTTGTTCCCGAGCGGTCAAAGCCGATGCAGGCTAAATCACTCGGGTAGGTCGGCAGAACAAAATAGCCGTAGGACGCCGGGAAGAAGGCGATCAGCATTTTTGGATCGATGCCCAACATCAATCCCATCGGCGCCACGGCCGTCAGGGCCGCCGCCTGGCTGTTTACCAGCTTAGACACCAGGAAAAGCACGATGGCATACGTCCACGGATGGCTTTTCACCACCCCTTCCAGCGCCAGCTTTAACTCATCGAGATGCGCCTGGAAAAAGGTATCGCTCATCCACGCCACCCCGAACACCGAGAAGATCGCCACCATACCGGCCTTAAATACCGCACCGTTTGAGATGGCTGAGGCATTGACCTTGCAGGCCATCAGCATCACGGCACCGGCGATGAGCATCATCATCTGAATGACGAGGTTCATCGACAGGGCCGTCATTTTACCTTTCAGCTCGAAGGCCGGGCGCAGTTCGGGGAAAGCCCCGAGCAGGACTACCACCGCAATGCCGGCAAAGAAAATCCATGTCGACCAGTAGGCCTGCTTCGGAAAACGCTGGTTCATTAACGTCTCCGTGCCGCCATAGATAAACTCGCGCTGTTTGGGGTCTTTCAGTTTCTCCTGAAACTCCCCGTCGTCAGCTAAATCTTTCCCCCGACGTAAACTCCACAGGGCCGCGATCGCGACGCCGAAAAGCGAAGCGGGAACCGATACGGCGAGGATTTCCAGGATCCCCCACGCGTGCCCAATCCCATGCTGTGCGGCCAGGATGGAGACCAGCGACACAACGGCGACGGAAACCGGAGACGCGGTGATCGCCATCTGGGATGCCACCGATGCCACCGCCATTGGGCGTTCCGGGCGGATCCCTTTTTTCAGGGCGATATCCGCAATGATGGGGAACATGGTGTAGACCACGTGCCCAGTGCCGCACAGAAAGGTCAGCATCCAGGTGGTAAAAGGGGCGAGAAGCGTGATGTGCTGCGGGTGTTTGCGCAGCAGGCGTTCAGCAAACTGCATCATGACGTTGAGGCCACCCGCGGTCTGCAGGGTAGCGGCACAGCCTATCACCGCGAGAATGGTTAACATGACGTCAACCGGAGGTTTGCCGGGCTGGAGCCCAAAGACAAAACACAAAATAAAAAGGCCAATACCGCTGATTAACCCAAGCCCCATGCCGCCGAAACGTGTTCCCGTCAGCAGGCAGAGGAGAATGACAACAAACTCAATGGTGATCATGCTTTTCCCTCGTCAATGATTATGTAATTAAATAAATCATTACATTTTGCAAGGTTAATCATTGAGAGCGAGATCTGATTTGTTAAATTTCAGCAAATCAGAGGGTTGGGGAGATAAGAAGGAACCTGCCTCCCTGAACCAGGGCCAAGGCAGGTTAAACGCTTAGTGGTGCTGCACCGTCACAAGATCGAGCAGGTGGCGGTCAGCTTGCTCCGGGCGTAAACCGGCCTGGCGCGCATTGTGGATCTCATCCGCCAGCGTTTTCAGCAGCATACCGTCCTGCTGCTGTTCTTTATCCATATCGCGTAAAAATTTAAGAGTGATGATGTCATGCTGTGCTCTGGCTTCATCGGCCAGCTTGTTGAGCGTCGTACAGCGCTGCTCATGCTCTTCCAGCGTTTTCTGGAACAGTTCTTCCAGAGAAGAGTAATTTTCGTTGATCCCGTCAAGGGCTTTAACAACCGGGTTAGCCCCCGCGGCCTTCAGGAAGTTAAAGACGCGCATCATATGGGTGACGTTGCTTTGTGCCTGTGAACGAAAGAACGTGGCAGAGCCCGTGAGACTTTTTTCAGAACACCATGCACTTAAGTGAAGGTGCAGGTTCGAGGCGTAGAACTCAAGGTTCATCTGCGCGTTAAGTTTTTGCATCATCGTTTGGGTAGCCATACTCATATCCTTATAGACTGTGGGACGTGATGTCCGCTGCTTAACCTGACAGCCAGGCAAATACGAAGAAAAACAGAATTGCAATTTTTGCAGTGACTAAAATCGATCGAAAATTCACTTCCTGTGTTCGATATAAATAAGCATACCTTTGTCTTATGATTAAGAAAACTCTTAATTAGGCTGTGTTTACCATACATTACAAAGTTTAATATAGTACAAAAATACAAATATATAGTCATCAAAGGGGATTTTCTCAACCTCTTGATATTAAAGGTTAAGTGTCTTTAGAGGGATACTGATTTACTTTCGTGAACATTTAGCCGGAATAATGCTCTGTAAGAAAAATAAATACAGATTATTCATTTCAAATATATGATGCGTTGTTGAATTTGCGCTAAGTCAATTTTAACGGAATAACGCCTTTTCATGATGATTTCATTTTTTTGATGAAAAGCATGGATCCCCGTCAGGGGGAGAGCCGCAGCGACATCCGCCGTAAGGCATCAGGGATTTCTTAGCTAATCTTATGGATAATTCTGCTTACTCTGCTTTCATTTGTCAGACAATTCCTGCCTTTTTTATGTCATTTTTCGCTGAATTTATGTACGCAATTACTGTAATTCTGCGGTGTGATGGGGCTCTCTTATGGATGATTAATTTCCCGCTAAAACTATCACCAGCAATAACGCTTATGACGAGGTAAGCGCTAATGCCTTGTTTTAAGTCCGATTAAATAAGAAGCACGCAAATCTTCCCTACAGAAAAGAATGCTAAAGCTGGAGTTTACCATGCACAAATTTACTAAAGCGCTGGCGGCCATCGGTCTGGCTGCCGTTATGTCACAATCCGCTATCGCTGAGAATTTAAAACTCGGTTTTTTGGTAAAACAGCCGGAAGAACCCTGGTTCCAGACCGAATGGAAATTCGCTGATAAAGCCGGAAAAGATTTAGGTTTTGAAGTGATTAAAATCGCCGTGCCGGACGGTGAAAAAACCCTGAACGCCATCGACAGCCTGGCGGCCAGCGGCGCGAAAGGCTTTGTTATCTGCACTCCGGATCCAAAACTCGGATCGGCAATTGCGGCGAAAGCCCGCGGTTACGACATGAAGGTTATTGCGGTTGACGATCAGTTCGTTAACGCCAAAGGCAAACCGATGGACAGCGTTCCGCTGGTCATGATGGCGGCGACCAAAATCGGTGAACGTCAGGGGCAGGAGCTTTATAAAGAGATGCAGAAACGCGGCTGGGATGTGAAAGAGACCGCCGTCATGGCCATCACCGCAGACGAGCTGGACACGGCGCGTCGTCGTACGACCGGATCAATGGACGCGCTGAAAGCGGCCGGCTTCCCTGAAAAACAGATCTATAAAGTGCCAACCAAATCTAACGACATCCCGGGCGCCTTTGACGCGGCGAACTCTATGCTGGTTCAGCACCCGGAAGTGAAGCACTGGCTGGTGGTCGGCATGAACGACAACACCGTGCTGGGCGGCGTGCGCGCGACGGAAGGTCAGGGCTTCAAGGCGCCTGACGTTATCGGGATCGGCATCAACGGCGTGGATGCGGTGAGCGAGCTGTCCAAAGCGCAGGCCACCGGCTTCTACGGCTCTCTGCTGCCAAGCCCGGACGTTCACGGCTACAAATCCAGCGAAATGCTCTACAACTGGGTAACCAAAGGGGCTGAACCGCCGAAATTTACCGAAGTGACCGACGTGGTGCTGATTACCCGCGACAACTTCAAAGAGGAACTGGCGAAAAAGGGACTGGGCGGTAAGTAATACGCTGTGATTGTGCCCCTTACTCGCCGTAAGGGGCCAGACGTACACACTACAGGAATCACGGAGTCGTTATGCAACAGTCTAATCCGTATCTCTCTTTTCGCGGCATCGGGAAAACGTTTCCCGGTGTTAACGCGCTGACCGATATCAGCTTCGACTGCTATGCCGGCCAGGTTCATGCCCTGATGGGGGAAAACGGAGCGGGGAAATCCACGCTGCTAAAAATCCTCAGCGGCAACTACGCGCCAACAACCGGCACGCTGGCCATTCGCGGTGAAGAGGTGGCCTTTGCCGATACCACGGCGGCGCTCAACGCCGGTGTCGCCATTATCTATCAGGAACTGCACCTCATCCCTGAGATGACCGTGGCCGAAAATATCTATTTAGGCCAGCTTCCGCACAAAAGCGGCGTGGTGAATCGTTCGCTACTTAATTATGAAGCGGGGCTGCAGCTTAAGCATCTTGGTCTGGACGTCGATCCCCAGACCCCGTTGAAATACCTCTCCATCGGCCAGTGGCAGATGGTTGAAATTGCCAAGGCGCTGGCGCGTAACGCCAGGGTTATTGCCTTTGATGAACCCACCAGTTCGCTCTCCGCGCGTGAAATCGAAAACCTGTTCCGCGTGATCCGCGAGCTGCGGCAGGAAGGCCGCACCATTTTGTACGTGTCGCACCGCATGGAGGAGATATTTGCCCTGAGCGATGCCATCACCGTATTTAAGGATGGGCGCTATGTGCGCACCTTTACCGATATGCAGCAGGTTAACCATGACCAGCTTGTTCAGGCGATGGTCGGGCGCGATCTGGGCGATATCTATCACTGGAAACCGCGCGAGTACGGCCCCGAGCGTCTGCGTCTGGACAACGTCAAAGCGCCGGGCGTGCGAACGCCGGTTTCGTTATCCGTACGCAGCGGTGAGATCGTCGGTCTGTTTGGCCTTGTAGGGGCGGGGCGCAGCGAGCTGATGAAAGGGCTGTTCGGCGGTACACGCATTACCGCAGGGCAGGTCTCCATTGACGGCGAGCAGGTGGATATCCAGAAACCCGCCCACGCCATCAGGGCCGGGATGATGCTCTGCCCGGAAGACCGCAAGGCGGAGGGGATCATTCCGGTGCATTCGGTGCGCGACAACATCAACATTTCCGCCCGGCGTAAATTTATCCGCGCGGGTTGCCTGATTAACGACGGCTGGGAGTCGAGCAACGCCGACCATCATATTCGCTCGCTGAATATCAAAACGCCGGGACCGGAACAGCTGATTATGAATCTGTCAGGAGGAAACCAGCAGAAGGCCATTTTAGGCCGCTGGCTGTCGGAGGATATGAAGGTCATTTTGCTGGACGAGCCGACGCGCGGTATCGATGTGGGCGCAAAACACGAGATTTACAACGTGATATATGAACTGGCAAAACGCGGCGTGGCGGTGCTGTTCGCCTCCAGCGATCTGCCTGAGGTGCTTGGCGTTGCTGACCGCATTGTAGTGATGCGCGAAGGCGAAATCGCCGGTGAATTACTTCATGAACAGGCGAATGAACAACAGGCGTTGAACCTCGCCATGCCTAAAGTCAGCCAGGCTGTCGCCTGAGTAAGGAGTTAATGATGTCCTCTGTTACTACATCCGGAGCGCCGAAGTCGGCTTTTAGTTTTGGACGTATCTGGGATCAGTACGGCATGCTGGTGGTCTTTGCCGCACTCTTCATCGCCTGTGCAATCTTCGTCCCTAATTTTGCCACCTTCATTAATATGAAAGGGCTGGGACTGGCGATTTCCATGTCCGGCATGGTGGCCTGCGGCATGCTCTTCTGTCTGGCCTCCGGTGATTTCGACCTGTCGGTGGCCTCGGTTATCGCCTGCGCGGGCGTCACCACGGCGGTGGTGATCAACATGACGGAAAGCCTGTGGATTGGCGTTTTTGCCGGTCTGTTGCTCGGCGTGATCAGCGGTCTGGTGAACGGTTTTGTTATCGCACGCCTGAAGATTAATGCCCTGATTACCACGCTTGCAACGATGCAGATAGTCCGCGGTCTGGCCTATATCATCTCCGGCGGTAAAGCGGTAGGGATTGAAGACGAGCGCTTCTTTACGCTGGGCTACGCCAACTGGCTGGGCCTGCCTGCGCCTATCTGGCTCACCGTGGCCTGCCTGATCCTGTTCGGCTTCCTGCTGAACCGCACCACCTTTGGTCGTAATACGCTGGCGATCGGCGGCAATGAAGAAGCGGCCCGTCTGGCAGGGGTGCCGGTTGTACGCACCAAGATTATTATCTTCGTGCTCTCCGGGCTGGTCTCCGCCGCGGCGGGGATTATTCTGGCGTCGCGTATGACCAGCGGCCAGCCAATGACGTCTATCGGTTATGAGCTGATCGTCATCTCGGCGTGCGTTTTAGGGGGCGTTTCCCTCAAGGGAGGCATCGGAAAAATCTCATATGTGGTGGCCGGTATCCTGATTTTGGGCACGGTGGAAAACGCCATGAACCTGTTGAATATTTCGCCGTTCTCTCAGTACGTCGTGCGCGGCCTGATCCTGCTGGCAGCCGTGATTTTCGACCGTTACAAGCAAAAAGCGAAGCGTACCGTGTAACCCCAGCGCTGACTTTTTATTGCTCAACTAATAACCATAGTTGACCTCTGAACCGCCTCGCCAGTTTTGCTGGCGGGGCGGTTGTCAAATGGCGAGGCCCATCACACTGTCTATACTTACATGGCTATGAAAGAGGTAAAGGCGTTTACCTCTCGTAAACCGTAAGGAGGATTAGGGTGGCTGACTTGTTAACCGCACCGCCTGTACTGCCCGGAAAATATGCTTTCTTTTTTGACCTCGACGGGACGCTCGCCGGGATCCAGCCGCATCCTGACGACGTGGTCGTACCGGATACGGTGCTAGAGAATTTGCAGCAGCTCTCTCGACTGAACGAGGGCGCATTGGCATTGATTTCAGGGCGCTCAATGGCCGAGCTGGACGTGCTCGCCAGTCCTTACCACTTTCCGCTGGCCGGTGTACACGGAGCGGAGCGCCGCGATATCCATGATCAACTGCATGTTGTATCACTCCCCGATACCTTAATTCAGGCGTTACATACTGAACTCTCCTCGGCGCTGGCGTCGCTCCCGGGCACGGAACTGGAAGCGAAAGGCATGGCGTTCGCCTTGCACTATCGGCAGGCTCCGCATCACGAAGCGGCGATCTTTGCGATTGCCCGCAGCGTGGCCGATGCACATCCGCAGCTCGCGCTGCAGCCGGGGAAGTGCGTCGTTGAGATAAAACCTGAGGGCATCAATAAGGGAGCCGCTATTGCGGCGTTTATGGCGGAACCGCCATTTAAGGGACGTACACCGGTATTTTTTGGCGATGACCTGACCGATGAGGCCGGTTTTCGCGTGGTGAAACAGGCCGGAGGGATCGCCGTCAAGGTAGGGCCTGGTGACACTGTCGCAGAGTGGCGTCTGGCGAATGTCGAGGCCGTCTGGCAGTGGATTTCTGATATCGCTAACCAGCAACAACAACAAATAGCGCAAAACAAAGGGGGAAACCATTATGGGTCGCTTAGTCGTCGTCTCTAACCGAATTGCACCGCCTGATGATAAAAAAGCCAGTGCAGGTGGCCTGGCGGTAGGGGTATTAGGTGCCTTAAAAGCTGCTGGCGGGCTGTGGTTTGGCTGGAGCGGTGAAATCAATGAACAAGAGAAACCGCTTAAAAAGGTGACGCGCGGGAACATTACGTGGGCATCATTTGCGCTCAAAGAGAAAGACTATGACGAGTATTACTCGCAGTTCTCCAACGCGGTCCTGTGGCCTGCGTTTCACTATCGTCTTGACCTGGTGAAATTCCAGCGTGAATCCTTCGAGGGCTACTTGCGGGTGAACGCGCTGCTGGCGGATAAACTGCTGCCTTTAATAGAGGAAGACGATATTTTATGGATCCACGATTATCATCTGCTCCCCTTCGCCAGAGAGCTGCGTAAAAGGGGAGTCAATAACCGAATTGGCTTCTTCCTGCACATTCCGTTCCCTACGCCGGAAATTTTCACCGCGCTGCCGCCGCATGAAGAACTGCTGGAGGCGCTGTGTGATTATGACCTGCTGGGCTTCCAGACCGAAAATGACCGTCTCGCGTTCCTGGACTCCGTGTCAGGCAAAACGCGCCTGGTAACCAACGGCGGCAAAACCCATACGGCGTGGGGCAAAACCTTCCACACCGAGGTCTATCCGATTGGTATTGAACCCGACGAAATTGCGGAACAGGCCTCGGGCCCGCTGCCGCCGAAGCTGGCCCAGCTTAAGAATGAACTCAAGCACGTGAAGAATATCTTCTCGGTAGAGCGTCTGGATTATTCCAAAGGGTTGCCGGAACGCTTCCTGGCGTATGAAACGCTGCTGGATAAATACCCTCAGCACCACGGTAAAATCCGCTACACCCAGATCGCGCCAACGTCGCGCGGGGAAGTGCAGGCCTATCAGGATATTCGTCATCAGCTGGAGACCGAAGCGGGGCGCATCAACGGGCGCTACGGCCAACTGGGCTGGACGCCGCTCTTTTATCTGAATCAGCATTTTGACCGTAAGATCCTGATGAAGGTCTTCCGCTACGCCGACGTTGGCCTGGTTACGCCGCTGCGCGACGGGATGAACCTGGTGGCAAAAGAGTACGTGGCGGCTCAGGACCCGGCGGATCCGGGCGTGCTGGTGCTTTCCCAGTTTGCAGGGGCAGCGAACGAACTGACCTCAGCGCTGCTCGTTAACCCTTACGATCGGGATGATGTGGCAAATGCCCTCAACCGCGCGCTGACCATGCCGCTGACGGAGCGAATTTCCCGCCATGCCGAAATGATGGAGACGATCCGGAATAACGATATAAATCACTGGCAGGCGCGTTTTATTCAGGATCTACGCGAAATAGCCCCGCAAAGTCACGAAGGCGATCTGCAAAAAAAGATCGCGACCTTCCCTAAACTCGCCTGATATTCCTCTGGGGGGGTTAAGCCCCCCCAAGCGGCACTAACAGCACGTCAACCTGGCTTGAGGCGATAATAGATTTTGCCGCGCAGGTAGCCCTCGATATAAAGCTGTGGTTATGGTTCCCGCAAATCACTAAATCAATATTCTGCTTGCGGCACATATCAAGAATATGGGCATTCAGTTCCCCCGTCGCAATAACGGTTTGATCAATGGGGTACTCTGCTTTTTCGACAAGCTCTCGCAGAAACTGCTGCGTTTCCTCCTGCAAAACCTCACGAATATCTTCCAGCATCGGGGCCGCCAGTTGATTGTACATCTCGGGCTCGGCCGCGAGGGTAATGAGGCTGATGCGCGCATTATGCGGCCGGGCGATGGAAACGGCCCGGGCGACAAGCTGGTGGCTTTCGGGGGAAACGGCAACAGAAACAAGAAGATGGGAGTAACTCATGGCGCACTCCTTAGATGCCTAACAGACAGCGTTTCATCACCATTACCGCGAATTTCCTGGTTTCGCAAGACTTGAATACGACATTAGTGTGAAGCTTATCATAATTATTCATTAATTATTCTTATAAGAAGAATAACTGATAAATGCGCCTAAATGAAAAAAATTAACAACTTAACGTAAGTCACACAAATCCTCGCTTTCACTATTAAATCGTTCTAACAAGTTATAAACGCATTTCGAATGATCACGAAATGAAACAATTTTTTTGCCAGAAATGCATAACTGTATGTTTTATCGAAGTAATCAAAATGTGTCCCTGACGCATACGCGATGTAAACGATTGCTGATACCGCACGCACGGGTAAAAGCACATTGCGTGCCACTTATTCTCACGCGTATGCATGAGTATTCGTCGATTAAGAATACAAAACAGTGCTGATTGCTTAAAAAATGAGCAAATTAGAAGTCATACTGATGGATTTATGGGTAACATTCACTTAAATTGTGTGACGTGGATCACATTTTTTTTAAATTTGAGGGTGGCTGCATTGTATGTGTCAAATCTGGCGAGTAGAGTTTGCGTCGAATTAGGAAAAATCTTAGTTATTTGTAAGAAATGATAAAACCTGTAAGAGATGTAACCGCGTTGCATCCCTTACGCGTTTGGATGAATACAAACCTAGATTCAACTATGCATTTAGCCTTTTCTTTTTTATACCGGGTGATTTCCCGGCGACATCACGGGGTGCGGTCTTTCCGCATAAAAATAATAGTTGGTTATTCGGGATGGGAACAATGCATACATCCGAGTTGCTAAAACATATCTATGACATCAATTTGTCATATTTACTGCTCGCGCAGCGTTTAATTAGTCAGGACAAAGCGTCCGCGATGTTTCGTCTGGGTATTAACGAAGAAATGGCAACCATGCTGGGTGGATTAACCCTCCCGCAGATGGTAAAACTGGCGGAAACGAATCAACTGGTGTGCCAGTTCCGTTTTGATAATCCGCAGACGATAACGCGTCTGACACAGGAATCCCGCGTGGACGATCTGCAACAGATCCATACCGGTATCCTGCTCTCCACTCGCTTGCTTAGCGACATCAGTCAACCTGATGACGCAGCCCGCAAGAAAAGGGCCTAGCAATGAGCGAAAAAAGCATTGTTCAGGAAGCGCGTGACATACAGCTGGCCATGGAGCTGATTACGCTGGGTGCTCGTTTACAAATGCTGGAAAGCGAGACTCAGCTGAGCCGTGGTCGCCTCATCAAACTGTATAAAGAGTTACGCGGTAGTCCCCCGCCGAAAGGCATGCTGCCGTTTTCTACGGACTGGTTTATGACCTGGGAGCAGAACATCCACGCTTCCATGTTCTGTAATGCCTGGCAGTATCTTCTCAAAACCGGTTTGTGTAGCGGCGTAGACGCCGTGATCAAAGCGTACAAACTTTACCTTGAACAATGCCCACAGCAGGAAGAAGGCCCTCTGCTGGCGCTGACCCGCGCATGGACGCTGGTGCGTTTTGTTGAGAGCGGAATGCTTGAACTGTCGCGCTGCAATTGCTGCGACGGCAATTTTATTACCCATGCTCATCAGCCTGCAGGCAGCTTCGCCTGTAGTTTATGTCAGCCTCCATCCCGCGCAGTAAAAAGACGTAAACTTTCCCGGGATGCTGCCGATATTATTCCACAACTGCTGGATGAACAGATCGAACAAGCTGTTTAACCCGAACGTGTGGGAAAGATTCCAGCAGCGGTAAGCGATTACCGCTGCTTTTTTTTACCCCGTAAACGGTAAACGCTGCGAGCTGAACGTCCTTGCCATAGTCACTAGCGGAAGGATGATGTCGTGCTTATCTTATTAGGTTACCTGGTAGTTCTCGGTACAGTTTTCGGCGGTTACATGATGACCGGCGGGCACCTTGGAGCACTCTATCAACCGGCTGAACTTATTATCATCGGCGGCGCAGGGGTAGGGGCTTTTATCGTTGGCAACAACGGTAAATCGATCAAGGGCACGTTGAAAGCAATTCCATTGCTGTTCCGTCGCTCGAAATACACCAAAAGCATGTATATGGATCTGCTGGCGCTGCTCTATCGCCTGATGGCGAAGTCGCGTCAGCAGGGGATGTTCTCGCTTGAACGGGATATCGAAAACCCGAAAGAGAGCGAAATTTTTGCCAGCTATCCGCGCATTCTGGCGGACGCCATGATGCTGGATTTCATCGTCGATTACCTGCGTCTCATCATCAGCGGCAATATGAATACCTTCGAAATTGAAGCGCTGATGGACGAAGAGATCGAAACCCACGAAAGCGAATCTGAAGTGCCGGCCAACAGCCTGGCGCTGGTGGGCGACTCCCTTCCGGCGTTTGGTATCGTGGCGGCGGTCATGGGGGTGGTACACGCCCTGGCCTCGGCGGACCGCCCGGCGGCTGAACTGGGCGCGCTAATTGCCCATGCGATGGTGGGTACCTTCCTCGGTATTTTGCTGGCTTATGGTTTTATCTCTCCGCTGGCAAGCGTGCTGCGCCAGAAAAGCGCGGAAACCACCAAAATGATGCAGTGCGTGAAGATCACGCTGCTCTCTAACCTCAACGGTTACGCGCCACCGATCGCGGTTGAATTTGGCCGTAAAACGCTTTACTCCAGCGAGCGTCCGTCGTTTATCGAGCTTGAAGAACACGTGCGCGCGGTGAAAAACCCAAACCAACAGACGACAACTGAGGACGCATGAAAAACCAGTCCCATCCGATCGTCATCGTCAAAAAACGCAAGCACAAGGGCGGTGGGCACGGTTCCCACGGCTCCTGGAAAATCGCGTACGCCGACTTTATGACCGCAATGATGGCGTTCTTTCTGGTGATGTGGCTGATCTCCATCTCCAGCCCGAAGGAGCTTATCCAGATTGCCGAATATTTCCGTACCCCGCTGGCGACGGCGGTGACCGGTGGGCCGCGTATCTCTAACAGCGAAAGCCCGATCCCTGGCGGCGGCGATGATTACACCCAGCAGAAGGGTGAGGTGAAAAAAGAGCCGAACATCGACGAGCTGAAACGCAAGATGGAGCAGGCGCGTCTGAAAAAACTGCGTGGCGATCTCGACCAGTTGATTGAAGCGGATCCTAAACTGCGCGCGCTGCGGCCGCACCTGAAAATCGATCTAGTCCAGGAAGGGCTGCGTATTCAGATTATCGACAGCCAGAACCGCCCGATGTTTAAAACCGGGAGTGCGGAAGTTGAGCCGTACATGCGCGATATTTTACGCGCCATTGCGCCGGTGCTGAACGGCATTCCTAACCGAATCAGCCTGTCGGGCCACACGGATGACTTCCCGTACGCCAGTGGGGAGAAGGGATACAGCAACTGGGAGCTTTCTGCCGATCGTGCCAACGCCTCGCGTCGCGAGCTGGTGGCAGGTGGGCTTGATGATGGCAAGGTACTGCGCGTGGTCGGCATGGCAGCAACCATGCGGGTCTCCGACCGCGGGCCGGATGACGCCATCAACCGTCGTATCAGTCTTTTAGTGCTGAACCAGCAGGCGGAGCAGGCCATCCTGCACGAAAACGCCGAAAGTCAGAATGAGTCACTGGACGATTTAAAACAGCCTGGGGCCGTCCCTGCGGCTGCCGTTCCAACATCGCCACCAGCCAATCCGAGGTGATAGCGTGAGCATGGATATTAGCGATTTTTACCAGACATTCTTTGATGAAGCCGACGAACTGTTGGCGGATATGGAGCAACATTTGCTCGATCTGGTGCCCGAAGCACCGGACTCCGAGCAGCTCAATGCCATCTTCCGCGCGGCGCATTCTATTAAAGGCGGAGCCGGAACGTTTGGATTTACCATCCTGCAGGAAACGACCCATTTAATGGAAAACCTGCTTGATGAAGCACGACGCGGTGAGATGCAGCTCAATACCGACATTATCAACCTGTTTTTGGAAACCAAAGATATTATGCAGGAACAGCTCGACGCCTATAAAAGTTCGGCAGAGCCTGATGCCGCCAGCTTTGAATACATCTGCAATGCGCTGCGCCAGCTCGCCCTGGAAGCAAAAGGTGAGGTCGCTGCAGCCGTTGTCCCTGCGACAAAGCTGAGCGTTGTCGATGCGGTGGCTGCTGAAGAGGCCGCGCCAGCCGCTGCGCAAGCGGGCAAGCTGCGCGTTGTGCTGTCACGCCTGAAAGAGAGCGAAGTTAACCTGCTGGAAGAAGAGCTGGGTAACCTGGCGAAATTAAGTAACGTAGTGAAAGGCAAAGACAGCCTCGCGGCGACCCTCGATGACGGTATCAGTCAGGACGATATCGTGGCGGTGCTGTGCTTTGTCATTGAAGCCGACCAGATCGCCTTCGAAACGGAAGCCGCCGCGGTAGCAGCTCCGGCTGCAGAAGAAGAGGTTGCCGTCGTTGCCCAGGCCGCCGCACCGGCTGTGGCCCCAGCGACCCCGGTGCTGAAGGCGGTGCCAAAAGAGGCCGCAGCGCCTGGCCGTGGTGAAAAACCGGCCGCGCGCTCCAGTGAGTCCACCAGCATTCGCGTTGCCGTTGAGAAGGTTGACCAGCTGATTAACCTGGTTGGCGAACTGGTGATCACCCAGTCCATGCTGGCGCAGCGTTCTAACGAACTGGACCCGGTCACGCACGGCGATCTGATCACCAGCATGGGCCAGCTGCAGCGTAACGCCCGCGACCTGCAGGAATCGGTGATGTCCATCCGCATGATGCCGATGGAATATGTCTTCAGCCGCTTCCCGCGCCTGGTGCGCGACCTTGCCAGCAAGCTGAATAAGCAGATTGAACTGACCCTGATGGGCAGCTCAACGGAGCTGGATAAGAGCCTGATCGAGCGCATCATCGACCCGTTAACGCACCTGGTACGTAACAGCCTCGACCACGGTATTGAACTGCCGGAAAACCGCATTGCTGCCGGGAAATCGCCGGTCGGGAATCTGATCCTCTCTGCGGAACATCAGGGCGGGAACATCTGCATCGAAGTGACCGACGACGGCGCGGGCCTTAACCGCGAGCGCATCCTGGCGAAAGCCATTTCACAGGGGATGGCGGTGAATGAAAACATGACCGACGAAGAAGTGGGCATGCTGATCTTCGCGCCGGGCTTCTCGACCGCCGAGCAGGTGACGGACGTTTCCGGACGCGGCGTCGGCATGGACGTGGTGAAACGTAACATTCAGGAGATGGGCGGCCACGTTGAGATCCAGTCTAAACAGGGCTCCGGCACCACCATCCGCATCCTGCTCCCGCTGACGCTGGCGATCCTCGACGGCATGTCGGTCAAAGTCGCGGACGAAGTCTTCATTCTGCCGCTGAACGCGGTGATGGAATCCCTCCAGCCGCGTGAAGAAGATCTGCATCCGCTGGCGGGCGGCGAGCGCGTTCTCGAAGTGCGCGGTGAGTACCTGCCGCTGGTCGAGCTGTGGAAAGTGTTCGAAGTGGACGGGGCGAAGACCGAGGCCACGCAGGGTATCGTGGTGATCCTGCAAAGCGCGGGCCGTCGCTACGCGCTGCTGGTCGATCAGCTGATTGGTCAGCACCAGGTGGTGGTGAAGAACCTCGAAAGCAACTACCGCAAGGTGCCGGGTATTTCTGCTGCCACCATTCTGGGGGATGGTAGCGTGGCGCTGATCGTCGACGTGTCGGCGCTTCAGGGATTAAATCGTGAACAACGTGTGGCGTACACAGCCGCCTGATTAAGTAGAAGGTAATAACATGACCGGTATGAGTAATGTAACGAAACTGGCGGGCGAGCCATCAGGGCAGGAGTTCCTGGTATTCACTTTGGGCGATGAGGAGTACGGCATCGATATCCTGAAAGTGCAGGAAATTCGTGGTTACGACCAGGTTACCCGCATCGCTAACACGCCAGCGTTTATTAAAGGCGTCACCAACCTGCGCGGCGTGATTGTGCCAATCGTGGATCTGCGCGTGAAGTTCAGCCAGGGCGACGTTGACTACAACGACAATACCGTCGTGATCGTCCTGAACCTGGGACAGCGCGTGGTGGGTATCGTGGTGGATGGCGTATCTGACGTGCTTTCCCTGACCTCTGACCAGATTCGTCCTGCGCCGGAGTTTGCGGTCACGCTGTCGACCGAATACCTGACCGGCCTGGGGGCGCTCGGCGAGCGTATGCTGATTCTGGTGAACATCGAGAAGCTGCTGAACAGCGAAGAGATGGCGCTGCTGGATATCGCGGCGAATCATGTAGCGTAGGTAAATGCAAAACGGCAACCCAGGTTGCCGTTTTTAGTGTTTGCTCCTTCTCCCTGTGGGTGAGGGCTGGGGTGAGGGCATCAGGCCTCACCCTTTTTCATGCCATTACGCTTCCTGCTTTACCAGTTCAGCTTCAGCTTCCCGCGCACCTTCATTCTGCGAGAGCATCGCCGTCGCAATCCCGTTCCCCAGCACGTTAATCGCGGAACGCCCCATATCCAGGAAGTGGTCGATCCCCATCAGCAGCAGGATCCCCGCCACCGGAATGTTAAAGCTCGGGATCGTTGCGGCCAGCACCACCAGCGAAGAACGCGGCACGCCCGCAATGCCTTTTGACGCCAGCATCAGGGTTAACATCAGCACCGTCACCTCAGAGAAGCTCAGGTGAATGTTGTACGCCTGCGCAATAAACATCGAGGCGAACGAGCAGTACACCATTGACCCCACGAGGTTGAAGGAGTAGCCAATCGGCAGAACGAAAGAGGCGATATTGCGCGAGCAGCCAAAGCGCTCCAGCTGCTCCAGCGTTTTAGGGTAGGCCGCTTCAGAACTGCTGGTGGTGAATGCGACCAGCACCGGATCTTTCAGCATGCTGACCAGGCGAAACACCTCTTTTTTCAGTACCATGTAACCCACGGCCAGCAGCACCATGCAGGTGAGAAGAATGGCAACGTAGTAGCCGCCAATAAAGGAGGCGTAGTTCAACAGGATGCCCAGACCCTGCGTGGCAATGACGGAGGAGATCGCCGCGAAGATGGCCAGTGGCGCAACGTACATCACGTAACCCGTTACCTTTAGCATGATATGGGAAACCACATCCAGTGCGGCCACCAGCGGCGCGTTGAATTTCTGCCCCAGCGACGCGCCGCCGATGCCGAAGAACATCGAGAACACTACAATCTGCAGGATCTCATTGTTCGACATCGCCCCCGCGATGCTGGTGGGAATGGTGTGAGACAGGAACGCTTTCAGCGTCATCCCGCCCACGGCCAGACCGGTATCCACCGCCTCGGTTGGAATAGTCAGGTTCAGGCCGCTTCCCGGACGCTCCAGCGTAACGATAAACAGTCCGACCAGAATAGAAAGCACGGATGAACTGATGAACCATACCATCGCTTTGCCGCCCACCCGGCCTATGGTGGAGGTTTCTCCCAGCTTCATAATGCCTACGGTCAGCGTGCTGAAGACCAGCGGCGCAATAACCATTTTGATCAGACGGAGGAAAATATCGGTCAGAAGGGTAATATTATCCGACCAGGCTTTGATGGCATCCGCAGATGCGTACTCGTGAATTGCCGCCCCTGAAAGAATACCCGCCAGCATGAATATCACGATGAAGAGTGTAAGTTTGTTTGCACTTGCCACGAAAAAAGACCCTCTATGCGCTATCAGATGTCGCCCGCGCCGATACATATAAATTTTTAATTACTGCACGGGAAAATATTCGGCACATAAATTGACGCAAAGCGCAGGGGGTTACAACAAGTTTTTAAGTTTTATTGATTTTGTTGTTGGTGGCATAACGATATATTGTGATGTTGATCACACTATAAGGGATATATTCTCTTCTGAAAAAATAAAAATGCGGCCAAAATAATTTTAATTCATTGTTATTTATAAGAATATTAAGTCAATAGGACACAAGGATTATGCGTTTTGGGGCGGGTGGTGGAAGCGATATCCGTAAACTAAATTCTCATTAACCCCTCTCAGAGGAACCTTAAGCGGGGCTAACATCTTGAACAGCATAAATAAAATGTGGCAAGGGAACGCGTTTGACTTCCGGAGGGTGGAAAATGAAAAGAAAACGCCTTTTAATCTGCGCTGGCGCGTTACTGGCGGCGACAACGGTACATCCTGCGCTGGCCGTGACCAGCAGCGGCACCATCGGTGCGACGCTGACCCTCACAAACGGGTGTCTGATTAACGGATCGCCCACGCAAAACGGTATTAACTTCGGGACACTCGATTTTGGTACCCATCCCGCCACGTTTTCCACGCTGACCACCCAGCTCACCGGCGCCAGCGGCGGGAATACGTTCACCATTCAGTGTACCACCGCCAGCTATACGGTGGCGATCACCGGCAACACTAACTCCACCGCACCCGGTACCGTGGTCGGCACGCCGGGCACGCCTGCGCGCTATCTGATCAATACCGCCAATGCGGCGCAGGGCGCGGCTTACAGTCTGTACAGCGACAGCGGATTTAACAACGTCATCGCCAACAACGCGGCGCTGCCGGTCGCGTCGACGGCGGGCGGGGTCAACAGCTACACCCTTTACGGGCGCATCACCGGCGGCGGTAACAGCGTCACGGTGGTGCCGGGCACTTATACCGACACGATCAACGTCAGCGTCACCTACTAGCTCCAGCCATGAAGGCCTCCTTTTTAAGTCTGCGCGCTTGCGCAGAGGGGATTGTGCAGCCTTTTTTTGCGCTAGCGCTGGGGCTGACCCTGGTTTCCGGGGCCGGCGCGGTGACGTCGCAGTCGTTTAAGGTGAGCGCGACCGTCGTGCCGGGATGTTCTGTCACGACGGGGACCGGCGGGATCTTCGGGACGCTGGATTTTGGGACCCATACCGGCGTGGAGAGTGCCCCGGTCAGCACCAGCTTTGTGCCCAACGGGGCGCTGTCCATCGCCTGCACGCCGGGCGTGGCGCTGAGCATGAGCATCAACGGCGGGCAAAACTACGCCTCGGTGCGCCGCATGACGCGTTCAGGCGGCACCGACGTGGTGGGCTACCGGCTTTACAGCTGCAGTTCACTGGCGGCGAACAGTGAGATTGGGGTCAACAAGGCCATCCCGGTGACCTACACCAACAGCAACAATATTGCACTACCACTTTTTGGCGTAGCGCTGCTGACGGGATTTAGCCCGGCAGGCACCTATTCCGATCAGCTCACCGTGACCTTGTCATGGTGAAAAAGGGAGAACATTCGATGAAGCCACTATTCAGGCATTGGTACCTGGTGAGTATGTTGGGCGTGACCGCCATGGCGGCAGGACAGGCGCAGGCGGCGGCGACCATTCTGTTATGGCCCATCGATCCGTGGCTGTCGGCCGACAGCAAAGCGACTGAATTGTGGATCCAGAATCAGGGAAACAGTGCCACAACGATGCAGGTGCGCATTGTGCGCTGGAAGCAGGAGGGGGGCTTTGAGCGCTATACCGCCCAGCAGGACGTGGTCGCCAGCCCGCCCATCGTCACCATCGGCAAAGGCAGTAAACAGCTGATCCGCCTGATCAAACAGGGTACGGTTCCGATGGGCGTTGAACAAGCCTATCGCATTATCGTGGATGAAATTCCCCAGCCGGACGCGAAGGCCGACCCCGCCATCGGCCTTAAACTGCAGATGCGCTATTCCATACCGCTGTTCGTTTACGGACAGGGGATCCCGACAATAAAAGAGGGGGCGCATCATGCCCTCGTGGATACCCGTAACCTAAGCTGGCGCGTCACGCAGGTGGCGGGCCAGCCTGCCATTGAAGTGCGCAATCAGGGCGATGTTCACGTCAGGCTCAGCCAGGTGGCGCTGGAGCAGGGGGGACAAAAGCGCATGATTGCGGATGGCCTGCTGGGCTATGTGCTGCCGGGCAGCACCCGCAGCTGGCCGATTCCGGCCGGGATCCGCCAGCCCAGCCAGATCAGCGCGCAGATTAATGCCAGGGATGCACAATGGCAGTCGACGCCCGTCAACTGAAGCCCGCAATGATGATCCTGCTTTGCGTGAGTACCAGTACCTGGGCCGAACCGGGTGATGACAGCTTACCGCCGCCGCCGCAAGCGCAGGCGATAAACGGGGAGGCGGTTTTCCAGCTCGCCCTGGTACTGAACCACTACGACACCGGGCTGGTGGTTCCCGTGACGCAACGCGACGGCGCTTACTATATCTCCAGCGCCGATTTGCTGCGCGCCGGGCTTCCGCCTGAACATGTGCCCAACGGCGACGTCAATCTCAGCACGCTTCCGGCGGTGCGGGTGGAGTACGACAGTCCCGCCCAGCGTCTGCTGCTGACCGTGCCCCGTGAGTGGATAACCTCCCGCGTCACCCCGTTTGGCGGCCAGCCGACGCAGAGTAAGCCTCACTATGGCAGAGGCGCGCTGCTCAATTACGATTTTTATACCAACCATACCGAGCACGTCGGCGGGCAGGCCTCGCTCTGGCATGAATTCCGCTACTTCAATGAAAACGGTTCATTCTCCTCCACCGGCTACGCCCGCGAAAATTTCACCGGCAACGACGGTCAGCAGGAGGGCTATGTCCGCTATGACACCACCCTTCTGGTGACCAACGAGGAGGACGCCACCACCTGGACCGCCGGGGATGTCATCAGCGATGCCCTGAGCTGGAGCAGCAGCGTCCGCATGGGCGGGATCAGCTATGGGCGTGATTTCTCCCTGCGTCCGGACCTGGTGACCTGGCCGCTGCCGGAATTTTCAGGTGAAGCGGCGGTGCCGACCTCGGTCGACCTCTTCATTAACGGCTACCGCTCCGGGTCCACGCAGCTGCAGCCCGGACCGTTCACCCTGACGAACCTGCCCTACATTAACGGCGCCGGGGATGCGGTGCTGGTCACCACCGATGCGCTGGGGCGCCAGGTGAGTACCACGCTGCCGTTTTACGTCACCAGCGATCTGCTGAAAGAAGGGCTTAGCGACGGGGCCGTTACCCTGGGGAGCCTGCGGCGCAACTACGGCATTAAGAATTTTGACTACGGCCCGGCGGCGGGGAGCGGATCGTATCGCTACGGCCTGACGGACTGGCTGACGCTGGAGGGGCACGCCGAAGGCGCGGAGGAACTGGCGCTCGCCGGTGCGGGGACGGTGGTCAAGCTGGGGCGTTTTGGCGTGGTGAATACTTCGTACAGCCAGAGCCGGATGCGCGGAGATGACGGCGGGCAAATCAACTGGGGCTACCAGTACAGCACCAGCGAGTTCAGCCTCGCCACCCAGCATACCCGCCGCGATCGCGGCTTTGGTAACCTGGCCCTGTATGACCAGCCGACGGTGTACGACGAAAATGACCGCCCCATCGCCAGCTTTAGCCGCAATACCGATCAATATTCCCTGACCTTCAACCTGGGGGAATACGGCAACATCGGGGCGGCCTGGATCGGCGTGGAGAGCTTTGACAGCCAGAAAACCGAGCTGCTTAACCTCTCCTGGAGCCGAAATCTGTGGGGCTCCAGCAGCATTTACCTCGCCGCCAGCCGGGACCAGCAGCGGGGCGACTGGACGGTCGCGATGTCATTCCAGGTGCCGCTGGGCGAACGCGACAGCGCGGCGCTCACCGTGGAAAATACCCCGGATGCAGGCAGCACGCAGCGCATCAACTACAACCACTCGATGCCCTCCGACGGCGGCTTCAGCTGGAATATGGCGTGGGCGAACCAGTCGCGATCGAATAACTACCAGCAGGGAACGGTGGGCTGGCGCAATAACAATATCGAGCTGCAGGGGGGCGGGTACGGCGAGAAGGGCATGATGACCTGGTGGAGCGAAGCGATGGGCTCCCTGGTGCTGATGGACGGCGAACTGTTTGCGGCAAACAAAATCAACGATGCGTTTGTGGTCATCAGCACCGATGGCCAGCCGGATGTCCCCGTCAGCTATGAAAACCAGCCGGTTGGTAAAACCAACCGCAACGGGTATCTGCTGGTGAGCGGCGTCTCGGCCTATTACCCGGCAAGCTACAGTATTAATACCCTGAACCTGCCTGCCGACACCCGGCTGAAAGAGACCGAGCGGCGGGTGGCGATCCGCCGCCACAGCGGTTATCTGGTGGATTTCCCGATGGAACAGGAGCGGGTAGCGAGCGTCATCCTGCACGACGCGCAGGGGGAGGCCATTCCGGTGGGAAGCCAGGTTCGACGCGCCTCGCGCAGCAATGCGGTGGTGGGATATGACGGGATTGCCTGGCTGGAAAACCTCAGCGACGTCAATCTGCTCGACGTCACGACGCCGACAGGCAAACGCTGCAGGGCAACGCTGACCATCGGCGCGAACCCGGACCACAGGCTGCAAACCTACGGCCCGCTGGTCTGCCGGGAGGGGCCATGAAGCGCTGGGTGATGTTGCTCCTGCTGCTGCTCTCCGGCGGCAGCTGGGCGGCCTGTACCGTCAGCACGGTCAATGCGTCGTTCGGCAGCGTCACGTCGTTTGCGCTGAGCGGCTCCGGGGAGGTGGAGACCACCGGCACGCTGGTGGTGGCGTGTGATGCGATACTCAACCTGCTGACGAACGACTCGGTGACGCTGAACTACACCGCAGCAACGATATCGGCCAACAGTCGTGCGACCCTGAAACGCACCGATAATGCCGCCATCACGGACGTGATCCCCACCCGGCTGTGTGGACTTTCGGGTTGCGCGAGCAGCAGTGAGGTACAGATAAGTAAATCGTATACCTGGAGCGGAAATACCTTGCTGGGATTGCTCGGGTCAAAGCAGTACAACATTCCGCTCTATTTCCGCACCGTCGCCGGACAAAACGTCTCTGCCGGGCCGTATCAGGTGCAGTTAACCTTCAGCGTTAACTACAGCGTCTGTTCCGTGGGGGCGCTCGGTATTTGCACCATCAATCAAACGGGAACCGCGACGACCAGTATTCTGCTTAACCTGACCGTCACCAACGACTGCAGCGCCATGACCACGCCGGACGTCAACTTTAGCAGTGCGCCGCTGGTGCAAAATTTCCCCACGGTCTCGCAGGCGATTGCCGTCACCTGTACCAAAGGCAGTACCTATACTATCGGGATTAACAATGGTGCCAACGCGCTGAATAACGTGCGCCGGATGGTGAGCGGCAGTAACTACCTGAGTTATGACATCTATAAAGAAGCCACGACTAACCGCTGGGGCAGCAGCGGCAGCGAACGCTGGACCAGCGCGACCTCCTCGCTGGTCAGCGCCGACGGCCTGCTGCGTACCTATAACTACACCGCCAAAGTCCTGACGAATCAGGCCACGCCACCCGCCGGTACCTACACCGATACGCTGATTGTTGACGTCGCGTTTTAACCCCGCGCTTTTCCCTTTCGCAAATGTAAAGTTCCTGTGGCCTGTGCCGATAACACCGTTAATAAATCTATGAGAAGGTGTTGTATGTTGAACCGTATCCGCGTTGTCACAATGCTAATGATGGTGCTGGTCATTTTCGCACTACTTCAGCTTATCTCCGGCGGGCTTTTTTTCTCGTCGTTAAAACAGAACCAGGACAGCTTCGCCGCCTCGAACGATCTCCGCCTGCAGCAGAGTGAGCTCACGTCGACGTGGGATCTGATGCTGCAAACGCGCATCAACCTGAGCCGCTCGTCCGCGCGCATGATGATGGATCCGAACAATCAGCAGAGCAGCGCGAAAACCGATCTGCTAAAAAATGCCCGGGCGACCCTCGCTGACGCCGCTAAACATTACAACGCCTTCAAGAAGATCGCACCGCAGCCTGCTATGGCACAGGTGAGCCAGAACATTGATGAAAAATACAGCGCTTACCATGCCGGGCTGACGGAGCTGATTCAGTTCCTGGAGAGCGGCAACATGGATGCCTACTTCGCACAGCCGACGCAGGGGATGCAAAACGCACTCGGCGCGGCGCTGGGGGAATACGCGAAGGCCAGCGGCGATCTGTATCACTCGGCCTTTACTGAAAGCCAGAATGACTACCGCTTTGCGAAATGGCAGATGGCGGTATTGGCCCTGGCGCTGGTCATTGTGCTGTTCGCTGTGTGGTACGGCATTCGCCATATCCTGCTGAACCCTCTCGGCCGCGTGATTGCCCATATTCGCGAGATTGCCTCTGGCGATCTGACCAAAACGCTGACCGTTTCCGGACGTAACGAGATCACCGAGCTGGCCAACAGCGTCGACCACATGCAGCGTTCATTGATCGAGACCGTCGCCAACGTGCGTAACGGATCCGAGGCGATCTATACCGGCACCAGTGAAATCGCGATGGGGAATAACGATCTCTCATCTCGTACCGAGCAGCAGGCGTCGGCGCTGGAAGAGACGGCCGCCAGCATGGAGCAGCTCACCGCAACCGTGAAGCAGAACGCCGATAACGCCCGCCAGGCGTCTCAGCTGGCGGAAAGCGCCTCCGAAACCGCGCAGCGCGGCGGTCGCGTGGTGGATGGCGTGGTGAAAACCATGCACGAAATCGCCGACAGCTCGAAGAAAATCGCCGACATCATCAGCGTCATCGACGGCATTGCCTTCCAGACCAACATCCTCGCGCTGAACGCCGCCGTGGAAGCGGCGCGTGCGGGCGAACAGGGACGCGGGTTTGCCGTGGTGGCCGGAGAAGTGCGTAACCTGGCCAGCCGCAGCGCCAACGCGGCAAAAGAGATCAAGTCGCTGATTGAAGACTCCGTCTCCCGCGTGGATACCGGCTCCGTGCTGGTGGAAAGCGCCGGGGAGACCATGAATGACATCGTGAATGCCGTTACCCGCGTAACGGACATCATGGGTGAAATCGCCTCTGCGTCCGATGAGCAGAGTCGTGGTATCGACCAGGTTGCCCTGGCGGTATCGGAAATGGACCGCGTGACGCAGCAAAACGCCGCGCTGGTGCAGCAGTCCGCTGCGGCGGCCGCTGCGCTGGAAGACCAGGCGAGCCGTCTGAAGATGGCCGTCTCGGCGTTTCGTCTCGCTTCACTCGCTGGAAATACGGTCACTGCGCAGGCTACGTACCGCGCGCCAGCCGCCGACACGGCGGTCATCCGCACCCGTGCTGCAACGACCGGACAAGATGAAAACTGGGAAACATTTTGACTGACAATTAAACCGCGGCTGCTTGCCGCTTGATGGGAGCGTGGATGTTAAATCGTATTCGTATCTCGACCACACTGTTTTTGATTCTGATCCTTTGCGGTGTGTTGCAGGTTGGCAGTAACGGGTTGTCTTTTTGGGCGTTTCGCGATGGCTATCAGAATTTGCAGGACGTTGAGGCGAGTAATCAGCAGCGCTCCGCACTGGCACAAACGCGTGCCGTGCTGTTGCAGGCAAGCACTGCGCTGAACAAGGCAGGAACCTTAACCGCGCTCAGCTATCCGCCGGATGACATTAAGGCGCTGATGGCAACGGCGCGCGACAGCCTGAAGCAGGCAGATGCACAGTTTAAGGCCTTCACGGCGCAGGCGGCCGACGGCGAGAAAGAGAAAGCGCTGAAGGCGGCCATGAAAAAGAACTTTGAGCAGTGGTACAGCGATCTGGACCACCAGGCGACCTGGCTTGAGAACAACCAGCTTTCGGACTTCATGACCGCTCCGGTCCAGGCGTCTCAGGCGGCGTTTGACGGCAGCTTTGACGCGTGGCAGCAGGATATCAATCAGTCCGTTCTGCGCGCCGGTGAAGCAAGCCGCACCAGCTATCACATGTCGGGCGTTATCTTTGCCGTCGTTGTGATTCTGGCGGGGCTGCTGACCGGCGGGGCGCTGCTCTGGGCGCGCAGAATGATTGTGCAGCCGCTGGCGATTATCAGCAGCCACTTCGACAGTATTGCGAAGGGGGATCTGGCGCGTCCGGTGGCGGTGTTTGGCAAAAACGAAATTTCGGCGATCTTTGCCAGCCTGAAGGCCATGCAGGGGTCGCTGCGGGAAACGGTATCCGACGTGCGTCAGGGCAGTTACGCCATGCATACGGGGATCTCAGAGATTGCGGCGGGGAATAACGATCTCTCGTCCCGCACCGAGCAGCAGGCGGCGTCGCTGGCGCAGACGGCGGCCAGTATGGAACAGCTGACCGCGACGGTAAGCCAGAACGCGGATAACGCGCGCCAGGCGTCTGACCTTTCAAAACAGGCGGCGCTGACGGCGAAGAGAGGGGGCGATCAGGCCTCTCACGTGGCCAGCACCATGCAGGAGATTGCCGCCAGCTCGCAGAAGATCGGCGACATCATCAGCGTGATTGACGGTATTGCGTTTCAGACCAACATCCTGGCGCTGAACGCCGCCGTGGAAGCGGCGCGCGCCGGCGAGCAGGGACGTGGGTTTGCGGTGGTGGCAGGTGAAGTGCGAAACCTGGCGAGCCGCAGCGCCAACGCGGCGAAAGAGATTAAGTCCCTCATTGAAGAGTCGGTCTCTCGCGTCCAGCAGGGGTCTGCCCTGGTGGATACGGCGGCGCATACCATGCACGAGATCGTCACCTCGGTGACGCGGGTTAACGACATCATGGGCGAAATTGCCTCGGCGTCGGACGAACAGCGTCGCGGGATAGAGCAGGTGGCTCAGGCCGTTAGCCAGATGGATCAGGTGACGCAACAGAATGCCTCGTTAGTTGAGGAAGCGGCAGCGGCAACCGATCAGCTGGCCAGCCAGGCGGATCGTCTCACCGGGCTGGTCGCGGTATTTAATGTGAAAGAGCACGTTGAAGCAATAACAGAAGTCGGGCGGTCGCAGGCCGTGCCAGTTGTATCCTGAATGTAATTAAGAAGGCGCTATGACATCACCAATGCCCCCTGGGCAAACGTCATTATTGTTGCAGATGACACAGCGCCTCGCGCTGTCCGACGCGCATTTTCGTCGGATATGTCAGTTAATCTACCAGCGTGCGGGGATCGTGCTTGCGGATCATAAGCGGGACATGGTCTACAACCGACTGGTGCGGCGCTTGCGTACGCTGGGGCTGGATGATTTTGGCCGCTATCTGAGCATGCTCGAAGCGAACCAGAACAGCGCGGAGTGGCAGGCTTTTATTAACTCACTCACGACCAACCTGACGGCCTTTTTCCGTGAAGCCCACCACTTTCCGGTTCTGGCCGAGCACGCGCGCCGTCGCACCGGGGAGTATCGCGTATGGAGTGCGGCCGCCTCAACGGGCGAAGAGCCGTACTCGCTGGCGATCACCCTTGCAGACACGCTGGGCATGGCGCCGGGACGCTGGAAAGTCTACGCCAGCGATATCGACACCGAGGTGCTGGAGAAAGCGCGCAACGGCGTGTATCGCCAGGACGAGCTGAAAACGCTGTCGCCGCAGCAGCTGCAGCGTTACTTCATGCGCGGTACGGGGCCGCATGAAGGCCTGGTTCGCGTACGCCAGGAGCTGGCGAACTGCGTCGAATTCGCGCCCGCTAACCTGCTCGATAAGCAGTACAACGTGCCGGGGCCTTTCGACGCCATTTTTTGCCGTAACGTCATGATCTATTTTGATAAAACGACGCAACAGGACATTCTGCGTCGGTTTGTTCCGTTGCTCAAGCCTGACGGTTTACTGTTTGCCGGGCATTCGGAAAACTTCAGCAACCTCGCGCGTGAGTTTAGCCTGCGTGGGCAAACGGTATATGCGCTGAGTAAGGAAAAAGCATGAGTAAAATCAGGGTATTGTCTGTCGATGATTCAGCGCTGATGCGTCAGATCATGACTGAAATCATCAATAGCCACAGCGACATGGAGATGGTGGCCACTGCGCCGGATCCGCTGGTAGCGCGGGATTTAATTAAAAAATATAACCCCGACGTGCTAACGCTGGATGTCGAGATGCCGCGCATGGATGGCATAGATTTTCTTGAGAAATTGATGCGCCTGCGTCCCATGCCGGTGGTGATGGTCTCCTCCCTGACCGGGAAAGGATCGGAAATCACTCTGCGCGCGCTGGAGCTGGGAGCGGTGGATTTTGTCACCAAACCGCAGCTCGGCATTCGCGAGGGGATGCTGGCGTACAGCGAGATGATCGCCGAGAAAATTCGCACCGCCTCGCGCGCGAAGCTCGCGGCCCACAAGCCGATGGCCGCGCCGGCAACCCTGAAGGCCGGACCGTTACTCAGCTCGGAAAAACTGCTGGTTATTGGGGCGTCAACCGGAGGAACAGAGGCAATTCGCCATGTACTCCAGCCATTGCCGCTTTCAAGTCCGGGTATTCTGATCACGCAGCATATGCCGCCTGGCTTTACCCGCTCCTTCGCCGAACGCCTGAACAAGCTGTGCCAGATCAGCGTGAAAGAGGCGGAAGACGGCGAGCGCGTGCTGCCGGGACATGCGTATATCGCGCCGGGGGACAAGCATATGGAGCTGGCGCGCAGCGGCGCTAACTATCAAATCAAAATTCATGACGGACCGCCGGTTAACCGGCACCGTCCGTCGGTGGATGTGCTGTTTCATTCGGTGGCGAAACATGCGGGGCGCAACGCCGTTGGGGTGATCCTGACGGGGATGGGCAACGACGGTGCCGCCGGAATGCTTGCAATGCACCAGGCTGGCGCCTGGACGATTGCGCAGAATGAAGCAAGTTGTGTGGTGTTCGGCATGCCGCGCGAGGCCATCAATATGGGTGGCGTGAGCGAAGTGGTCGATCTTAGCCAGGTAAGCCAGCAGATGCTGGCGAAAATCAGTGCCGGACAGGCAATACGTATTTGACTCAGGAGTATTATTTTATGGCGGATAAAGAGCTTAAGTTTTTGGTTGTGGATGACTTTTCCACCATGCGTCGCATTGTGCGCAACCTGCTGAAAGAGCTGGGCTTCAACAACGTTGAAGAAGCAGAAGACGGCGTGGATGCGCTGAACAAACTGCAGGCTGGCGGGTTTGGTTTTGTCATCTCCGACTGGAACATGCCGAATATGGACGGTCTGGAGCTACTGAAAACCATTCGTGCGGACGCGGGCATGGCGTCTATGCCGGTGCTGATGGTCACTGCAGAAGCGAAAAAAGAGAACATCATTGCCGCTGCACAGGCGGGCGCAAGCGGCTACGTGGTGAAGCCATTCACCGCAGCGACCCTGGAAGAGAAGCTCGGTAAGATCTTCGAGAAACTCGGCATGTGAGGTGTTGGTGATGATGCAACCTGCAATGAAACCCGTTGAAGAACACTCGCCGAGCGACATCATCGTCCGCATCGGCAGCCTGACGCGCATGCTGCGTGACAGCCTGCGTGAACTGGGGCTGGATCAGGCCATTGCCGAAGCGGCGGAAGCGATCCCGGACGCCCGCGACCGTCTGGACTACGTTGTGCAGATGACCGCCCAGGCGGCTGAACGCGCGCTGAACAGCGTTGAAGCGTCGCAGCCGCATCAGGACGCGATGGAAAAGGGCGCGAAAGCCCTGACCCAACGCTGGGATGAGTGGTTTGAGAACCCCATCGAGCTGGCGGATGCCCGCGAGCTGGTGACCGACACCCGTCAGTTCCTGGGGGATGTGCCGGGCCATACCAGCTTCACCAACGCCCAGCTGCTGGACATCATGATGGCGCAGGATTTCCAGGATCTGACCGGTCAGGTCATCAAGCGCATGATGGATGTGATTCAGGAGATTGAGCGCCAGCTGCTGATGGTGCTGCTGGAGAACATTCCGGAACCGGCTGCCCGTCCAAAACGCGAGAACGAAAGCCTGCTCAATGGTCCGCAGCTCGACGCCAGCAAGGCGGGCGTCGTGGCAAGCCAGGATCAGGTGGACGACCTGCTGGACAGCCTCGGCTTCTGATTGTCCATTTCGCCTCAGGGGGGTACGCCGCCTGAGGCGGTTTACGACAAAATCACCGAAAAGAGCCCGAATAAACGGGCTTTTCCCGCCATTGGATTTCCGCTGCGCTGGCATGATACCCGTGACGTAATGGGCTGAGCATGCACTGTGGCAGAAGAGAACGACGACAAAACGGAAGCCCCCACACCCCACCGACTAGAAAAGGCGCGTGAGGAAGGGCAGATCCCCCGATCCCGAGAATTGACCTCCCTGCTGATCCTTATCGTAGGCGTGTGCATTATCTGGTGGGGCGGGGAGTCGCTCGCCCGCAAGCTGGCGGGGATGCTCTCCACCGGCTTACGTTTTGACCACAGCATGGTCAACGACCCGAATCTGATCCTCAGCCAGATTATTCAGCTGATAAAAGGGGCCATGGTTGCGCTACTGCCCCTGATTACCGGCGTGGTGCTGGTGGCGCTGGTCTCCCCGGTGATGCTGGGCGGGCTGGTCTTTAGCGGAAAATCGCTGCAACCTAAATTTTCAAAACTGAACCCGCTGCAGGGCATTGCGAAAATGTTCTCGGCACAGACCGGGGCCGAGCTGCTCAAGGCTATTCTCAAATCGGTGCTGATGGGCAGTTCCGCAGGGTTTTTCCTCTGGTACCACTGGCCCGAAATGATGCGCCTTATCAGCGAGTCGCCCCTTACCGCGATGAGCAATGCGCTGAACCTGGTCGGGCTTTGCGCGCTGCTGGTGGTGCTCAGCATTATTCCGATGGTGGGTTTTGACGTTATCTTCCAGCTCTATTCCCACTTCAAGAAACTGCGAATGTCACGTCAGGACATCCGCGACGAATATAAGCAGATGGAAGGTGACCCGCACGTGAAGGGGCGCATCCGGCAGATGCAGCGTGCCGCCGCCCGTCGCCGCATGATGGAAGACGTGCCGAAGGCGGACGTCATCGTTACCAACCCGACGCACTATTCCGTGGCGCTGCGCTATGACGAAAACAAAATGAGCGCGCCGAAAGTGGTGGCAAAAGGGGCGGGGCTGATTGCATTGCGTATCAGGGATATTGGTACCGAAAACCGCGTGCCGATCCTGGAAGCGCCTCCGCTGGCGCGAGCCCTTTACCGCCACGCGGATATCGGACAACAGATCCCAGGTCAGCTCTACGCCGCGGTGGCGGAAGTGCTGGCCTGGGTATGGCAGTTGAAGCGCTGGCGTCTGGCCGGCGGTCAACGGCCTGTCAAACCTGAGAACCTTCCGGTGCCTGCCGCGCTGGATTTTATGAACGAGAAGGACACTGATGGCTAATCTGGTGGCAATGTTGCGCCTGCCCGGCAACCTGAAATCGACCCAATGGCAGATCCTTGCCGGGCCGATCCTCATCCTGTTAATTCTGTCGATGATGGTACTGCCGCTCCCGGCGTTCATCCTCGATCTGCTTTTCACCTTCAATATTGCGCTGTCCATTATGGTGCTGCTGGTGGCGATGTTCACCCAGCGCACGCTGGAGTTCGCCGCGTTCCCGACCATTCTGCTGTTTACCACCTTGCTGCGGCTGGCGCTGAACGTGGCCTCCACGCGTATCATCCTGATGGAGGGCCACACCGGCGCAGCAGCGGCGGGTAAGGTGGTCGAGGCCTTCGGCCACTTCCTGGTGGGCGGGAACTTCGCTATCGGTATCGTGGTGTTCGTTATCCTCGTTATCATTAACTTTATGGTTATCACCAAGGGTGCCGGGCGTATCGCGGAAGTGGGCGCGCGCTTTGTGCTGGACGGGATGCCGGGCAAGCAGATGGCGATCGACGCCGATCTGAACGCCGGGCTTATCGCTGAAGATGAAGCCAAAAAACGCCGTGCGGAAGTGACCCAGGAGGCGGACTTCTACGGCTCCATGGACGGTGCAAGTAAGTTTGTGCGCGGGGATGCCATCGCGGGCATCCTGATCATGGTGATTAACGTGGTCGGCGGCCTGCTGGTGGGGGTACTGCAGCACGGGATGGACATGGGCCACGCGGCGGAAAGCTATACGCTGCTGACCATTGGTGACGGTCTGGTCGCACAGATCCCGGCGCTGGTTATCTCCACTGCGGCAGGCGTTATCGTGACCCGCGTCAGTACCGATCAGGACGTTGGCGAGCAGATGGTGGGCCAGCTCTTCAGTAACCCACGCGTTATGCTGCTGGCGGCTGCGGTGCTCGGGCTGCTCGGCCTGGTGCCGGGGATGCCAAACCTCGTGTTCCTGCTGTTTACGGCGGGGCTGCTGGGGCTGGCCTGGTGGATGCGTGGCCGTGAGACCAGGCCAGCTGCGGATCCGGTTCCGGTGAAAATGCCGGAGAACACCCAGGCCGTAGAAGCGACCTGGAACGACGTTCAGTTGGAAGATTCTCTGGGAATGGAAGTGGGGTATCGCCTGATCCCGATGGTGGATTTCCAGCAGGATGGCGAGCTGCTTGGCCGCATCCGCAGCATCCGTAAAAAATTCGCCCAGGACATGGGCTTCCTGCCGCCGGTGGTGCATATCAAGGACAATATGGACCTGCCGCCTGCGCGCTATCGTATTCTGATGAAGGGTGTTGAAATTGGCAGCGGTGATGCTTACCCGGGACGCTGGCTGGCGATTAACCCTGGCACTGCAGCAGGCACGCTGCCGGGCGAGCAGACCGTCGATCCGGCCTTTGGCCTTGCGGCAATCTGGATTGAAAGCGCGCTGAAAGAGCAGGCGCAAATTCAGGGTTATACGGTTGTCGAAGCCAGTACCGTGGTGGCAACCCACCTTAATCATCTGATTGGGCAATTCTCGGCAGAGCTGTTTGGCCGTCAGGAAGCGCAGCAGCTTCTCGATCGCGTGACGCAGGAGATGCCGAAGCTGACGGAAGACCTGGTACCGGGCGTGCTGACGTTAACTACGCTGCACAAGGTGCTGCAAAACCTCCTTGAGGAAAAAGTGCCGATCCGCGATATGCGTACCATCCTGGAAACCCTTGCCGAGCATGCGCCGCTGCAGAGCGATCCGCACGAGCTGACGGCGGTGGTGCGCGTGGCGCTGGGGCGTGCGATCACCCAGCAGTGGTTCCCGGGAACCGGCGAAGTCCAGGTGATTGGCCTTGATACACCGCTTGAACGCCTGCTGCTGCAGGCTCTGCAGGGCGGCGGCGGCCTCGAGCCTGGCCTGGCGGATCGCCTGCTGGAGCAAACTCAGGAGGCGCTGGCGCGTCAGGAGATGCTGGGCGCGCCGCCGGTGCTGCTGGTCAACCACGCGCTGCGTCCGCTGCTGTCGCGCTTCCTGCGCCGCAGCCTGAATCAGCTTGTTGTGCTGTCGAATCTGGAGCTGTCGGATAACCGCCATATCCGCATGACGGCAACGATTGGAGGAAAATAATGAAATGGCTATGGATTTTGCTCTTCCCACTGGCGGCTCAGGCCGCCGGGGAAGGGACCTGGCAGGCAAGCAGCATGGGCGTGACCCTCAGCAACCGGGGTGTCGCCATGTCTTCTAATCCGCTGTCGCCCTCTGAAACGGTTTCTGGTCAGATGGGGATGGTGGTGTGGAACTACAGGCTGATTGGCCCAACGCCAGCCGGACTGCGGGTGCGCCTCTGCTCACAGACCCGCTGCACGGAAATCGACGGCGAAAATGGCACAACGCAGGCGTTCAACGGCGTGCCGGCCATTGAACCTTTACGTTTTATCTGGGAAGTGCCGGGCGGAGGACGTTTGATCCCGGCGCTAAAGGTGCAGAGTAATTCTGTCATCGTTAACTACCGCTAGCTGCCTGCCTTTTTCACCAGCCATCAGTCAATTCTGATGGCTGCCTCGCAAAATTGACCTCGCCTTTTGATGCAACAGAAACGCTGTTTTATAAATTAGTGACACGCGTGACGCGACTCTTTGCATTTTTGCCATTTACCCTGCCCGTGATGGCAGAAACAGAAAGGTTTCAGGACGTCGTTGCATTTACTGTAGCCGTGTAAAAACTCCCCGATGAGCCTTACTTGCAGGGAGTCTCCCAAATTTGCTTAGGGTTGACGGCAATGAAAACACGTAAAATTGGACTCGCAAATTATCTTGCTTACGGGGCAGGCGATTTTCTCGGGGCCGGTACGACCGCCCTGACGGCGGCCTGGCTTTTGTATTTTTATACCACCTTCTGTGGACTCACACCGATTGAAGCAACCTTCATCTTTGCCGCTGCGAGGGTGCTGGATGCTGTTGTCAGCCCGTTAATGGGCTTTTTGACGGATAACTTCGGTACGACCTGGCCTGGAAAGCGCTTTGGTCGGCGTAAGTTCTTTATCCTGCTAGGTATTCCATGCGTGTTCAGCTACTCGTTGATGTGGGTAGGGGACATGAATTTCTGGTACTACCTGCTGACCTATCTGGTGTTTGATATTGTCTACACCATGATTCTGGTGCCTTACGAGACGCTGGTGCCGGAAATGACCGACGACTTCAAACAGAAAACCAAGTTCTCCGGGGCGCGTATTTCTATGGCGCAGATGTCAGCGATTCTGGCCTCCTTCCTGCCGGGGATCCTGCTCACCCACTTCGGTAAAGACAACGCCATCTCATTCTTTTACGCAAGCCTGGTTTTCTCCGTGCTGTGCGCCCTGATGCTGACCTTTGTCTGGTTCTTTACCTGGGAGCGCCCGCGTGAGGAGTGGTCTGAAGCGGCGCTGCGTGCCGAAGAAGAGAAGAAGAAACTGACGCTGGGGCAAAGCATCAATCGTCTGTTTGTCGAATTAAGCTCTACGCTGCGAATCAAGATTTTCCGTCAGCATCTCGGCATGTACCTCGGCGGCTACATCGCGCAGGACGTATTTAACGCAGTCTTCACCTATTACGTGGTGTTTGTGCTGATGCAGGAAGCGTCAATGGCGTCCAACCTGCTGGGCACGATGGCTATCTTCCAGTTCCTCGCCGTGATCGGGATGATCCCGCTGTGTATTCGCTTCGGACCTGCGCCGTCCTACCGCATGGTGGTGGTGGTGTTTGGCCTGGCGTCTCTCTCTTACGCCATGCTCTATTATGCCGGTCTGAGCGACGTCTACGCTCTGCTGTTGCTGATCTCTGCGGTGGCTGGGCTGGGGCGCGGTGGTATTAACTACGTGCCATGGAATACCTATACCTACATTGCTGACGTGGATGAAGCGATCACCGGCCAGCGCCGGGAAGGGATTTTCGCTGGCATCATGACCCTGACCCGTAAGGCGTCACAGGCCGGTGCGGTGATGCTGGTGGGCATCGTGATGCAAATGTCCGGCTTTGTCAGCGGTCAGAAGGTACAGCCTGCGGAAGTGAGCCACACCATTCTGCTGATCCTGAGCGTGGGCACCATCCTGGTGCTGTTCTGCGGTTTCCTCGTTTCCCTGCGCTTCAGGCTTAATTTGCAGACCCACAGCACGCTGCGCGAGGAGACCGCGAAAATGCGTGAGTGTGGTCATGCGATGCCGGAGTCAGCGACGCAACACGCCCGCGCCACCGTCGAGATGCTGGCCGGTATGCCTTATGAGTCACTGTGGGGCAATAACAACATCGGTTATCTGAATCGCAATAAGCCAGCTGCATCTTCGCTGAAGGATCGCGCGGTACTCAATTCGACATACAACAGAGGTTAAGATGATGAAAGTTTGGCCTGTCAAACATAGCCCGCTATTGCGTCAGCCAGAGCGCTTTATCGCCCGGGACGAGCTGAAATCGCTGATTCAAAAAGTGACGCACAACCTGGTCAATATCCACGACAAAACGGGTGAATTTTTGCTGCGGCTGGACGACGGGCGCGTGATCGACACCAAAGGCTGGGCCGGATGGGAGTGGACGCACGGCGTCGGCCTTTATGGCATCTGGCAGTACTACTGCCAGACCGGTGACGAAGGGATGCGCAACATTATCGACAGCTGGTTTGCCGACCGCTTTGCGGAAGGTGCCACCACCAAAAACGTCAATACGATGTCGCCGTTTCTGACGCTGGCCTATCGCTACGAAGAGAGCAAAAACCCGGCCTGGCTGCCGTGGCTGGAAAGCTGGGCGGAGTGGGCGATGAATGAGATGCCACGCACCGAACATGGGGGCATGCAGCACATCACGCTGGCGGAAGAGAATCATCAACAGATGTGGGACGACACGCTGATGATGACGGTGCTGCCGCTGGCGAAAATCGGCAGGCTGCTGAATAAGCCGGAGTACGTAGAGGAGGCGATCTATCAGTTCCTGCTCCACGTGCAGAACCTGATGGACCGCGAGACGGGGCTGTGGTTCCACGGCTGGAGCTACGACGGCAATCATAACTTTGCCCGGGCCCGCTGGGCGCGCGGCAACAGCTGGCTCACCATCGTGATCCCCGACTTCCTCGAACTGGTTGATCTGCCGGAAAACAACGCCATGCGCCGTTATCTGGTGCAGGTGCTGAAGGCGCAGGTCGCCGCGCTGGCAAAATGTCAGGACGAAAGCGGGTTGTGGCATACGCTGCTGGACGATCCTGATTCTTATCTGGAGGCATCCGCCACGGCAGGGTTTGCCTACGGGATCCTGAAAGCGGTGCGGAAGCGCTATGTTGAGCCTGAATATGCTGACGTTGCTGAAAAAGCGATTCGCGGCATCGTGAAAAATATCTCGCCGGAAGGGGAGTTGCTGCAAACGTCGTTCGGGACGGGCATGGGCAGCGATCTTGAGTTTTATCGCCAGATCCCGCTGACGTCGATGCCGTATGGCCAGGCGATGGCGATTCTCTGTCTGACAGAGTATTTGCGGAAATACTTCTGATAATAAAAAACCCGGCGTTTGCCGGGTTTCTTTTTTACATACGTTCTACGGTTTCGATACCCAGGGTATCCAGACCCAGCTTCAGGGTCTTCGCCGTCAGCTGAGCCAGCTTCAGGCGGCTGTTACGCACCGATTCATTTTCTGCAGACAGAATAGGGCAGTGCTCGTAGAAGCCGGAGAACAGACCCGCCAGATCGTACAGGTAAGCACACATCACGTGCGGCGTGCCGTCACGCGCGACAACCGTCAGCGTCTCTTCGAACTGCAGCAGACGCGCCGCCAGCTGTGCTTCACGATCTTCCGTGATGGTCACTGTCGTATTCGCCAGCACGCTTTCATCAATGTTCGCCTTGCGGAACACGGAGAGCACGCGGGTATAGGCGTACTGCATGTACGGCGCCGTGTTGCCTTCAAACGCCAGCATGTTGTCCCAGTCGAAGATGTAGTCGGTGGTGCGGTTCTTGGAAAGATCCGCGTATTTCACCGCACCGATACCCACGGCGTTGGCCAGTTTTTCCAGTTCGTCAGCAGGCATGTCCGGGTTCTTCTCTGCCACCAGGCGACGGGCGCGCTCCAGCGCTTCGTCCAGCAGATCGGAAAGCTTCACGGTACCGCCCGCGCGGGTTTTGAACGGCTTGCCGTCTTTACCCAGCATCATGCCGAACATGTGGTGTTCCAGCGGCACGCAGTCCGGCACGTAACCGGCTTTACGCACGATGGTCCACGCCTGCATCAGGTGCTGGTGCTGACGGGAGTCAATGTAGTACAGCACGCGGTCGGCGTGCAGGGTTTCGTAACGGTATTTCGCACACGCGATGTCCGTGGTGGTGTAAAGATAGCCGCCATCCTTTTTCTGGATAATCACGCCCATCGGTTCGCCTTCCTTGTTTTTGTACTCATCAAGGAACACTACCGTTGCGCCTTCGCTCTCCACCGCCAGGTTTTTGGCCTTCAGGTCCGCCACAATGCCTGGCAGCATCGGGTTGTACAGGCTTTCACCCATCACGTCGTCGCGAGTCAGGGTCACGTTCAGACGGTTATAGGTAAGCTGGTTCTGGGACATGGTGATGTCAACCAGCTTGCGCCACATCTCGAGGAAGTATTGATCCCCGCCCTGCAGCTTCACCACGTAGCTGCGTGCGCGCTCGGCAAAGGCTTCGTCTTCGTCATAGTGCTTTTTGGCTTCGCGGTAAAACCCTTCCAGGTCCGCCAGCGCCATTTCACCCGCGTTTTCCTGCTGCTGTTTTTCCAGGTAAGCAATCAGCATGCCGAACTGGGTGCCCCAGTCGCCCACGTGGTTCGCGCGGATCACCTTGTGACCGAGGAACTCAAGGGTGCGTACCGCGGCGTCACCGATGATGGTGGAGCGCAGGTGGCCTACGTGCATCTCCTTCGCCACGTTCGGGGCTGAGTAGTCGACCACCACGGTCTGCGCTTCCGGCTGGGAAACGCCCAGACGGTCAGACTTCAGCGCCGCGTCAACGTGGCTCGCCAGGAACGCAGGCTCAAGGAAAATATTGATAAAGCCCGGACCAGCAATTTCGGTTTTGCTGGCAATGCCGGAGAGATCCAGATGCGTCAGTACCTGCTCAGCGAGCTGTCGCGGCGGCATGCCCAGTTTTTTAGCCACTGCCATCACGCCATTAGCCTGATAGTCGCCAAACTGTACTTTTGCTGACTGACGAACCTGCGGTTCGCAATCCGCAGGTGCGCCTGCGGCAATCAGTGCCTGACTGACTTTTTCGGAGAGAAGAGCCTGAATATTCACCTGGATACCTTACGTTTTTGATGCGGGCTTACAACCGCCCGCGCCAGTTAAAGAATTTAGGGCGGGAGTATACTGCAAATGCCTTCTGGCGTCAGCATTGCGGGGGACGAAGATTGCTCAGAATCCAGGCTAAGAAAGCGTGCATAACCATGCAGTCATAAAAAGCCGGATTCTGCGGTTGGTCAAAACGGGGCAACGGAGTAAATTAGCGACTTTGCGACACGAAAAGAGACTGACTTATGGCGAACTGGCAATCCATTGACGAACTGCATGATATTTCCGCAGATTTACCGCGCTTCACAAAGGCGTCCACAGAACTTGCCACCCGTCTTGGTCTGGATATCGTGCCGCTTGAGGCGGATCACATTTCCTTGCGCTGCCACCAGAATGCCACCGCCGAGCGCTGGCGTCGCGGGTTTGAACAGTGCGGCGAGCTGCTCTCTGAGAACATCATCAATGGACGCCCCATTTGTCTGTTCAAACTGCATGAGCCGGTGAACGTGGCGCACTGGCAGTTCACCGTGGTTGAACTGCCGTGGCCGGGCGAGAAACGCTATCCGCACGAAGGCTGGGAGCATATCGAAATCGTCCTGCCGGGTGAGCCGGAAACGTTGAACGCGCGCGCCCTGGCCCTGCTGTCAGACGACGGGTTAAGCAAGCCGGGGATTTTTGTGAAGACGAGTTCACCCAAAGGCGAGCGCGAGCGTCTGCCTAACCCGACGCTGGCCGTGACGGACGGGCAGGTGACCGTGAAATTTCATCCCTGGACCATTGAGCAGATCGTTGCCAGCGAAGCCTGAGAGTTGTGATTCGTCGCTGAGACACGAAACGAGAGGCGTGCCATGATGGCGCGTTAAGCTGATTTTAAGGAGAAGCAGATGGCGCTGCTGGAGATTTGTTGTTACAGCGTGGCGTGTGCCGTAACGGCGCAACAGATGGGAGCTGACCGTATTGAGCTATGCGCCGCCCCGAAAGAAGGGGGGTTAACGCCTTCATACGGCGTGTTGAAGTCTGCCCGCCAGGCCGTCACCATCCCGGTCCACCCGATTATTCGCCCTCGCGGCGGCGATTTTTGTTACACGGCGGGCGAGTTCAGTGCCATGCTTGAAGATATCGCGCTGGTTCGTGACCTGGGCTTCCCGGGGCTGGTGACCGGCCTGCTTGATGAAGACGGACATGTCGACCTGCCGCGGATGCGTAAGGTAATGGACGCCGCGAAAGGAATGGCCGTCACCTTTCATCGTGCGTTTGATATGTGCAAAGATCCCCTGCAAGCATTTGATACGCTTGCCGAACTTGGCGTGGCGCGTGTCCTGACATCGGGACAGCAGTCTTCGGCGGAAAAAGGTCTGCAATTAATTACGGAACTAAAAGCACATTCCGGTGTTCCAATAATAATGGCGGGTGCGGGAGTCCGTGCCAGCAATCTGGAACGGTTTTTAAACGCCGGGGTGGAAGAGCTTCACAGCTCTGCGGGGAAATGGATACCTTCACCCATGCGTTATCGCAATACAGGGCTGTCAATGTCGACGGATGCTGAAGCGGATGAATATTCTCGCTACGGCGTAGAGGGAGAGTCGGTTGCGGAAATGAAGTCGCTGATTGAGCGTCATCACGTGTAGCAACGTACCGATTTTTACCGCGCATCATGTCGCCCAATATGATGCTTGCTTGTACCAGGCCCCTGCAATTTCAACAGGGGCCTTTTTTTATCCCCTCACCCCACACGGGAGAGGGAAAAACTACGGCTTGGTCGCAATCAACACCGCACGCATCGGTGCAGGATAGCCTTCAACGGTTTTGCTGTGGTCGGCCGGGTCGAGGAACTGCTCCAGCGATTCGGTGATCATCCAGTCGGTGCGGCGCTGCTCTTCGATAGACGTTACGCAAACATCGGCAATGCGCACATCTACAAATCCGCATTTCTCCAGCCAGTTTTTCAGCGCCAGCGCGGACGGGATGAAGTAAACGTTGCGCATCTGCGCGTAGCGATCGCCCGGCACCAGAACCGCATGCTCATCGCCTTCAATCACCAGCGTTTCCAGCACCAGCTCGCCGCCGCTGACCAGCTGATCTTTGAGCTGCCACAGGTGTTCAAGCGGGGAACGACGATGATACAGCACGCCCATCGAGAAGACAGTATCGAACGCTTTCAGGGCAGGGAGCTGCTCTATGCCCAGCGGCAGCAGGTGCGCGCGCTGGTCGTTGCCGAGCAGTTTTCGCACCGCCTCAAACTGGCACAGGAAGAGCTGCATCGGGTCGATGCCGACCGCCAGATGGGCTCCCGCGCCAATCATGCGCCACATGTGGTAACCGCTGCCGCAGCCTACGTCCAGAATGGTGCGCCCGGTCAGGTCGGAAAGGTGCGGCAGTACGCGATCCCACTTCCAGTCTGAGCGCCACTCGGTATTGATGTTCACGCCGTACAGCGAGAACGGCCCTTTGCGCCACGGCATTAAATTACGCATCAGCGTTTCGATGCGGTTGATCTGCCCGGCAGGGAGCGGCTCTGCGCTTTCCGCCGTCACGCTGTGCAGTAAATCCAGACGATGCGGCGTCAGCTCCGGCAGATACTCCACGGCATTTGACCACTGCTTTAACAGGCCGTGCTGCTGATCGCGCTGCCAGGCGGCAATCTGCGCCGGCAGGGTCTCCAGCCAGTGGGAAAGATGGTTTTTAGCAATCAGCTGATAAAAGTTGCTGAATTCAATCATGCGGCATCCCCGGCTTTTAGCGCCACCAGAGAGCCAAAGTTAAAGCACTGGAACCACAGTTCGCTGTGCTCAAAACCGGCTTTGTGCAGGCGCGCTTTATGGGTTTCCACGGAGTCCGTCAGCATCACGTTTTCCAGCATGCTGCGCTTCTGGCTGATCTCCAGCTCGCTGTAGCCGTTCGCCCGTTTGAAATCGTGGTGCATGTTGAACAGCAGCTCGCCTACTTTGGCATCCTCAAAGCTGAATTTTTCAGAAAGCACCAGCGCGCCGCCGGGATTCAGCCCCTGGTAAATTTTGTCCAGCAGCAGCTGGCGGTCTTCAGGCACCAGGAACTGCAGGGTAAAATTCAGCACTACCATCGAGGCGTTGTTAATCTCGATCTCGCGGATATCGCCTTCCACCACGTCCACCGGAACGGGGGCTTTGTACGCGTCAATATGGCGACGGCAGCGTTCCACCATGGCCGGGGAGTTATCGACGGCAATGATTCGGCAGCCATCGTGATGAATGTTACGACGTACCGACAGCGTTGCCGCGCCGAGCGAGCAGCCCAGGTCATAGACCTGCGTACCGGGTTGAACGAAGCGCTCAGCCAGCATACCGATCATAGAGATAATATTGGAATAACCGGGAACAGAGCGCTGGATCATATCCGGGAAGACTTCGGCTACCCGTTCATCGAAGGTCCAGTCGCCCAGGCTGGCGATAGGCGCGGAAAAAAGCGTGTCGCGATCTGACATAACGTAAAAATCCGGGAAAAATAAAGTGGCGTATTGTGCGCTAATGGAGGGAGAAAACCAACTCCCACGGCATATACCACAGGTTAGCCAGCACCATCAGCAAAAGCGAACACCAGGTCGCGCTCATGCCGGAACGACGCCAGCGGAATAAACGGTGGTGAAAGCCGTAATAATGCATTAAGCGGCCAGCAATAAGCATCAGGCCACAAATATGCACCATCCAGGTTTCCGCGCCATTCATCTCCATAAACAGCAGCAGGATGAGAGCAACGGGGATGTATTCCACCGCATTACCGTGAATGCGAATAGCGCTTTGCAGTTCGGAGAAACCGCCGTCGCCGTAAGAGACGCGGTACTGCATCCTGAGGCGCACAACATCAAACGAAAATTTAATCAGCAGTAATGCACCTAACACCGCATACAGCGCGCTGACCATACTAACTCCCTGTTTTTTGGCAGATGGCACTTCACTATGATAGGGGGTGATATCAGAAAAGAGAAGATTGTTGTGGGATGGAAGGGACGCTGCCCACGGATGGCACCGCGGCCTGCAAGGCCTGCCACAGAGCATCGACCAGTTCGGGCGCCTGAGCAATATCCGGCGTGTGCAAAAAGAGGTACGGCGTGGTGGTGTGCTCCCAGCTCGCGAGTTTTTGCAGCCAGACGGCGAACATCGCCTGATTTTGCTGCATATTGTCGCTGCCGATGAACCTGACCATCGGGTTCTGTGCGGTCACGATGGCGTGGACCGGCACTTTCGGTTTTTTACGCTGAGCATCAACGATGGCCTCGTTATGCGGTACTGCGTTGTGCACCGGACGACTGTCGAGGATCACCCGGTTAACGGAACGATCCAGCAGGCCCCGGTTGAGCGCTTTTTCGGCTTCGCCTTTCGCAAAGAAGTCCTGATGTCGGACTTCCACGCCGTAGGTGAATTCGCGGGGCAGGGCATCCAGGAACTGCCACAGGGCGGGCAGATCGCGCGGGCCAAACGTGGCGGGAAGCTGGAGCCAGTATTGTCCAATTCGGTTCGCCAGCGGCGACATGCGCGTGAAAAATTCTTCCGTTAAGTCCCCGCAGTTGCGCAGCGCGGCCTGGTGGGAAATGGTCGCCGGAAACTTAAAGCAGAAACGGAAATCGTCCGTTGTTTGCTCCCGCCAGCGTTCGACTATCTCGGCTTTGGGCAGCGCATACAGCGTGGTGTTACCCTCGACGCAGTTAAAGTGTCGGGCATACTCTTCAAGGCTGGTAATGCCCAGGCGCACCCATTTAGGGTGCGACCACTGGGGCAGGCCCACGTACATCATAGCGCGCTTAAAATCTCATCCGTACTACGCACGCGTCCGATGCGCGGGAAGATATGGGTCATGCTGCCCTGATGCTGCTCCGCGGAAGCCGCGCTGCAGGCATCTTCAGCAATCACCAGATTAAAGCCCAGCTCCCAGGCGTTACGGGCTGTCGATTCGACGCCGATATTGGTGGAAATGCCGCACAGAATAATGGTGTCGATACCGCGGCGGCGAAGCTGCAGCTCAAGGTCGGTCCCGTAGAACGCGCCCCACTGGCGTTTAGTCACTTCGATATCGCTGTCGCGTTTGCCCAGCGACACCGGGTACGTCCACCAGTTTTCCGGCAGGGTATGCGCGGGCGCCTGGGCATCAACGGGCTGTTTTAACGCCTCGGCGAAATCAGCGGACCAGCCTACGCGCACCATGACCACAGGGGCACCGATGGCGCGGCACTTCTCGGCCAGGCGAGCGGCGCGGCTGACGACTTCATCCGCTGCGTGTGGGCCACCGGCGAAGGGCAGGATCCCTTCCTGTAAATCAATCACAACAAGCGCGGTTTTGCGGGCATCAAGTGTTAACATCGTCACTCCAGGTAAATTAATCACTTCCGTAACACCTTACGACGTGATGACCTGTTATCGGTCGGATAATTTTGTTAATTTTTGTGAGAATGCGCAATAAGAGTGCAGCAAACGACCGTCTGGCGGTGGTTCGCTCTTATCGTCCGGCGGAATTTCCAGTATAATAGCCGCCTTTTTTCATCCAGTTGTGACATACAGAAAGCTGCGACATAGTAGCCTGCATACCAGGCGACATTTAGCCTGCGGCTAATTAAGGGATATCTCATGCGTACAGAATATTGCGGGCAGCTGCGTCAGTCCCACGTCGGACAGCAGGTCACCCTGTGTGGTTGGGTCAACCGTCGTCGTGATCTTGGTAGCCTTATCTTCATCGATATGCGCGACCGTGAAGGTATCGTTCAGGTGTTCTTCGACCCGGATCGCGCAGATGCGCTGAAGCTGGCCTCTGAGCTGCGTAATGAGTTCTGCATTCAGGTCACCGGCACCGTGCGTGCGCGTGACGAGAAAAACGTTAACGCAGACATGGCGACGGGCGCTATCGAAGTGCTGGCGTCCGATCTGGTTATCATCAACCGTGCCGAAGCGCTGCCGCTGGACTCCAACCACGTCAACACTGAAGAAGCGCGTCTGAAATACCGCTACCTGGATCTGCGTCGTCCGGAAATGGCTCAGCGCCTGAAAACCCGTGCGAAAATCACCAGCCTGGTGCGTCGCTTTATGGATGACCACGGTTTCCTCGATATTGAAACCCCGATGCTGACCAAAGCCACGCCGGAAGGCGCGCGCGATTACCTGGTGCCATCCCGCGTTCATAAAGGCAAATTCTACGCGCTGCCGCAGTCACCGCAGCTCTTCAAACAGCTGCTGATGATGTCCGGCTTCGACCGCTATTATCAAATCGTTAAGTGCTTCCGCGACGAAGACCTGCGCGCTGACCGTCAGCCAGAATTTACCCAGATCGATGTTGAAACTTCCTTCATGACCGCCGAACAGGTGCGTGAAGTGATGGAAGCGCTGGTGCGTAGCCTGTGGAATGACGTGAAGGGCGTTGAGCTGGGCGATTTCCCGATCATGACCTTCGCCGAAGCGGAACGTCGCTACGGCTCCGACAAACCAGACCTGCGTAACCCGATGGAGCTGGTGGACGTGGCTGACCTGGTGAAATCCGTTGAGTTCGCGGTATTCGCGGGACCGGCTAACGATCCGAAAGGCCGCGTGGCTGCCCTGCGCGTACCGGGCGGCGCGGCGCTGAGCCGTAAGCAGATTGATGACTACGGCAACTTTATTAAGATCTACGGCGCGAAAGGTCTGGCCTATATTAAAGTGACCGAGCGTGCGAAAGGTCTGGAAGGGATCACCAGCCCGGTGGCGAAATTCCTGAACGCGGACATCGTGGAAGCGATCCTTGAGCGCACCGGTGCGCAGGACGGCGACATGATCTTCTTCGGCGCAGACAACAAGAAAGTCGTTGCGGATGCGATGGGCGCGCTGCGTCTGAAGCTCGGCAAAGACCTGAACCTGACCGACGAAAGCAAATGGGCGCCGCTGTGGGTTATCGACTTCCCGATGTTTGAAGACGACGGTGAAGGCGGCCTGACCGCGATGCACCACCCGTTCACCTCGCCAAAAGAGATGACGGCGGCAGAGCTGAAAGCGGCGCCGGAAGAGGCAGTGGCAAACGCTTATGACATGGTTATCAACGGCTATGAAGTGGGCGGCGGCTCCGTACGTATTCACAGCGGTGAAATGCAGCAGACCGTGTTCGGCATTCTGGGTATTAACGAGCAGGAACAGCGCGAGAAGTTTGGCTTCCTGCTGGACGCCCTGAAGTACGGCACGCCTCCGCACGCGGGTCTGGCCTTCGGTCTCGACCGTCTGACCATGCTGCTGACCGGCACCGATAACATTCGTGACGTTATCGCCTTCCCGAAAACCACTGCCGCAGCGTGTCTGATGACCGAAGCGCCAAGCTTTGCCAACCCGGCAGCGCTGGCCGAGCTGGGCATTGAAGTGGTGAAGAAGGAAGAGAAAAACTGATATGGCATATAAGCTTCCCGTTTCTGTCCTGGTGGTCATTTATGCAGAAGACACGAAGCGGGTGCTGATGTTGCAGCGGCGCGACGATCCTGATTTCTGGCAGTCGGTTACCGGCAGCCTGGAAGAGGGGGAGACCGCGGCGCAGGCCGCCGCGCGTGAAGTAAAGGAAGAGGTCACCATTGACGTTGCTCATGAGCAACTGACCCTGAAGGACTGTCAGCGCACGGTGGAGTTTGAAATTTTTAGCCATTTACGTCATCGCTATGCGCCGGGCATTGAGCGCAACACGGAGTCGTGGTTCTGTCTCGCGCTCCCCCATGAGCGGGAGATCGTGTTTACCGAACACCTGAACTACCGCTGGGTGAACGCGGCGGATGCCGCCGCACTGACCAAGTCGTGGAGCAACCGGCAGGCGATTGAAGAATTTGTAATTAACGCGGCCTGAGAAGGCGCGATTTTTGGAGAACTTTTTATGGCAGGTCATAGTAAGTGGGCCAACACCAAACACCGTAAAGCGGCACAGGATGCCAAGCGCGGTAAGATCTTTACCAAAATCATTCGCGAGCTGGTGACAGCAGCGCGTCTGGGCGGCGGCGACCCGGCTTCTAACCCACGCCTGCGCGCGGCGGTAGATAAAGCGCTGTCTAACAACATGACGCGTGACACCCTGAACCGTGCTATCGCACGCGGCGTGGGCGGTGATGAAGACGCGAACATGGAAACCATCATTTATGAAGGTTACGGCCCTGGCGGTACTGCGGTGATGGTTGAATGCCTGTCTGACAACCGTAACCGTACCGTTGCGGAAGTGCGCCACGCGTTCACCAAAACCGGCGGCAACCTGGGCACTGACGGCTCCGTAGCTTACCTGTTCAGCAAAAAAGGCGTCATCTCTTTCGAGAAAGGCGACGAAGATGCGATCATGGAAGCGGCGCTGGAAGCGGGTGCGGAAGACGTGGTGACCTACGATGATGGTGCCATTGACGTCTACACCGCGTGGGAAGAGATGGGTGCCGTGCGCGATGCGCTGGAAGCGGCGGGCCTGAAAGCGGACAACGCTGAAGTCTCCATGATCCCGTCCACCAAAGCGGATATGGATGCAGAAACCGCACCGAAACTGCTGCGTCTGATCGACATGCTCGAAGACTGCGACGACGTGCAGGAAGTGTACCACAACGGTGAAATCTCTGATGAGGTTGCAGCGACTCTCTGATGAGAGCCTGTAAACCGTTTACGGGAGACGCGTGATGTCGATTATCCTCGGGATTGACCCCGGCTCGCGCGTCACCGGGTATGGCGTTATCCGTCAGGTGGGACGCCAGCTAACCTACCTCGGCAGTGGATGCATTCGCACCAAAGTGGACGATCTGCCGTCGCGCCTCAAGCTTATTTATGCGGGCGTATCGGAGATCATCACCCAGTTTCAGCCAGACTATTTCGCCATTGAGCAGGTCTTTATGGCGAAGAACGCGGATTCGGCGCTGAAGCTCGGTCAGGCGCGTGGGGTGGCGATTGTTGCCGCTGTGAACCAGGATCTCCCGGTGTTCGAATACGCCGCGCGCCAGGTTAAGCAGACGGTGGTGGGCATCGGTAGCGCGGAGAAGAGCCAGGTGCAGCACATGGTGCGCACCCTGCTGAAGCTTCCCGCGAACCCGCAGGCCGACGCCGCCGATGCGCTGGCGATTGCAATTACCCACTGCCACGTCAGCCAGAACGCGATGCAAATGAGCGAGTCGCGGCTCAATCTGGCGCGAGGCAGGTTACGATAATCAGAAATCAGGCTGGATAAACATCCAGCCTTTTTTTATTATGTCGGCAGTTAATTTCTCCCAGAACGCAGGAGCGTCACGTGATAGGCAGACTCAGAGGCATCATCATTGAAAAACAACCCCCGTTAGTGCTGCTGGAAGTGGGTGGCGTGGGCTATGAAGTCCATATGCCGATGACCTGCTTCTACGAGCTGCCGGACGCGGGCAAAGAGGCGATTGTCTTTACCCAGTTTGTGGTGCGTGAAGATGCTCAGCTGCTGTACGGCTTTAACAACAAGCAGGAACGCACCCTGTTTCGCGAGCTGATTAAAACCAACGGTGTGGGGCCTAAGCTGGCGCTGGCGATTTTGTCCGGCATGTCCGCTCCGCAGTTTGTGAATGCCGTTGAGCGCGAAGACCCCGCGGCGCTGGTTAAGCTTCCGGGCATTGGTAAGAAAACCGCAGAGCGTCTGATTGTTGAGATGAAAGACCGCTTTAAAGGTCTGCACGGCGATCTGTTCACTCCGGCTGCCGATTTGGTTCTGACTGCTCCGGGTGCGCCTGCCTCTGATGATGACGCCGAGCAGGAAGCGGTTGCCGCGCTGGTGGCGCTGGGCTATAAACCTCAGGAGGCCAGCCGGATGGTGAGCAAAATTGCCAAACCGGACGCCAGCAGTGAAACTCTGATTCGTGAAGCGCTGCGCGCTGCATTGTGAGGTAAAGGATGATTGAAGCAGACCGCCTGGTATCGGCAGGCACCCTTCAGGCAGAAGACGTGGTGGATCGTGCGATCCGCCCGAAGCTGCTTGATGAGTACATCGGCCAGCCGCAGGTACGTTCCCAGATGGAGATTTTCATCCAGGCGGCAAAGCTGCGCGGCGATGCGCTCGATCACCTGCTGATTTTTGGCCCGCCGGGGTTAGGGAAAACTACCCTGGCGAATATCGTCGCCAATGAAATGGGCGTCAACCTGCGTACCACCTCCGGCCCGGTGCTGGAGAAAGCGGGCGATCTGGCGGCGATGCTGACCAACCTTGAACCGCATGATGTGCTGTTTATCGATGAGATCCACCGCCTGTCACCGGTGGTGGAGGAAGTGCTCTATCCGGCGATGGAAGATTACCAGCTGGATATCATGATCGGCGAAGGCCCGGCCGCGCGCTCCATCAAAATCGATCTGCCGCCGTTTACCCTGATTGGCGCCACGACCCGCGCCGGGTCGTTGACCTCTCCGCTGCGCGACCGCTTTGGCATCGTTCAGCGTCTGGAGTTTTATCAGGTACCCGATCTTCAGCATATCGTGGGGCGCAGCGCGCGCTACATGGGGCTGGATATGAGCGAAGAGGGGGCATATGAAGTGGCGAAGCGTTCCCGCGGTACGCCGCGTATTGCCAACCGCCTGCTGCGCCGCGTGCGTGACTTTGCTGAAGTGAAGCACGATGGTTCGATTTCCGCCGAGATCGCCGCTCAGGCGCTGGATATGCTGAACGTCGATGCTGAAGGCTTTGACTATATGGACCGCAAACTGCTGCTGGCGGTGCTGGACAAGTTCTTCGGTGGCCCGGTCGGGCTGGATAACCTGGCGGCGGCAATTGGCGAAGAGCGTGAGACGATTGAAGATGTGCTGGAGCCGTATCTGATCCAGCAGGGCTTCTTACAGCGTACCCCACGTGGTCGTATGGCGACGGTGCGGGCGTGGAATCATTTCGGTATTACGCCGCCCGCGATGCCGTAAGTAGCGATAAATTGTAGCCCCGGTAAGCGAAGCGCCACCGGGGACATGCTGACTACTGCGCGGTCTTTTTCATCATACTGAAAACAAACAACACCGCTGCGCTCAAGACCACCGACGGTCCGGCTGGCGTGTCATAAAACGCCGAAAAGGTTAACCCGCCCGTGACGGCGATCATCCCGATAACCACCGCGATACCGGCCATTTGCTCTGGCGTACGTGCAAAACGGCGCGCCGTGGCGGCAGGGATAATCAGCAGCGACGTGATGATAAGTGCCCCGACAAACTTCATCGCCACGCCAATCGTTAACGCCGTCACCAGCATCAGCAGCAGCTTCACGCGCTGCAGCTTCACGCCGTCGACAAACGCCAGATCCGGGCTGACGGTCATTGCCAGTAAATTCCGCCACTGCCACAGCAGAATACCCAGTACCACCACCACGCCAATGGCGATCGCGATGAGATCGTCAGGCGTCACGGCCAGCAGATCGCCGAACAGGTAGGCCATCAGGTCAACGCGGATATTTGACATCAGGCTAACAACGACCAGACCCAGCGACAGCGCGCTGTGCGCCATGATGCCAAGCAGCGTATCAATCGCGAGGTGAGGGCGCTTCTCCAGCCAGACCAGACCGGCTGCCAGCAGCAGTGTGACCACAATTACCGCGTAAAAGGGATTCACATCCAGCAGCAAACCAAAGGCAACGCCCAGCAGCGACGCATGCGCCAGGGTATCACCGAAGTAGGACATTCTGCGCCACACCACAAACGAGCCGAGTGGGCCTGCGGCGCAGGCAAGCATAACCCCGGCCAGCCAGCCGGGCAGTAACAGTTCAATCATGAGTGTCCATTTCCCCGACGCAGAACGATTCGTCCCTGCAAATCATGGCGGTGATTATGATGATGGCGATAAATGCCAAGCTGTTCAGCGCCGCGAGGGCCGAACATGGAGATAAATTCCGGGTGCATTGAGACCACTTCAGGCGTGCCGGAACAGCAAATGTGATGGTTGAGACACAGCACTTCGTCGGTTTTCGCCATCACCAGATGCAGGTCATGGGAGACCATCAGCACGGCGCAGTTCAGTTCGCGGCGCAGCTGGTCGATCAAATCATAAAGCGCGACCTGACCATTGACGTCCACGCCCTGGGTTGGTTCATCCAGCACCAGCAGCTGCGGGCTGCTCAGCAGCGCACGGGCCAGCAAAACGCGCTGCGTCTCACCGCCGGACAGCTTTTGCAACGGCGCGTCGATAAGGTGGCCCGCCTGCACGCGCTTCAGCGCCGGGAGAATATCGGCTTTTCGCGTGCCCGGACGCAGACGCAGAAAACGATTTACCGTCAGCGGCAGGGTGGCGTCCAGATGTAATTTTTGCGGCACATACCCGATCCGCAATTTTTCCTCGCGCGTGATTACACCTTCATCCGGTGTAACCAGACCCAGCACCACGCGGACCAGAGTGGATTTACCTGCGCCATTGGGGCCGAGCAGCGTCAAAATTTTGCCGGGCTTGAGATCCAGCGATACGTCAGAGAGGACGCGGCGCTGGCCAAAGGAGACCGAAATATTGTCGAGAGAAACCAGAGTCGTCATGTCAATTTAAGCTTGAAGAAGTCAACGAATGTTATAATATCACATTCCACGCATTCACTACGATGATTAGTCGCATTATGTTACATAAAAATACGCTTCTTTTCGCAGCATTATCCGCTGCCCTTTGGGGAACAACCGCACAAGATGTTAACGCTGCCGTTGTTGCTTCGCTTAAACCGCTTGGATTCATCGCGTCGGCCATTGGCGATGGGGTAACGGAAACCCAGGTTCTGCTCCCTGACGGGGCCTCAGAGCATGACTATTCTCTGCGTCCGTCTGATGTAAAACGCTTACAAAACGCGGACTTAGTTGTCTGGATTGGTCCGGAGATGGAAGCATTCATGCAGAAATCCGCACAGCAGATTGCTAATGAAAAACAGGTCGCGATTGCCGGGCTTTCCGGCGTGAAACCGTTGCTCATGAAAGGGGCGGATGATGACGGTGACGAACATGACCATCACGCTGCAGAGGGTGAAAAAGGTGATGGAGATCACCATCACGGCGAGTACAACATGCATCTCTGGCTATCCCCAGAGATAGCGCGGCTTTCAGCGGTTGCAATCCATGACAAATTAGTGGAACTTATGCCGCAAAGTCGAGCCAAACTAGACGCCAACCTGAAGGATTTTGAGGCACAATTAGCCGCAACCGATAAGCAGGTAGGTAATGAGCTCGCACCGTTGAAAGGAAAAGGGTATTTCGTTTTTCATGACGCCTACGGCTACTACGAAAAACACTACGGCCTGACCCCGCTTGGGCACTTTACCGTCAACCCTGAAATTCAACCTGGTGCGCAGCGTTTACATGAAATCAGAACACAGTTGGTTGAGCAGAAAGCGACATGCGTTTTTGCTGAGCCACAGTTCAGGCCAGCGGTCGTAGAAGCCGTGGCCAGGGGAACATCCGTGCGCATGGGAACCCTTGACCCGCTAGGTACGAATATCCAGTTGAGCAAAGCGAGCTATTCGCAGTTCCTCAGCCAACTGGCGAACCAGTATGCGAGCTGCCTGAAAGGAGATTAACGAGGAAGTGAATACGTGCAACAGATAGCCCGCTCTGTCGCCCTGGCATTTAACAATCTGCCTCGACCCCACCGCGTTATGCTGGGGTCGCTTACAGTTCTCACCCTAGCGGTCGCCGTCTGGCGGCCCTATGTTTACCACCCGAGTTCTGCCCCTATCATTAAAACCATCGAGCTTGAAAAGAGCGAGATCCGCTCTTTGCTGCCTGAAGCCAGCGAGCCTATCGACCAGGCCGCTCAGGAAGATGAAGCTATCCCTCAGGATGAACTGGACGATAAAACCGAGAACGAAGCGGGGATCCACGAATACGTTGTCTCTACCGGTGACACGCTGAGCAGCGTGCTCAACCAGTACGGTATCGACATGGGCAATATCAGCCAGCTGGCCGCTGCGGATAAAGACCTGCGTAACCTGAAAATCGGGCAACAGCTCTCCTGGACATTAACGGCGGATGGCGATCTTCAGCGTTTGACCTGGGAAATGTCCCGCCGCGAAACCCGCACCTATGACCGCACTGCAAACGGTTTCAAAATGACCAGTGAAATGCAGAAAGGCGACTGGGTTAACAGCGTGATGAAAGGTACCGTGGGCGGAAGCTTTGTTTCCAGCGCCCGTGATGCGGGCCTGACCAGCGGTGAAATCAGCGCGGTGATCAAAGCCATGCAGTGGCAGATGGATTTCCGTAAGCTGAAGAAAGGCGATGAGTTTTCCGTCCTGATGTCCCGCGAAATGCTGGACGGCAAGCGCGAGCAGAGCCAGCTGCTGGGGGTGCGTCTGCGCTCCGAGGGAAAAGATTACTACGCCATTCGCGCTGAAGACGGCAAGTTCTATGACCGAAGCGGTACGGGCCTTGCGAAAGGCTTCCTGCGTTTCCCGACGGCGAAACAGTTCCGCGTCTCCTCTAACTTTAACCCGCGTCGTCTGAACCCGGTTACCGGGCGCGTTGCGCCTCACCGCGGGGTAGACTTCGCGATGCCACAGGGCACGCCGGTGCTGTCCGTTGGTGATGGCGAAGTGGTGATGGCAAAACGCAGCGGTGCTGCGGGTTATTATGTGGCTATCCGTCACGGTCGTACCTATACCACCCGCTATATGCACCTGCGCAAGCTGCTGGTCAAACCGGGGCAGAAAGTGAAACGCGGCGACCGTATCGCGCTCTCCGGCAACACCGGACGCTCTACTGGCCCGCATCTGCACTATGAAGTGTGGATCAACCAGCAGGCCGTGAACCCGCTGACGGCCAAACTGCCGCGCACCGAAGGCCTGACAGGTAAAGATCGTTCCGATTACCTGGCGCAGGCGAGAGAGGTGATACCGCAGCTGAGCTTAAACTAAGCTCTCTGTTTTGTGAAAAAAGCCGGTGTCAGCATGCGCCGGCTTTTTCTTTTGTGCGTGGGCGACTGCCTCGCTACACTATCTGAATAATTTTTTGCGTCACCAGACCCTGGAACCAGCATGGAAACAAAAAAAAATAATATTGAATACATTCCTGAGTTTGAAAAATCCTTTCGACACCCGCGCAACTGGGGCGCCTGGCTGGGGGTTTACACCTTTGCGGGCATCGCTATGCTGCCTGCCGCGCTGCGCGATCCCGTACTGGGAAAAATTGGCCGTCTGGCCGGACGCTTAGGTAAAAGCGCGCGTCGTCGTGCGCAGATCAACCTCTATTACTGTTTTCCTGAAAAAAGCGATGCCGAGCGCGAGGCCATCATCGACGCGATGTATACCACCGCACCGCAGGCCATGGCGATGATGGCGGAGCTGGCGCTGAAAGGACCGGAAAAAATCATCGACCGCGTTGACTGGAAAGGGCTGGAAATCATCGACGAAATGCGTCGCAATGATGAGAAGGTCATTTTTCTCGTGCCGCACGGCTGGGGCGTAGATATCCCGGCAATGCTGATGGCTTCCCAGGGGCAGAAAATGGCGGCGATGTTCCATAACCAGGGCAATAAAATCTACGATTTTGTCTGGAATACGGTACGTCGTCGTTTTGGCGGACGTTTGCATGCGCGTAACGACGGCATTAAGCCGTTTATTCAGTCGGTACGTCAGGGGTACTGGGGCTACTATCTGCCGGACCAGGACCACGGACCCGAGCACAGCGAGTTTGTCGACTTCTTTGCGACCTACAAAGCCACGCTCCCCGCGATTGGGCGCCTGATGAAGGTCTGCCGCGCCCGCGTGATCCCGCTCTTTCCGGTTTACGACGGTAAAACGCATCGTCTGAGCATTGAAGTCCGTCCGCCGATGGACGACCTGCTGACCGCGGACGATCGCACCATCGCGCGCCGCATGAACGAAGAGGTGGAGCTGCTGGTGGGGCCGCATACCGAACAGTACACGTGGATACTGAAGCTGCTGAAAACGCGGAAGCCGGGAGAGACGGAGCCCTATAAGCGTAAAGAGCTTTACCCGAGGAAATAGAAAACCTTTACCTTGCCCCTCTCCCCTTAGGGGAGAGGGGATCGGATCTTACTCTACAGTCAGTACGCGCGTGGTATTGGTTGAGCCGATGGTGCTCATCACGTCACCCTGCGTCACGATGACGATATCACCAGACACCAGGTAACCTTTATCGCGCAGCAGGTTTACGGCATCGTGCGCCGCGGCTACGCCGTCATTGGTGCTGTCGAAGTGTACCGGGGTAACACCGCGGTACAGCGCCGTCAGGTTCAGCGTACGCTCGTGGCGTGACATGGCGAAAATCGGCAGGCCGGAGCTGATGCGAGAAGTCATCAGCGCGGTGCGGCCAGATTCGGTCATGGTGATGATCGCCGTAACGCCTTTCAGATGGTTGGCCGCATACATGGCGGACATCGCAATCGCTTCTTCCACATTGTCGAACTGGATATCCAGGCGGTGCTTGGAGACGTTAATGCTTGGGATCTTCTCCGCGCCCAGGCAGACGCGCGCCATTGCGGCCACGGTTTCTGCCGGATACTGGCCCGCCGCGGTTTCCGCTGACAGCATCACTGCATCGGTACCGTCCAGCACGGCGTTAGCGACGTCCATGACTTCCGCACGGGTTGGCATTGGGTTAGTGATCATGGATTCCATCATCTGGGTGGCGGTGATCACCGCGCGGTTCAGCTGACGTGCGCGACGAATCAGCGCTTTCTGGATACCGACCAGTTCAGGGTCGCCGATTTCCACGCCCAGATCGCCACGGGCAACCATCACCACGTCAGAGGCGAGGATCACATCGTCCATCGCATCCTGATCGCACACGGCTTCCGCGCGTTCAACCTTAGCGACGATTTTGGCATCACAGCCTGCGTCACGGGCCAGACGGCGCGCATAGTTCAGATCTTCGCCACAGCGTGGGAAGGAGACCGCCAGGTAGTCAACGCCGATCTGGGCCGCCGTTACGATATCCGCTTTGTCTTTGTCGGTCAGGGCTTCCGCAGAGAGGCCGCCGCCCAGTTTGTTGATGCCTTTATTGTTGGAGAGCGGGCCGCCGACGGTGACTTCAGTGAACACTTTCATCCCCTGAACTTCCAGCACCTTCAGCTGGACGCGACCGTCGTCGAGCAGCAGGATATCGCCAGGTACCACATCAGCCGGCAGGCCTTTATAGTCGATCCCGACTTTCTCTTTATCGCCTTCGCCTTTGCCGAGGTTGGCATCCAGCAGGAATTTGTCGCCGATATTGAGGAAAACTTTACCTTCTTTAAAGGTTGATACACGAATTTTTGGACCCTGCAGGTCGCCGAGGATAGCGACGTGGCGGCCCAGCTTAGCGGCGATCTCACGCACTTTATCGGCACGCAATTTATGGTCTTCTGGCGTACCGTGAGAGAAGTTCATACGTACCACGTTGGCGCCAGCGGCGATAATCTTTTCGAGGTTATTATCGCGATCGGTGGCCGGGCCTAAGGTGGTGACGATCTTGGTTCTGCGAAGCCTTCTGGACATGTAATACTCCGTTGACTGAAACAACTTTGGTGTTGCGTGAACATTGAATCGGCCTTCATCTACCGCAAGGCAGCAAAGAGGGGGCCGAATGCCGAAAATCGTTACATCTAATTATGGGTTACGTCTTCGTTATCTACTTTCAGGGAACATCGCTCTTTATAAGCAATTCTTTATCAAAACGCGATTCCTTCAGCGCTTCCTTGACTCGCTTCAAGTTATCTCGGAATTTTGCGCCCCGGCGTAAGGTAAATCCGGTCGCCAGCACGTCGATTACCGTGAGTTGCGCCAGACGGGACACCATTGGCATATACATGTCGGTATCCTCAGGCACGTCCAGGGTAATGGCGAGAGTCGCCTCCCGCGCCAGCGGCGTGCCGGCGGTGGTGAGGGCGATTACCATGGCATCGTTTTCACGGGCCAGCTGCGCCAGCTCAACCTGGCTTTTGGTGCGGCCAGTGTGCGAAATCAGTACCACGACGTCATCCTCACTGCAATTCATACAGCTCATGCGTTGCAGCACAATGTCATCGGAATAAATAACCGGCACGTTAAAGCGGAAGAATTTATTCATGGCGTCGTGCGCCACGGCGGCTGACGAGCCAAGACCGAAGAATGCAATGCGTTTGGCCTGGGTGAGTAAATCCACCGCGCGGTTTACTGAACTCATATCCAGACTTTGACGAACGTGATCGAGCGTGGCCATGGCCGACTCAAATATTTTTGCCGTATAGGCATCTACGCTGTCGTCTTCATCCACATTACGATTAACATAGGGGGTGCCGTTTGCCAGACTTTGTGCCAGATGCAGTTTAAAATCAGGAAAGCCGCGCGTTTCCAGGCTGCGGCAGAAGCGGTTGACCGTCGGTTCACTGACGCCCGCTTCCTGAGCCAGAGCGGCGATGCTTGAATGAATCGCCTGAGCGGGCGCGGCCAGAATGACTTCAGCCACTTTTCGCTCGGATTTGCTAAGGTGTTCCAGTTGATACTGGATTTTTTCAAGCATGTTCATTGTTAACAAGGCGCTCATGGGGGTGGAAACGATTTCACTCATTGATGAAATCTTGATTCGATTAGCCGATATTACCCCTGTGGCTTCCCTAAAGGGTAACAGTCGACAAGATAATGTTGTTGTTTTTTTTCATTACTTGATCGATGTCGGGTTTTGCTATGACCCTGTTGCGCAAATTATCGACGGCTGTTGCGTCATTACGTCGCCATAATCGGCTGAATGGCGAAAAATCGCCGTATCGCACGAGACGATAAGCGCTAATGGTTTCGGGAATGACGTAAAAGCAGTACAGTGCATTGTAATAAAATTACAACGATACCTGGCAGAAGCACCAGGTGATCCAACTGAGGAGAATGACATGGCGGTAACGCAAACAGCCCAGGCATGTGACCTGGTCATTTTCGGCGCGAAAGGCGATCTTGCACGCCGAAAATTGCTGCCTTCCCTGTATCAACTGGAGAAAGCGGGCCAAATTCATCCGGATACGCGTATCCTGGGTGTTGGGCGCGCCGACTGGGACAAGGACGCTTATACCAAAGTTGTCCGCGAGGCGCTCGAAACTTTCATGAAGGAAAAAATTGATGAAAGTTTGTGGGATACCCTCAGCGGTCGTCTCGATTTCTGCAACCTGGACGTTAATGACGTCAGCGCGTTTTCCCGCCTGGGTGCCATGCTGGATCAGAAAAACCGTGTCACCATTAACTATTTCGCCATGCCGCCAAGCACCTTTGGTGCCATCTGCAAAGGTTTGGGCGAAGCCAAACTGAACGCCAAGCCGGCGCGCGTGGTGATGGAAAAGCCGCTGGGGACGTCGCTGGCTACCTCCCGTGAAATCAACGACCAGGTGGGCGAGTTCTTTGAAGAGTGCCAGGTCTACCGTATCGACCACTATCTCGGTAAAGAGACGGTACTGAACCTGCTGGCGCTGCGTTTCGCTAACTCCCTGTTTGTGAACAACTGGGACAACCGTACCATTGACCACGTGGAAATTACCGTGGCGGAAGAGGTGGGGATTGAAGGTCGCTGGGGTTACTTTGACCAGGCCGGCCAGATGCGCGACATGATCCAGAACCACCTGCTGCAAATTCTGTGCATGATTGCCATGTCTCCACCGTCTGACCTGACGGCTGACAGCATCCGCGATGCCAAAGTGAAAGTGCTGAAGTCGCTGCGCCGCATCGACCGTTCCAACGTGCGCGAGAAAACCGTTCGCGGCCAGTACACTGCCGGGTTTGCGCAAGGTAAAAAAGTGCCAGGCTACCTGGAAGAAGAGGGCGCGAACAAGTCCAGCAATACCGAGACGTTCGTGGCCATCCGCGTGGATATCGACGACTGGCGCTGGGCGGGGGTTCCGTTCTACCTGCGCACTGGTAAGCGTCTGCCGACGAAGTGTTCCGAAGTGGTTGTCTACTTTAAGAACCCGGAACTGAACCTGTTCAAAGAGTCCTGGCAGGAGCTGCCGCAGAACAAGCTGACCATCCGTCTGCAGCCGGACGAAGGGGTGGATATCCAGATCCTCAACAAAGTGCCGGGCCTGGATCATAAGCACAACCTGCAGACCACCAAGCTGGATCTGAGCTACTCCGAAACCTTCAACCAGACGCACCTTGCGGATGCTTACGAGCGTCTGCTGCTGGAAACCATGCGCGGTATCCAGGCGCTGTTCGTGCGTCGCGACGAAGTGGAAGAGGCGTGGAAATGGGTTGATTCCATCACCGAAGCCTGGGCTGCCGATCAGGATGCGCCAAAACCGTATCAGGCGGGTACCTGGGGGCCTGTGGCGTCGGTGGCGATGATCACCCGCGATGGCCGCTCCTGGAACGAGTTTGAGTAGGATATTCCGCTAGCCCGAAAGTGTTATTTTACCGGTAACATGATCTAACACAGCTAGTGGCACAATTTTTATACTTTTAAGCTCCGCGTGGATTCACCCGCGGGGCTTTTTTTATTACACTGCCGGAAGTGATTTTGCCCCTGAGCTCCGGACAGCAAGCGTTTCAGCGTTGTTAACAACCGCCAGCGATTTTGTAAACTCCCGAGCCCGGACAGATAAATTAAAGGAGCTTTTATGAATCCTGTATTGTTACGCGTAACACAGCGCATTATCGAGCGCTCGAAAGAGACCCGTTCGGCCTACCTCGCCCGCATTGAACAGGCGAAAAGCAACACCGTTCACCGCTCCCAGCTGGCCTGCGGTAACCTGGCCCACGGCTTCGCCGCCTGCCAGCCTGATGACAAAGCCTCCCTGAAAAGCATGTTGCGTAACAATATCGCTATTATCACGTCTTATAACGATATGCTCTCCGCGCACCAGCCGTATGAGGTCTATCCCAACATCATTCGTAAAGCGCTGCACAGCGTGAACGCGGTGGGGCAGGTGGCGGGGGGCGTCCCGGCCATGTGCGACGGCGTGACGCAGGGGCAGGATGGTATGGAGCTGTCGCTGCTGAGCCGCGAAGTGATTGCGATGTCTGCCGCGGTGGGCCTGTCACACAACATGTTTGATGGTGCGCTGTATCTCGGCGTGTGCGACAAAATCGTCCCGGGCCTGGTGATGGCAGCGCTGTCGTTTGGTCATCTGCCTGCGATTTTCGTGCCGTCCGGCCCGATGGCCAGCGGTCTGCCGAATAAAGAAAAAGTGCGTATCCGCCAGTTGTATGCGGAAGGCAAAGCCGATCGTCAGGCGCTGCTGGAAGCCGAAGCCGCGTCCTACCATGCGCCGGGCACCTGTACGTTCTACGGCACGGCCAACACCAACCAGATGGTGGTGGAGTTTATGGGGATGCAGCTTCCGGGCTCGTCCTTCATCCAGCCGGACGCGCCGCTGCGCCAGGCGCTGACCGAGGCCGCGGCCCGTCAGGTGACGCGCCTGACAGGAAACGGCAATGAATGGATGCCGATGGGCAAAATGGTCGACGAAAAAGTGATCGTCAACGGTATCGTCGCCCTGCTGGCAACCGGCGGTTCAACTAACCACACCATGCACCTGGTGGCCATGGCGCGCGCGGCGGGTATCCTGATTAACTGGGATGATTTCTCCGACATCTCTTCCGTGGTACCGCTGATGGCGCGTCTGTACCCGAACGGTCCGGCGGACATCAACCACTTCCAGGCTGCGGGCGGCGTGCCGCTGCTGATGCGCGAGCTGCTGAAAGGCGGTCTGCTGCATGAAGACGTGAACACCGTAGCCGGATTTGGTCTGCAGCGCTACACCCAGGAGCCGTGGCTGAACAACGGTGAGCTGGACTGGCGCGACGGGGCAACCGCGTCTCTTGATCCGCAGGTGATTGCCACTATCGACAAACCGTTCTCCCACCACGGCGGTACCAAAGTGCTGAGCGGCAACCTTGGCCGCGCGGTGATGAAAACCTCTGCCGTGCCGGAAGAGAACCAGGTTATCGAGGCCCCGGCGGTAGTGTTTGAAAGCCAGCACGACGTGTTGCCTGCCTTTGACGCCGGTCTGCTGGATAAAGACTGCGTGGTGGTCGTGCGTCATCAGGGGCCAAAAGCGAACGGCATGCCAGAATTACATAAACTTATGCCACCACTTGGTGTATTATTGGACCGCCGTTTCAAAATTGCGTTAGTGACCGATGGCCGCCTGTCAGGCGCATCCGGCAAAGTGCCTTCCGCCATCCACGTCACGCCTGAAGCCTACGACGGCGGCTTGCTGGCGAAAGTGCGCGACGGCGACATGATCCGCGTGAACGGCCAGACTGGCGAGTTAACCCTGCTGGTGGATGACGCGGAGCTGGCGGCACGTCAGCCTCATATTCCTGACCTGAGCGCATCGCGCGTGGGGACCGGACGCGAAATGTTCAGCGCGCTGCGTGAGAAGCTCTCCGGTGCGGAGCAGGGCGCAACCTGTATTACGTTTTAAGACGACTTGATTTTAACGATCTGGCGAGAGAGAACTCTGATGAAAAACTGGAAAACAAGTGCAGAAGCAATCCTGACCACTGGCCCTGTCGTGCCGGTTATCGTGGTAAACAAGCTGGAGCACGCTGTGCCAATGGCGAAAGCGCTGGTTGCGGGCGGCGTTCGCGTTCTGGAAGTGACCCTGCGTACCGCCTGCGCGATGGATGCCATCCGCGCCATCGCTAAAGAAGTGCCGGACGCCATCATCGGTGCGGGTACCGTTCTCAACGCGCAGCAGCTGGCGGAAGTGACCGAAGCCGGCGCACAGTTTGCCATCAGCCCGGGCCTGACCGAGCCGCTGCTGAAGGCCGCGACCGAAGGCACTATTCCCTTGATCCCGGGCATCAGCACCGTTTCTGAACTGATGCTGGGCATGGACTACGGTCTGAAAGAGTTCAAATTCTTCCCGGCGGAAGCGAACGGCGGCACCAAAGCGCTGCAGGCAATTGCGGGTCCCTTCTCTCAGGTACGCTTCTGCCCGACGGGCGGTATCTCCCCGGCTAACTACCGCGACTACCTGGCGCTGAAAAGCGTGTTGTGCATCGGCGGCTCATGGCTGGTTCCGGCGGATGCGCTGGAAGCAGGCGACTGGGATCGCATCACGAAACTGGCTCGTGAAGCGGTTGAAGGCGCGAAGCAGTAAGCCATATGCAGCATGAAAAACGGGCCTTTCGGCCCGTTTTTTTTATCCTGCTACCTGAACGTTCGCAGCCGCTGCTTTTGCTCTTGCTACGGCCTCGCCAACGTTATCCCCGGTGGCTAACGCCACGCCCAGACGACGCGTACCGTCGATCTCCGGCTTGCCGAACAGACGGACCTGCAGGCCTGCGCCCACCGCGCTTTCGACGTTATCAAACGTCACATTCTGGCTGGTCAACTGCGGAAGGATCACCGCAGACGCCGCCGGGCAGTACTGGCGGATGCCGCCAACCGGCAGGCCGAGGAAGGCGCGCACGTGCAGGGCGAACTCCGATAGATCCTGCGAAATGAGCGTGACCATACCGGTGTCGTGCGGGCGAGGGGAGACTTCGCTGAAGATCACTTCGTCTCCGCAGACGAACAGCTCCACGCCGAACAGGCCATAACCGCCCAGGGCCAGAACGGTCTTACGGGCAATCTCCCGGGCACGCTCCAGCGCCAGGTCGCTCATCTGCTGCGGCTGCCAGGATTCACGATAATCGCCATCTTCCTGGCGGTGGCCAATCGGGTCGCAGAAATGGACGCCGTCCACGGCACTGACGGTGAGCAGAGTGATTTCGAAATCAAACTTCACCACGCCTTCGACGATCACGCGACCGGCACCGGCACGGCCACCCTGTTGCGCATAATCCCACGCGCTGTCCAGCGCGCTGCTGTCGCGAATAAAGCTCTGACCTTTTCCGGAAGAGCTCATCACCGGCTTAATGATGCACGGGTAGCCAATCTCTTCAACGGCCTGCAGGAATGCGGCTTTGTCACCCGCAAAACGGTAGCTTGAAGTAGGCAGCCCCAGCTCCTCCGCCGCCAGGCGGCGAATGCCTTCACGGTTCATGGTCAGCTTTGCCGCTTTGGCGCAGGGCACCACGCGCTGGCCTTCCTGCTCAAGGGCGATCAGCGTATCGGTTGCGATAGCTTCAATTTCCGGCACGACAAAATCCGGTTTCTCCCGTGCAATGAGCGTACGCAGGGCATCACCGTCCAGCATGTTGATCACATAAGAACGATGGGCGACGTGCATGGCGGGCGCGTCGGCGTAGCGGTCTACGGCAATCACCTCCACCCCTAAACGCTGACACTCAATGGCGACTTCTTTACCCAGTTCGCCCGATCCCAACAGCATTACGCGCGTCGCCGCAGGTCGCAGCGCGGTTCCTAAACGAGTCATAACATTCCCCCTGAAAAAGATGCGCGCAGTATAAACGAAAACGTTTGCGTCTGTCTTGCGCACGGCAAAAGGGCAGACCAGAAATTTGCGCTTCTTTAGGCTTGATGGACATTTCCTGACGCCTGCTCGCTTACGCTGGAGAACATGTTAACCGTTAAGCGAGGGAAACCATGTCAGGCTGGTTAAATCAACTGCAATCCATGTTAGGGCAGAAAACGTCTGGTTCCGGCGAGCAGGGGCTGAGCAAACTTCTGGTACCGGGGGCGCTCGGTGGGCTGGCAGGGCTGCTGGTTGCCAATAAATCCTCACGCAAGCTGCTGGCGAAGTACGGTACCGGCGCGCTGCTGGCCGGGGGCGGCGCTATCGCCGGCACCGTGCTGTGGAACAAATATAAGGACAGGGTGCGAGCGGCGCACCGCGATGAACCTCACTATGGGGAGCATACTTCTCCGCTGGATCTGCGCACGGAGCGGCTCATCCTGGCGCTGGTGTTTGCCGCCAAAAGCGACGGGCATATTGATGATAATGAAAGAGCGGCTATCGAACAGCAGCTGCGCGAGGCGGGTGTTGAAGAACAGGGCAGAACGCTGGTGGCGCAGGCCATTGAACAGCCGCTCGATCCGCAGCGTCTGGCACTGAGCGTGAAAAATGAGGAAGAGGCGCTGGAACTCTATTTTCTCAGCTGTGCCGCCATAGATATCGATCACTTTATGGAGCGTAGCTACCTTAACGCCCTCGGCGACGCGCTGAAGATCCCTCAGGACGTGCGCGAGGGGATAGAAAAAGATATCGGGGAACAAAAACAGGCGCTACAGGGCTAACTCGCGCCCCCGTGGTCATGTTTCGCTTGCATCATGCGCGGGTTTTGCCAACCTTATAGGGTGTAAAACTTAAAAGAATGATGACATGCCACCGAAAGCCCGACGTACTCCTTATGCGATCGTCACGCATGGCGATACGCGCATAGACAACTACTACTGGCTGCGGGACGATTCGCGTTCCCGGCCAGAGGTGCTCGACTACCTGCACGAGGAAAACGACTATGGCCGCAGGGTCATGGCCAGCCAGCAGGCGCTGCAGGACCAGCTGCTGAACGAAATGGTGCAGCGTATTCCCCAGCGCGACATCTCCGCGCCCTGGACCAAAAACGGCTATCGCTATCGCCATATCTATGAGCCGGGCAACGAGTATCCCATCTATCAACGACAGTCGGTATTAAGCGCCGAGTGGGATGAATGGGACATTCTGCTGGATGCGAACCAGCGCGCCGCCCACAGCGAGTTTTATACCCTGGGCGGTATGTCCATCTCCCCGGACAACACTATCATGGCGCTGGCGGAGGATTATCTCTCCCGGCGCCAGTACGGCCTGCGTTTTCGCAATCTGGAAACCGGCAACTGGTATCCGGAAATGCTGGAGAACGTCTCCCCGGATTTTGTCTGGGCGAACGATTCCGAGACGGTCTACTACGTTAAAAAGCACGCCTCCACGCTGCTGCCTTATCAGGTGTGGCGCCATACCGTAGGCACGGACTCAGCAGATGACGAGCTGGTCTATGAAGAGAAAGACGAAACGTTTTATGTCAGCCTGCATAAAACCTCCTCGCGCCACTATGTGATTATCTTCCTCGCCAGCGCCACCACCTCGGAAGTGCTGCTCCTGGATGCCGAACTGCCTGACGCCCAGCCGCTCTGTTTCCTGCCGCGCCGCAAGGATCACGAGTACAGCCTGGATCACTTCCAGCACAGCTTTTATCTGCGTTCGAATCGTGAAGGCAAGAACTTTGGTCTGTACAAAACCAAGGTGCGCGACGAGCGCAAGTGGGAGGTGCTCATTCCCGCGCGGGATCAGGTGATGCTGGAAGGGTTCACGCTGTTTACCGACTGGCTGGTGGTGGAGGAGCGCCAGCGGGGGCTGACCAGTATCCGGCAGATCAACCGTAAAACGCGTGAGGTGATAGGGATTGCGTTCGACGATCCGGCCTACGTCACGTGGATCGGCTTTAATCCGGAACCTGAATCGTCCCGGCTGCGCTACGGCTACTCGTCGATGACTACGCCGGATACGCTCTTTGAGCTGGATATGGATACCGGACAGCGCCAGGTACTTAAGCAAACCGAAGTGAAGGGCTTTGATTCCGACAATTACCGCAGCGAACACCTGTGGGTCACCGCGCGCGATGGCGTGGAGGTGCCGGTTTCGCTCGTTTATCACAAGGCGCATTTCCAGAAGGGTAAAAATCCGATCCTGGTCTACGGCTACGGCTCCTATGGCTCCAGCATGGATGCCGACTTCAGCAGCAGCAGATTAAGCCTGCTCGACCGCGGCTTTGTTTTCGCCATTGCCCATATTCGCGGCGGCGGCGAGCTGGGGCAGCACTGGTATGAAGACGGGAAATTCCTGAAAAAGAAAAATACCTTCAACGACTATCTCGACGTCTGCGATGCGCTGATTGAGCAAGGCTATGGCGATCCTCAGCTTTGCTTCGGCATGGGCGGCAGCGCGGGGGGGATGCTGATGGGGGCGGTCATCAATCAGCGGCCCGATCGCTTTAAGGGCATTGTTGCGCAGGTCCCGTTTGTCGATGTGGTTACCACCATGCTCGATGAGTCCATCCCTTTGACGACCGGGGAGTTTGAGGAGTGGGGCAACCCGCAGGATGAAACCTATTATCGCTATATGAAAGAGTACAGCCCGTATGACAACGTAGAAGCGAAAGCGTACCCGCACATGCTGGTGACGACCGGTTTGCACGATTCACAGGTGCAATACTGGGAACCGGCAAAATGGGTAGCAAAGCTGCGGGAGCTGAAAACCGATGACAACCTGCTGCTGCTCTGCACCGATATGGACTCCGGGCACGGGGGGAAATCGGGTCGATTCAAATCCTACGAAGGGGTGGCCCTGGAGTATGCCTTCTTGATAGGCCTGGCGCAGGATACGTTGCCAGGCCGTGTGCAGCGTTAAGCTTCGCCCAGATAGTGTTTCAGGGTTAAGCGCAGCTCCGGGCTCATTTTGTCGAGGTTGTTATACAGCCAGCGCAGATAGCCCGGATCTTTATCTGCAATATCCGATACCGCTCTCCCGCGGTATTTGCCGAAGGTGAACGTCGTCAGCAGCGCAGGGCGTCCGGTGATCGTTGCCATATCATCCGGCGTCCAGCCCGATGTGTTCATAATATCTATGAGTAGCGCAGCGGTGATATAGCAGTCATACAGGGCGCGGTGATGGTGCAGCCCTTCAGGGGTTCTGACGCTGAGCTTGCGGGATTTATACAGCGCCATATTGCTGTACTTGATCCCTGGCCAGAGGCGACGCGCCAGCTTCATGGTACAAATCCACTCCCCGGGCATTTCGGGGAGCACCCGACGGTCAAAGCTGGCGTTGTGGGCAACGTACCATGGGCTGCCGTAGTAGTGCGGGATAACGTCTTCTATCCAGGGTTTATCCGCCACCATTGATTCTGTAATGCGATGGATAGCCATGGCCTGTGGGCTAATAGGACGATCGGGACGCACCAGATGGCTCATCGGGTTGACGATTTTTCCATCAACCACGTCCACCGAGGCCACTTCCACAATTCCGCCCTGAAGATCGCAAGTTTCGGTATCAATGACGCGCAGCATGAAAATCTCCTGAGCTTAAAACGCTTAGCCTAAAGGAATGATATCGCCTTGCCAACCCTGTCCGTTGCGCGTGCCGGTCAACAGGAGCTCCCCCTTATCTGCCCGAACGATCAGCTGGCCTTTTTCATCCCATAACGCGCTGCCCGCGCCGGCATTTGCCATTAACACCGCGATGGCATACCTGTGCGCAAAGCGCTGCAGGGTATTGATGGACTGTCGCCAGCGGTAATCCCTCACCGACTGGCAACTGGTGAAGAGTGTTGCCTGCGGATCAAGATTCGGTGAATCGCTTTGCCCATCGATAATCGTGAGTTGTTTATCACCCGGCACCAGGCTGGCGCCGCTCCCCTGAGGGTAACGCAGAATACGATCGCGAGAGGGGATAAACAGCGCAAGGCCTTTCTGGCGCTGACCGTTTCGTTCAACGGGAAGCCCTGCAATGAGGGTAATGCGGTAAAAATGCGCGGCGTCAAGCAATGGCTGTAGTCGATCGTCTTCGGGCGGGAGCGGTAATGCAGTCGCGCCCGGGCCGGTTAATGAGAGTTCCGGGAAAACCAGCAAATCGCACTGATGCTGTGCTGCTTCGGCAATAAAGTGGAGATGGTGCGCAATATGGTCATCTACGCTGTGATGCTGCCCGCCATACTGGGCTGCCGCAATATTCCAATGTGACATCGTGACTTCCTTATACACAGAGTCGCAGGGATTAAAGAGTACACCTAATTTAATCAGGGTTTTCTTATCCTGCCAGATTCCGCGTAAGGAAGTGTAACGAGTCGTTAAGCTTATTTAACTTTCGGCTCGTACGGCAAGCGGGAGAGGTTGACCGAGGCGAGACGGTGGGCAATTAACCTTTCGCGAAACCAGTCACGAAGATGGGCGGGCTGTTCTCGCTCCACCACTTCAGCCACGACGGGCATGTTGTAACGCTCTTTAAAGGCGACGCCAGCGGCAGCGAGATCGACATTCACTTTATTCATCTCGTCCTGAGGAAGGGCGGCCAGATTGATCTTCATTACCTTCTCCTTATTTTGCGGCGGCAACGTTACCGCGATTGCGCGACGATGACAAGCAGAGCGGGATGATCCTCGACTCGTTTATTATACAGCGTTATTCTTTACCATACAGACATAACAAAAAGGAATGATTGTGATGGGTTTATCCGCTTCCCGCGCGGTATGCGCACTGGTTTTTTTGGCCTCAACGGTAATCTCACCCTCCGTGCTGGCGCATGCGCATCTTGAGCAGCAGAGCCCGGCAGCGGACAGCCAGGTGGCGTCACCGCAGGTGCTGACGCTGAATTTCTCCGAAGGTATCGAGCCCGGATTTAGCGGCGTCGTGGTGACGGATGCGCAAAAGCAGGTGATCAAAACCGGTACCGCCACGCGAGACGAAAAGAACAAAGCACAGCTGACCGTTCCGCTGGAACAGACGCTGGCGCCGGGGGCTTACCGGGTGGACTGGCACGTGGTTTCCGTCGACGGCCATAAAACCAAAGGCAGCTATCGCTTCAGCGTGAAATAGCATGCTGGGACTGTTATACGTAGGATTGCGCTTTATCCATTTTGCGGCGCTAATACTCGTTTTTGGCAACGCGCTTTACAGCGTCTGGTTTGCGCCTTCCGGGCTGCACCGCCTGATGGCCCGGCGTTTCCAGCTCCAGCAGAGAGTGGCGTCCATCGTCAACCTGGCCGCTGCGATCCTGATGTTTATGCTTCAGGGCGGCTTAATGGGCAACGGCTGGGGCGATGTGTTTAACCCGCAAATCTGGTACAGCGTGCTGGGAACGCGGTTTGGTGGCGTCTGGTTGTGGCAAATTATCCTCGCTGCCATCACCGTTGTCGTCGCGTGGCTCGCGCCGCTGAAAGGCTCGCGCCTGCTGCTGCTCGCCATGGGCCAGCTTATCCTGCTGGCAGGGGTAGGGCACGCGGCGATGAGCGACGGCCCGATGGGGGCGATACAGCGACTCAATCATGCTGTTCACCTGCTGTGTGCCGCAACCTGGGTAGGTGGATTGCTGCCGCTGCTGTTTTGCATGCGTCTGGCGAAAGGACGCTGGCAGAACGCGGCCATCTATACCATGATGCGTTTCTCGCGCGTGGGGCATTATGCCGTCGCAGGCGTGCTGCTTACCGGCGTAGTGAATGCGCTGTTGATTCTGGGCATCCATATTCCCTGGCAGGCTGGCTACGTGCAGTTTTTGTTGTTCAAATGTGCTCTCGTGGCGTTGATGGTGGCAATTGCGCTGGCAAATCGGTATTTTCTGGTGCCACGGTTCCGTCCGGATTCCGGGCGCGCACAACAGATGTTTATCAGGATGACACAGGCAGAGGTGGTGCTGGGCGCGCTGGTTCTGGCAACGGTCAGTCTGTTTGCTACCTGGGAACCCTTCTGACAAGGTTAACTATTAAATGAAAAAGACAGTACTTTCTCTCTTATTGCTGGCCTGCGCGGGAAGCGCTCTGGCGGCACCGCAGGTAATCACCGTAAGCCGCTTTGAAGTGGGCAAAGACAAATGGGCCTTTAATCGCGAAGAGGTGATGCTGACCTGCCGTCCGGGCCATGCGCTGTATGCGATCAACCCGAGCACGCTGGTCCAGTACCCGCTCAACGATACCGCTGAGCAGCAGGTCGCCAGCGGCAAGAGCAGCGGTCAGCCAGTCAGCGTGATTCAGATTGATGACCCGGCCAACCCGGGGCAGAAGATGAGCCTGGCACCGTTTATCGAGCGCGCTGACAAGCTCTGCTGACGTTCAGGTTTCCAATAAAAAACCGCAGATGCTCGCCAAAGCACTGCGGTTTTTCACTTTTAATGATGCTCTGACGCTTTTTTTCAGGCCACTTTTGCTGTGGACTGGAAAACCTGGCGTCGTCATCTATTCTTAAAAGGCAAGGCGACTTAGCCTGCATTAATGCCAACTTTTAGCGCACGGCTCTCTCCCAAGAGCCATTTCCCTGGACCGAATACAGGAATCGTATTCGGTCTCTTTTTATCTATTTGTTTCTCAAAGGTTTCTTCGGTTATGGACCGAAAACCCCGAGAATGGCTGGACAGTACCCTATCCTGACTAAACCATAACATACTCAGGACCGCGTACGTCCAGGGTTTTTTGGCATCTTTGTTAAAAAATTGTGGCCTGGCGATCGCTGTGGAATCTTCGTCGGTGAAGTAAAGGCCCGGCCTGATAGTTAAATAATGAATTCCCTGAATTTATCTTTGTTGATAACGATATACTCGGGGAAACTGTCTGCCGACAGCTCTTGCCTGATTAACTTCCTGTCTCGTCCCCAGATATCTTCGGCGTTTTTTATCACCTTCATGATATGTTCCGGGTTGTTGAATTCAGGCAGATCGTATTCCGTGTGGGAGATGGTGGACATTTTTTCAGAGATGCGTTCAGGGGTCATAACCCATGAGAAATGCCAGCCACTATTTTCAATGATGCGATTGTTAAGTTTGAACCAGTTCCATTTAAGCCATGACCAGTTTTTGACGCTTCTGGTGCGTTTAAGATTTCTGAACGACTCAGGTTCGCCGCCAAAAAAGTGAACGAGGTTTTTATATTTTGTGGCTCTCGGCAGTTTACATTTTCTTGGGGTATTATCTGTATTAAAAACCTGCAGATTGAACTGATAATTATAAAAGTTTTGATAAAGCGTTGTGCAGAGTTTATTCGCGTTGATAGAGCCGATAACCTGTGGTGAAAAAATCTCGTCCACATCGGAAATTAAAATCAAATCATCATCTTTAGCACTTTTGAGGCCCTGCATGATGGCATTTCTCTGCGCGGCTTCATTCGCCCATGCATCCACCACCAGACCGTCCTGATGCTGATCGCCGCCGTCAGAGGCTTTCATGAGAGGTGTTTCATCATGCACAACATAAATAATTTTATCTTTAAAAGGACCGTATTTATTTATGTCAAAGTGAAGCTGCCGCTTTTTGCCGGTAAAGGTATGCGTTGACTCAACAATAACGAAGCGATCGACAACGCCTGCTAGCGTATTCAGCCTGATATCAAGAAGCATATCTTCATCGTAATACAAGAAGCAGTCGTAAATCATCATTAAAGTCCTTAAATTTGCGTCTACACTGCGCTTTTCCAACGCATTCGCTATTTTCATTTCGCGCAATGCTAACTGAGCACCCCTGGCATATGCAAGAGTGCTCTGCTTGATCATTCCTTTCTCAAACCGAGTGCATTCTCTGTGCTGAGAGCGAAAACGCTTGTCGCGATTAGAAATGGGACTTAACGGACGCCTCAATTTCATCAAGCAGTTCAAAGCGACGACGGTATTCAGCGCGTTTTTTACTGGCTATCTCGTCGAGGGATTTGCGCTCCATCTGCAGCGGCAGCTGCCAGCAGAAGGCGGAAAGTTTTTTTCCACCCAAAGAATCCCAGAATTCGTCATAGCTGGCGTGGAAATGACGGCCTTTGCTGAGGCGATAGCGCAGCGCGCGGAAAACGTGTCCCTCATCGCTGACGGCAAAAATGGCCCGAACAGATGACTGCGCTGCCAGCTGGAAAAGTACCTCCATCAGCACGCGCTTGGGAAACAGGCCATGGCAGGCGCGAGTTGCCAGTTTAATGGCATCTCGTGACACGCAGCGACGGGGGCCCTGAAGACCGCCAATGACCATAACGGGCTGGCCATTGCTGCGGGCGACGCTAAAGGTCAGGCTGGCCAGAAGCGTATCCTCGTTGTCGCGCAGCCAGAGCGTACTCTCACCTTCACGCTCGGCTTTGCCAGCTGAGGACGCATTAACCGTGTAGGTCACGCCGTCTTTGACGTGGAACTGCGCAATAGGTTGTTCCTGCGCGCCGGTCATAGCCTGGGCAAGACGGCTCTCCTTCAGGCGATCGATCCAGTAGTAATGGTTAACGATAGCGTCGGCGCGATCGTTTGCCGTTAAGCCGCGCATCAGGTACTGCCGATGGGTCTTGCTGGGCAACGTAATTTGCGATGTCAGCAGTTTGTCGAAATCGTCACGGCCAGAGAGGGCTTCCAGCATACGGTGGGTGGAAGACCAAAAGAGCAGGGAACGTAAAAGGAACTTCAGTCGGTAGTCGCGTTTCCGCCAGATTGGCCCCGGGACGCGTTTGCCGTTCACCAGCTCGGAAATAATATTCGTGCGATGCGGATAGAAAACATCGTTATGTAGCTGTGTATTAGACACGTGAAGACCTCTCGTTTTTATCTCCCCTTATTCTAAGGAGCCAGTAAAAAGGGATTAAGAGCGCGCGGATCTTTATTTCTCTTTGGTTTACTGTTTGTTTTACTTTGTAAGGGCTGCGCTGATCTTCTTGCGCTTTTGACGGCGGCTATACTGTTAAAGGGAGGCCTTATGTATCAGCGAATAGAAGGTGGAGAGTGGCGTCACGTATGGGTTGTCAGCGACATACACGGCTGTTACCAGAGGCTCATGGAGGAACTGAAACGCCGTCATTTCAATCCTTATGAGGATTTACTTATTTCCGTTGGCGATCTGATCGATCGTGGTCCGGACAGCGTGAAATCATTGCAGCTCATCAATGAGAAATGGTTTCGAGCAGTGCGGGGCAATCATGAGCAAATGGCAATAGATAGCCTGGATAATAATGATTTTGCGCTCTGGACAATGAATGGCGGAATGTGGTTTTCGCGGCTTGAGCATGAAGAGCAGCAGCGGGCGCGCTCGTTACTTAACGCATGCCGTGCGTTACCGCATATTATCGAAATTACCTGCGCAAACGGGTTGAACGTTATTGCTCATGCTGATTATCCGGCGGAGGAATACCGCTGGGAAAAACCGGTAAGCGCCCAGCGCGTGTTATGGGATCGCGACCGCCTGATGGGGTTTATGGTGGGCAAAGGGCAGGGAATTAGCGGGGCGGATCACTTCTGGTTCGGCCATACGCCCGTCGACAGAAGGTATGATTTTGGCAATCTGCACTACATTGATACGGGGGCCGTATTTGACGGTTACTTTACGCTCGCGCAGCTGCAGTAATAAATAACCCGCCTTCGGGCGGGTTCTCTTTAGGTCAGGCAAGACGCATGACCCAGGCATCGGTTTTACTATCGTAATGCTCACGGTAAAGGACAGAATGTTCGCCATCAAGTATTGCCGGGACGCTGGTGTCTGCATCCCATGCATCGAGCTGCATGCACAAATCCGGGTCGGATTTGCAGGGAATACTTAACGTTCGATCGCCTTGTGCTTCGCCGCGCAGCTCTGCGTCGTCGATCTCAAAAGCGCCAATACGCACGCTGGTTTTCGTCATAGTGCTCTCCGGGTCGGTTGTCAAAATCTGGTATGACCAGTATGGGCATCCATTTTTGATCGTAGACAAGGAGAGCAAAATCGCCAGTAAAAAAATGCGCTTTTTTCAGGCGGTGCGATCGTTACCGGTAAACAGTCGGCCATCCCGGACCAGTTCGCGTGGATAGCTGTTTTTAAGCCTTGAACCGACCTTTTTGGCCAGCCCCAGCGGGAATCCCTGATAGGTCACCACCACTTCATCTGCGGAAGGCGAGCTGTCAGGATAAACATCGCGGCCACGGTACCACTCTTCGGCTTCCTGGTGCGTCAGGGCGAACGTATTCTCATGACCGGCAAGCGCGATGACCGCCTCGTGCTGCCAGCGATAGCCTTTATTATGCACTTCCGCCAGGCGGATCCCGATTCGGGAAAAACGGACCTTTCCGATGAGCGGAGCGATCTCTGCCGGGAACAACCATACCTCTTTATCACGCACCCAGAGTTGCAGGCTCTCATCCCAGACCAGACCAACCTTTTCGGCGGCGGCGACAAGCTGTGCTGCATCGCGCCCTTTGAGGGGGGCAAACGGGAAGTTGCCGACCTTGAATTTGGGGGCGGGCAGGGGAGCAACCGCCTGCGTTTTACGCAGGCGCGCCACAAAGAAGCCTTCGCAGTCGTAAATCTGCGGGAACACGTGGAGGAAACCTTCCGGCGTGACCGCCTCCTGTGCCGAGGAAAACAGATCGTTAAGCGGCATGAACTCGACGGCATCCGGGTATTGCGCTTTCAGCCACAGGCAGACGTCTTCGTTTTCATCCCGGTTTAAGGTGCACGTTGAATAGACCAGCGTGCCGCCGGGGCGCAGGGCGTGGAACGCGCTGTCGATCAGCTCGCGCTGCGTGGCGGCGATCTCAAGATTGCTCTCCACGGACCAGTTCTTTAACGCATCGGGATCTTTACGCACTACCCCTTCACCGGAGCAGGGGGCGTCCAGCAGGATGGCATCAAACATTTCCGGCAGGGCGGCGCCAAAGACGCGACCGTCGAAGTGCGTAAGAGCGACATTATGAATACCGCAGCGGCTGATATTGGCATGCAACACCTTCACGCGGCTGGCGGAAAATTCGTTGGCGAGGATTGCTCCGCGGTTGCCCATGCGCGCGGCAATCTGCGTGGTTTTCGAGCCGGGGGCGGCGGCGACATCCATCACGCGTTCAGGCGCATTGCCGTCGGCGAACAGGGCGGCAACCGGTAGCATCGAGCTCGCTTCCTGAATATAAAACAGACCGCTCAGATGTTCTGCGGTACTTCCCAGCGGCACCGCGTCTTCGTCATCGCGGTCGATCCAGAATCCCTCTTCACACCACGGAACCGGCGTAAGCTGCCAGCCGTACGGAGAAACCAGGGCCAGAAAATCCTCGACGCTGATTTTCAGCGTATTAACGCGGATGCTCCGGCGTAACGGACGCTGGCAGGCGGCGATAAAATCGTCCAGCGACAGATGAGAGGGAAGCGCCTCGCGCATCTGCGCCAGGAATTGATCGGGAAGAAATACGGAGTTTTGAGCCACGAGCACACCACAGGGAAAAGTTCAGGTGCGCAGTGTAACATAAAGGCTCCGGTGCGTTGACACCGGAGCCTGTCAGATTAACGCGGCAGGGCCGTTCCCCATTCGCGCCACTCTTTCGGTTCGCTTTCCAGCAGCAGGAAGTGTTTACCCGGCTGCGCTTTCGGCGCCAGCGGCGTTCCCGGCGGGGTGGCAAACGCAATACCGCCGCGGATGAACTGGTTGAAGGTACCGGTTTTCACCACGCCACCCGTCAGGCCGAAGTCCAGCGAATAGCCGGATGCCAGCCAGAACACCGAGTTATTACGCACCAGATGCTGGTAACGCTCGCTGATGCGTAGCGCCACCATCACGCGGTCGGAGAGCGTGCCGAGCGTGAGGCCCGTTACCGTACCCACCTCAATGCCGCGGAACAGCACCGGCGTACCGATGCCAAGCGAGCCCGCTTCCGGCACTTCCACCACAATGCTCAGGCCGCCAAGGTAGCGCGAGTCGGTAATGGTAGCTTCCTGCAGCTCGAAATCACGACGGGCTTTGCCCTGACCGGGTTCGACGTTGATGTAAGGCTGCAGAATGGTGTCGAGATGCTCAACGCCCGCGGCCGAAATCTGCGGGGTTACCACCGAGAAGCGGGAACCCGAGCGGGCGAAGGTCTGCACATATTCCGGATAAAGCACGGCGGTGGCCTGCACCTCGTTGCGCGAGGTGATGAGCGTCAGCTTCTGGATCTGCCCGATATCAATGCCCAGGTAGCGAATTGGCATGCCCTCCGCCAGCTTGCCGGCATCGAACGCATGCAGGGTAATCTGCCCACCCACGGCACGCGCGGCGGTTTCGGATGGGAAGAGAATGCGCTTATCGCCTTTACGCAGGTTCGCGCCCGCGCCGCTGAGGTTATCGAAGCTGATCGCCCCGCGCAGCGCGCGCGAGAGCGGGGAGGCCTGCACGGTCAGGCCGTTGCCGTTAAGCTGCACCTTCGCGCCGCCCTCGGCCCAGAAGACGCTGTTTGGGGTCAGCAGCTTGCGGTACTCGGGCTTGATATGCAGTTCGATATCAAACGCGTCCGCACGCGGGCGAACGGCGATCACCTCCCCAACCTCAAACTTGCGGTAGAGCACCACGGAGCCCGCCTGAACGTCAGGCAGCGTCTCGGCGCTTAAGGTCAGGGTCGTGGTTGGCATATCGCTCAGGCTGTTTTCAATCGCTTTGTCCAGGTTGGCGTACAGCGGGTAGCTGTCTCGAACGGCGCCTTTATTGCCCGGCAAAATGCGAATACCGCCGTTAACCCATTCGCTGGCGCTGGCGCCGAGGAACTCCACGCCGTCCAGACCCACCTTCACGTCGACGCGGCTGTTCACCACGAACTTACTGTCGCCATGGACGAGGTTGCTGTATTGCGGATCGATAGCTACCGAGAAGCTCACGCCATTTTCGGAGAGCGTTCGCTCCAGCACCTGACCCACCTGTACGCCGTGCAGAATCAGCGGCTGACCGGCCTCAATGCCGTAACTTTCAGGCGCATTGAGCGTAACCGTCACGACGCCCGGTTTTTGCAGCAGCGCTTTATCCGCCGGGGCAATGACGAAGCTATTGCTGGGCTGACCTTCACCGGGGATCAGTTCAAAGGTATTTCCGGTCAGCAGCGTGCTGAGGCTGGCATCGTTCAGAGAGAGTTTAGGGCTGCGCATCTCGATGCGCGTTTTCTCGCGCAGGAGATCGACCACGCTCGGATCGACCGTCATTTCGCCCGTGACCGAGCCGCCAGGGTTGAGCGTCATTTTGGTGAGCTGGCCGACCTGCAGCCCCTGGTACATCAGCGGCGTTGACCCCGCTTTCAGCCCTTTGGCATCAGGCAGAACGAGCTTAACGATCACGCCACGCTGGCTGTGCGCCAGATCCGGGTATAAACCGAACGTGTCATCGGCCGTGGCAGGGCTTGAGTTTTCCGGGGAGTCAAAGGCAATGGCACCGTTAACCAGGGCGGCCAGACTCTCAAGCTTCACTTTTGCACCGCTCAGACTGAGGTCGGCATCGACGCCGGACACGTTCCAGAAGCGGCTGCCTTTTTTCACCAGATTGGTGAAGCGACGCTCGATCAGCACATCAATGGTGACGCCCTGTTTATTCGGGTTGATGCTGTAATCGTACACGCGGCCAACCGGAATCTTGCGGAAGTAGACCAGCGAGCCGCTGTTCAGCGAGCCCAAATCCGGTGCCTGAAGATGGATCATCAGATCGCCGTTATTGAGGCGGTATTTCGGCTGCGTATCCAGCGCGACAAAGTGATCCTGCGGTTCACCCTTGCCCGGCATCATGCCGATGTAGTTGCCGCCAACCAGCGCATCCAGCCCGGACACGCCGGCCAGGGAGGCTTTCGGCGTCACCAGCCAGAACTGCGTTTCGCTGCGAAGAGCATCCTGCATGTCAGATTTTATACTGACCCGCACCTGAATCTTGTTAAGCCCTTTTCCAAGGGAGATGTCCTGAACCGTACCGACTTCGACCCCCTGAAAACGAACGGGGGTTCGTCCGGCGACGATGCCGTCGGCGGTCTGAAAATCAATGGTGACGGTACTGCCGCGATCTTCATAGCTCGTCCAGATAAGCCAGCCTGCAATCATCAGGGCGATGACAGGCAGCAACCAGAATGGCGAAATGCGGCGTTTAGTTTTAATTCTCGCTTCAGTCGGCGAAGCGGGGGTTTCCTGACTCATGTGCATCCCAAAGTAAGCGGCTATCCAGCCATTCCACAGCAAGAATAGTCAATATCACCGCAGAGCCGAAATAAAAAGCCGCGGGTCCCATAGTAAAAGCAAGAAGCTGGTCGCGATTGATCAGCGACATCATCAGCGAAATCACAAACAGATCCAGCATTGACCAGCGGCCAATCCAGGTGACGAATCGCAGAAGCAGAATACGGGTACGTAAACCTTGTTCACACTTAAAGTGAATGCTGACGAGCAGGGTAAACATCACCACCACTTTGGTAAAGGGAACCAGGATACTGGCAATAAAGACGATGGCCGCCACCCCAACGTTACTGTGCGCAAGGGAGATAATACCGGAGAGGATAGTATCCTCCTGACGGCCACCGTTCACGTAAATAATGGATATCGGCAGCATATTGGCCGGGAACAGAAACACCAGTGAGGCAATCAGCGCCGCCCAGCATTTTTGCAGGCTGTTGTTGCGTCGTAACCTCAACGGTATGTGGCAGCGCGGGCAGCGTCCACGCTTGTCGGGCAACCCGGTGTAATGGCATCCCAGACAGACGCGGAGGTTTTCATCCGGGCGGGTGGCAGGGCGCTGCGGGTAAAAACGCTCCCAAAGCTGCTCAACGTTCAGGTGGATCAGTGTCAGGATGCTGAGCAATACCAGGCAGATAAAGGCAAAAAGCCCGACGCCCGGCTGCAGAAAGGCATAGTCCTGCACCTTGATTGATGCCACGCCCACGCCCACCAGATAGATATCCAGCATGACCCACTCTTTAAGCTTTTCCAGCATCAGCAATACCGGACGCAGGTTCATTCCCAGGATGTTACCAAACCACAGGTAGGCAATGGCTGCAACCAGCACCAGCGGCGCGCCGACAACGCAGAACAGTACCATGGCGGCGGTGAGAGGATCGCCCTGGCTCGTCATCTGCCAGATACCCTGCAGCACGTTAGCGTCAATGCGCACACCAAGCAGGTAAAGCTTCAGAAGCGGTTCGGTCCAGGCGAAAGGCATCAGCAGCAGCATGGTAACGGCCATAGCGGCAAGGCGGGTTAACGACCAGTCGCGGCCGTCACGAATTTTAGCGTCGCAGCGGGGACAAAAGGCGCTTTGGTGCGATTTCATCTTCGGCAACATAAAAAGCGTATCGCACTGGGGGCAACGCTGATAATGTGCACGAGGCAAAGCGTCGCTTACCGTATGGACAGTTATCTTTTTTGTCGGCGTAATTTTGGTTGTTTTTAAGGCCATCAGCTGCGCGCAAATAAGTATTGTTGAACGTTATATTAACTCATGAACGGATTCATCTTGAGCATGAGCGCATTTATTGCTTATTTTAATAGGCTATGCGGTAATTTTGTAAGACAACTAAGTGATTGAATAATGAACAAAACAGAATTCTACGCGGATCTGAACCGCGATTTTAAGGCATTGATGGCAGGTGAAACCAGCTTCTTAGCCACTCTGGCAAATACTAGCGCATTGCTGTTCGAACGGCTATCCGATGTGAACTGGGCTGGCTTTTATCTCCTGGAAGGTGAAACGCTGGTGCTGGGTCCGTTTCAGGGCAAACTGGCCTGCGTGCGTATTCCGGTAGGGCGCGGCGTATGCGGTACCGCGGTGGCCGAGAATCAGGTTCAGCGCGTGGAAGATGTTCATGCGTTTGACGGGCATATCGCCTGTGATGCTGCCAGCAATTCAGAGATCGTTCTGCCGCTGGTGGTAAAAAATCAGATTATTGGCGTTCTGGATATCGACAGTACGGTCTTCAGTCGCTTTACAACCGAGGATGAACAGGGGCTGCGCGAGCTGGTGGCGAATCTGGAAAACGTCCTCGCTGCAACCGATTATCAAAAATTCTTTGCGAGCGTCGCAGGATAATCAACGGATAACGTAGCATTTACTGATAGCGTCATTATAATGACGCCTGTTCATGCCTGCGCTTGTTGGCAACGTCCGTTGTAATCAGGAAATTTCATGGAAAATCAACCTAAGTTGAATAGCAGTAAAGAAGTTATCGCATTTCTGGCCGAGCGTTTCCCGCAGTGCTTCAGCGCGGAAGGTGAAGCACGTCCCCTGAAAGTCGGTATTTTTCAGGATCTGGTAGCGCGTGTTGAAGGGGAAATGAACCTCAGCAAAACTCAGCTGCGTTCTGCCTTACGTCTTTATACTTCGAGCTGGCGTTACCTGTACGGTATCAAACCGGGCGCGACCCGCGTGGATCTCGACGGCAACCCTTGTGGCGAGCTGGACGAGCAGCACGTAGAACACGCGCGCAAGCAGCTGGAAGAAGCCAAAGCACGCGTTCAGGCACAACGTGCAGAACAGCAGGCGAAAAAACGCGAAGCCGCAGCGGCAAACGGCCAGGAAGAAGCGCCTCGTCGTGAGCGTAAACCACGTCCTGCGCCGCGTCGTCACGACAATAACGATCGCAAACCGCGTGCAGACAAACCAGCAGCGAAAGCCCCTCGTGCGCCTCGTGAAGAGCAGCGCCATACTCCGGTTTCTGACATTAACGCCCTGAGCGTGGGTCAGGCTCTGAAAGTAAAAGCGGGCAACAACGCAATGGACGCCACCGTACTGGAAATCACCAAAGATGGCGTTCGTGTACAGCTGACTTCTGGTATGTCAATGATTGTACGCGCAGAACACTTGTTGTTCTGAAACGGAGGCCAAGCCTGGCATGAACACTTTTTTTAAGCTCACCGCGCTGGCGGGCCTGTTTGCCATAACGGGTCACGCTTTCGCAGTGGACGATATCACGCGTGTTGATCAAATTCCGGTACTCAAGGAAGAGACGCAGCACGCGACGGTAAGCGAACGTGTAACCTCTCGCTTTACCCGCTCGCACTATCGTCAGTTCGATCTCGATCAGGCCTTTTCGGCCAAAATCTTTGACCGCTATCTGAACTTGCTGGATTACAGCCATAACGTTTTGCTCGCCAGCGATGTCGAGCAGTTCGCTAAGCGCAAATCCGAGGTGGGTGATGAGCTGCGGTCAGGCAAGCTGGATCTGTTCTACGATCTCTACAACCTGTCGCAAAAGCGCCGCTTTGAACGCTATCAGTACGCTCTGAAAGTGCTTGAACGTCCAATGGACTTCACCGGCAACGACACCTTCAATCTCGATCGCAGCAAAGCGCCCTGGCCGAAAGACGAAGCCGAGCTGAACGCGCTGTGGGATGGAAAGGTCAAATACGACGAGCTGAGCCTCAAGCTGACCGGCAAAGATGAAAAAGAGATCCGCGACACGCTGACGCGTCGTTACAAATTTGCCATTCGCCGTCTGGCGCAGACCAACAGTGAAGATGTTTTCTCGCTGGCGATGACCGCCTTTGCGCACGAAATCGATCCGCACACCAACTATCTCTCTCCACGCAATACCGAACAGTTCAATACTGAGATGAGCCTGTCTCTGGAAGGTATTGGCGCGGTACTGCAAATGGATGATGACTACACGGTGATCAATTCCATGGTCGCGGGCGGCCCGGCATCCAAAAGCAAAGCGATAAGCGTAGGCGATCGCATTGTGGGGGTAGGACAAACCGGTCAGAGCATGGTTGATGTCATTGGCTGGCGTCTGGACGATGTGGTTGCGCTGATCAAAGGTCCGAAAGGCAGCAAAGTTCGTCTGGAGATTCTGCCTGCCGGTAAAGGCACCAAAACCCGTATCGTGACCCTGACCCGCGAGCGTATCCGTCTGGAAGACCGCGCGGTGAAAATGTCGGTGAAAACCGTGGGTAAAGAGAAGGTGGGTGTCCTGGATATCCCTGGCTTCTACGTGGGGCTGACAGACGATGTAAAAGTTCAGCTGCAGAAACTTGAGAAGCAGAACGTGAGCAGCGTCATTATCGACCTGCGCACGAACGGTGGCGGTGCGCTGACCGAAGCGGTGTCGCTCTCAGGCTTGTTTATCCCGTCTGGCCCGGTTGTACAGGTGCGTGATAACAACGGTAAAGTTCGTGAAGATGCTGATAACGACGGTGTGGTCTATTACAAAGGCCCGCTGGTGGTCCTGGTTGACCGCTTCAGCGCGTCCGCATCTGAAATCTTTGCCGCTGCAATGCAGGACTATGGCCGCGCGCTAATCGTGGGTGAGCCCACCTTCGGCAAAGGTACTGTTCAGCAGTATCGCTCGCTGAACCGTATTTACGATCAGATGCTGCGTCCGGAATGGCCTGCGCTGGGCTCCGTTCAGTACACCATTCAGAAGTTCTACCGCGTTAACGGCGGCAGTACGCAGCGTAAAGGCGTAACGCCGGATATCATGATGCCGACCGGCACGGAAGAGACCGAAACCGGCGAGAAGTTTGAAGATAACGCGTTGCCGTGGGACAGCATCAATGCTGCGACATTCGTGAAGGCGGGTGATATGACGCAGTTTGGCCCTGAGCTGCTGAAAGCGCATAATGAACGCATCGCGAAAGACCCGGAATTCCAGTACATCATGAAGGACATTGCGCGTTTCAATGCCCTGAAAGATAAGCGGAATATTGTTTCTCTGAACTACGCTCAGCGTGAAAAAGAGAACAACGAGGACGACGCAACGCGTCTGGCGCGTATCAACGATCGCTTCAAGCGAGAAGGTAAGCCTCTGCTCAAGAAACTGGACGATCTGCCAAAAGATTACCAGGAGCCGGATCCGTACCTGGACGAGACGGTGCATATCGCGCTCGACCTGGCGAATCTGGAAAAAGAGAAGCCTGCCGTACAGCCCGCTCCGGCAAAATAATCTCCCAACAGGCACAAGAAATTGTGCCTGTTTCTTTTTGTTCTGCATCCTTCCGTCAGGCTGATTTCCAATTGTGTAAAGTTGTGTCTTTCTGGTGACTTACGCCCACCGCATGCTTGAAAATAGCCGTAATACCCATACGATGTGGGTAATCGCATAGTGCGTTTTGTTAAACTGAGGTTAAAAGAAAATTATGATGCGAATCGCGCTCTTCCTGCTCACCAACCTGGCGGTGATGGTGGTTTTCGGGCTAGTGCTAAGCCTGACGGGAATTCAGTCGAGCAGCGTTCAGGGTCTGTTGATTATGGCGCTGCTGTTTGGTTTTGGTGGCTCTTTCATTTCCCTGCTGATGTCAAAGTGGATGGCGCTGAAATCCGTAGGCGGTGAGGTGATTGAACAGCCGCGTAACGACATGGAACAGTGGCTGATGAATACGGTGGCACAGCAGTCTAAGCAGGCAGGCATTGCGATGCCGCAGGTTGCTATTTACCATGCCCCGGATATTAACGCGTTTGCTACGGGTGCCCGTCGTGATGCGTCGCTGGTTGCCGTGAGCACCGGGTTGTTGCAGAACATGAGCCGTGACGAAGCCGAAGCGGTTATCGCGCACGAAATCAGCCATATCGCCAACGGTGACATGGTGACCATGACCCTGATTCAGGGCGTGGTGAACACCTTCGTTATCTTCATCTCCCGTATCCTGGCGCAGATTGCGGCTGGCTTCATGGGCGGCAACCGTGATGAAGGTGAAGAGAGCAACGGTAATCCGCTGATTTACTTCGCCGTATCGATGGTGCTGGAACTGGTGTTCGGTATTCTGGCCAGCATTATCACCATGTGGTTCTCCCGTCACCGTGAGTTCCATGCGGATGCCGGTTCAGCGAAGCTGGTAGGGCGTGAAAAGATGATTGCCGCCCTGCAGCGTCTGAAAACCAGCTACGAGCCGCAGGAAGCGAACAGCATGATGGCCTTCTGCATCAACGGCAAATCAAAGTCGCTGAGCGAGCTGTTTATGTCTCACCCACCGCTGGATAAACGTATTGAAGCGCTGCGCAGTGGGGAATACCTGAAGTAACGCTAAGTGCTTAAATAAGCCGGGCAGGAGAAGACTCCGCCCGGCTTTTTTTATGCCTGAACGCCGGGTTGGGTCACGCGCAACCCGCTGACGATGGCTGCAAGGGTGGCAAGCGCACCTGCGGTGAGAAGCGCAACGTGGTTGCCGTTTTGCCCGGCAAGGTTAAACATCAGGGCAACCATCGCCGCACCGGTGCTTTGCCCCAGCAGACGCGCGGTCCCCAGCATGCCGCTGGCACCTCCGCTGCGGTGGCGCGGCGCAGAGGTAATAATGGTGTGGTTGTTGGGGGACTGAAACAGGCCAAACCCGGCTCCGCACAGGATCATGCGCCAGATGATGTCCAGATCCCCTGGCGATGATGGCAGTAGCGCCAGCGCGAAAAGACCTGTTGCCATCACGGCCAGCCCCACCGCGCCCAACAAACCGGCATGTACACGTTCTATTAAGTAACCTGCCAGCGGTGCCATCACCATTGTCGCCAGCGGCCAGGGGGTTAACAGCAGCCCGGTCTCCACTTCGGAACGTCCTATCACGCTTTGCAGGAAGAAGGGCAGAGAAACCAGAGCAAGCATCTGGGCGCAGAATGAGCAGACGGAGGTGCAGATGGAAAGCGAAAAGAGGGGAATACGCAGCAGATCGACCGGCAGTAAGGGCACCGGCAGGGAAAGCTGGCGGCGAACAAAGAAGAAGCCCGTCACCAGCAGGGCAACAAGCTCCACGGCGGTTAGCATCAGGGATTGACCCTGCGCAAAACCGCTCAGGGCGGTAATCAGCAGACCAAAGGTGAGCGCATTCATCACCGCGCTTGCTACGTCAAAGCGCGGCATGGTGCTTTTCGGGCCGTTAGCGGGGAGAAATCGCAGGGCAAAGAAGATGGCTACGATACCCAGCGGTACGTTTATGGCGAACAGCCACTGCCACGAGGCGACAGAAAGAATGGCCGCTGCAATCGTTGGCCCGGCGGCAGAAGAGACCGCGACAATAAACGAATTTATCCCCATGCCGCGGCCCAGATGGCGGTGCGGATAGATTAAGCGGATTAGCGCCGTATTGACGCTCATCAGCGCCGCGCCGCCAAAACCTTGCGCGATGCGCGCCAGCGTCAGCGTATGCAGAGAGTCCGAAAGGGCGCACAGCAGTGATGTAAAGGTAAATACCACCAGCCCGCACTGATATACCCGACGGTAGCCGAACATATCGCCCAGAAAAGAAAAGGAGAGCAGGGAAACCACAATCGCAATCTGATAGGCGTTAACAATCCATATCGAACTGGCCGGGGAAGCATGCAGATCGGTGGCAATGGTGGGAAGGGCAACGTTCGCAATCGCGCCGTCAAGAACGGCCATTGAGATACCAATAATAATCGTAGCGATAGCGCCATACCGCTGGGGCACAGGCAGGCCATCGGAAAGGTTCTTTTCCATCGGGGATAAATAGCTCAGAGTGAAATTATTCTCAGGGTAACTATTTTAGCATCGTTAACACCGTTTTATGTCGCAGATTTGTAACGAAGTAAACGCGGATTGATTGCAGGTAACATGACGGGAATTTATAATAAAAACCGGTTCTGATTTTTATAAAACACTCTCTATGAGGTGGTAAATGGCAATTGCGGATTTGGATAAACAGCCAGATTCAGTTTCTTCCGTGCTGAAGGTGTTTGGCATCTTACAGGCGCTCGGTGAAGAGCGTGAAATTGGTATCACAGAGTTGTCACAGCGCGTGATGATGTCGAAAAGCACCGTTTACCGCTTTTTGCAAACCATGAAATCACTGGGTTACGTTGCACAGGAAGGCGAATCTGAAAAATATTCTCTGACGCTGAAACTGTTTGAACTGGGTGCCCGGGCATTGCAAAACGTGGATCTGATCCGTAGCGCGGATATTCAGATGCGCGAGATCTCCCGCCTGACCAAAGAGACTATCCACCTGGGCGCGCTGGATGAAGACAGTATTGTTTACATCCATAAAATTGACTCCATGTATAACCTGCGTATGTATTCGCGCATTGGTCGTCGCAACCCGCTTTACAGCACGGCAATTGGTAAGGTTCTGCTGGCGTGGCGCGATCGTGAAGAAGTTAAACAGATCCTCGATGGCGTGGAGTACAAACGCAGCACTGAACGCACCATTACTAACACCGATGAATTATTAAAGGTGCTCGATAAGGTGCGTGAGCAAGGGTACGGCGAAGATAACGAAGAACAGGAAGAAGGGCTGCGCTGTATTGGCGTTCCGGTGTTTGACCGTTTTGGCGTCGTGATCGCGGGGTTGAGCATCTCTTTCCCAACGCTTCGCTTCTCGGAAGAGCGCCTGCACGAGTACGTGGCTATTCTACATACCGCCGCGCGTAAGATTTCTGAACAGATGGGTTACCACGACTATCCGTTCTAACCCCGGTTAGCATAAAAAAACGCCGCATTTTTGCGGCGTTTTTTATTCGTCGTTAACGCTGTGGCTCAGCCATTATCAATCACGACGGAGGTTTTACGCAGTACCGGGCAGTTGGTTAACCCAATGATCCCGCTATCAGAATGGAGATACTGCGCCGTGCTGACTCCCTGTGCTGTTAAATACTTACATTGAATGCCTAACCCTGCGGCGTTTTCGGTGCTTCCCACCAGCACGCCATAACCCGTTAAAAGAAGGCCAATCCAGAGTATCGCCAGTGCAACAATTGTACGAATAATTAAGCGCATTATTACCTCTTTATCATTGTTATCATGATGCTAGCCTAACCGGTTTACGTAATGAAACAAGTGCAGGATTCTGAAAAGAGCCTGATGGCGCTACAGTTAGTCCTTGTTTAAGATAACCGTGATAACCTGGTCATATCAGGTCTGTAAACGGAGTGTGGAGTGAAAAAAATACGCTGGGTGATTCTGATTATCGTGCTGATAGCGTGCGTGGTGTTGTGGACGCAGACTATCAACGTGATGTGCGATCAGGATGTACAGTTTTTTAGCGGCGTTTGCGCAATCAATAAGTTTATTCCGTGGTAGCACGCATTTTTTCTTCAGGTGATTTCCTTCCTTCGCGCCAGTGGTAAAATAGACGTTTTTATTGAGGTGGTGAAATGGGTGAGTTACTGAATTCAGGGCTGCTAAATATGGCATCCCTGACGATCTCTTTGGTTGTTCTGCTGGTGGGGCTGGTCATTTGGTTTTTCGTAAACCGTGCCAGTTCACGTACCAATGAGCAGATCGAACTGCTGGAAGCGCTGCTTGAGCAGCAAAAACGGCAGAATGCACTGTTGCGTCGTCTGTGCGAGGCTAACGAGCCGGAAGCGAAAGAAGCACAAAATGAAGCGGTCGCTGACGAGAACAACGATCAAGACGATTTTATCCGCCTGGTGGCTGAGCGTTAATCGTATTATTCCGGGAGGTGGCAGTGGTCTGGAAAAATCCCTGGTATGACCCCTCCCTGAAACATCACACCCCAAACGGTTTTCGTAATACTACTTCTGCAGGACACCAGCCTGGCGACCTTGACCGCTGGCGCAAAGAACGCAAAGCAGCTGGCTTACCGAAGCCGCCCGCGCTCGGCTACGATGACTTTATCCGGCGGTGGTGGCAACCGGCCGATCTTCAGCAGCCGCAGCAGGATGGGGCGTGGTGGCTCGGACATGCGAGCATACTGCTGCAGCTGGACGGCAATATCCTTCTTACCGATCCCGTTTTTTCACGACGCGCTTCTCCACTTCCTTTCTTAGGGCCGCAGCGTAGAACGCCTCCGGCACTCTCTGTCGATCAACTGCACCAGCTTGACGCGGTCGTTATCTCGCATAACCATTACGATCATCTTGATGAACTCACTGTTCGCCACATTCTCAAACGCTTTCCCGACGTCAGTGTATTTGTTCCTTTAGGCCTGGGCGGCTGGTTTCGCCGCCGGGGCGCAAAACAGGTGGTTGAGCTTGACTGGTGGCAGAGTTTTACCTGGCAGGGGATAACATTATCCGCCGTACCGGCGCAGCACTGGAGTATGCGCACGCTCTGGAACCGCAATCGCTCATTGTGGTGCGGCTGGGTCTTTGAAGGGCGGCATCACCGGTTCTGGTTTAGTGGCGATACCGGCTATTCGCCTGAGCTGCTGTTGATACCGGAACGTTTGGGGAAAATTGATGCTGCAGCATTGCCCGTTGGCGCCTATGCTCCGCGATGGTTTATGGCCGTACACCATATGGATCCCCAGTCTGCCGTTGCGCTGTGGCAGCAGTTAGGTTGCCCGCTGGCGTTCCCTGTTCACTGGGGCGTGTTTGAGCTGGCGGATGAAGCGCTGGATGACCCCATAAAAGAATTAACTGACGCGCTGGATAATGTAGCACCAGTTAATAATACTTTCAGGATACTGAAAGTTGGCGAGTATTTACCCTTATAAACGAAGCCATAGATTGTTGCGTATATTGTGTATGTATTCGTCGTCAGGAAAATTTTAATTTTATCGAAACGTTTTGCTTGCCTTGTTTTGATGCAGAGTCATAAAAATTTCATTATTTTGGTGCATAACACTGCTAATTACCTGATGGATTTTAATACAGAAGGGTGCGGATTATTAACATCGTTTTTGGCTGAAACAATACGGCCACGTTACAATGATTTAAGCATAAGTTTTCACAATTTGTTCTAACTCAATCAACGCCAAAGATTTCTTTTCCCGTCTGCTGGACGCATTGTAATGATTGAGCTATGTTAAAAAAGTCTTAGATTACAGCGGTTGTGCAAGCAGCGTTGAGTCTGTGTAAGGTAGTATAGCCGTCTGTTTGAGAAGCGCATAATTGTGCAAATCCTTACAGACAGTGTTCGAATTTGTGCGGCGGATCGAGACATGTTTAAAAATGGCTTGCCATATTAAACATAGTGTGTGATAACACGTTTTGGGTCAAACGAGGTACAGTTCTGTTTATGTGTGGCATTTTCAGTAAAGAAGTCCTGAGTAAACACGTTGTCGTTGAATACCGCTTCTCTGCCGAACCTTATATTAGTGCCTCATGCAGTAATGTCTCAGTTTTATCTCAGTTAATGCCTGCGGGCTAAGAAAACACTCTAAGGAATTTTGCAAAATGGCAAAGATTAAAGGTCAAGTTAAGTGGTTCAACGAGTCTAAAGGTTTTGGTTTCATTACTCCTGCTGATGGCAGCAAAGACGTGTTCGTACACTTCTCTGCAATCCAGGGTAACGGCTTCAAAACTCTGGCCGAAGGCCAGAACGTTGAGTTCGAAATTCAGGACGGCCAGAAAGGCCCAGCTGCAGTTAACGTAACTGCTATCTGATCGAACCGCTGCTGACTGGGGCGCATAGCGCTTCACTCTCAGACATAAAGCCTCGCATCATGCGGGGCTTTTTTATTCCCTATCTTTCAAAATATTACTATCTACGGTCTTGTTAGCAACTTGTTGCAAAGCTGCGAGGTTAGTATCACAGTTTCGCCTCCCTAAGCGCATCTTTTCTCGTTAAATCAGAGCGTTGTTTAACAGCTCTGGGGTTCAGGTGAAGAAAAAAATGATATTAACCGCTGGCAATTTCACGCCGGCGCGTTTTGCGCTGCTCTGTTTCGCTATTTTCTGCAGTCTGGCCTTTTTACTTGGCCGCGTTGCCTGGCTACAAATCATCAAACCTGACAATCTGGTGAAGCTAGAAGATATGCGATCCCTCCGTCAGCTGGCGATTGATGCGCCGCGTGGGATGATTATGGATCGTGAAGGACGTCCTCTGGCGGTCAGCGTGCCCGTCAGGGCCGTATGGGCCGATCCTAAAACGGTGCTGGCAAAAGGTGGCGTTGGGTTTGATGAACGCTGGCAGGCGCTGGCGAGCGCGCTGCACCTCTCGTTGAGCACCCTTTCATCACGAATTAACGCCAATCCCCAGGGACGCTTCATCTACCTGGCGCGTCAGGTCGATCCTGCTCAGGCGAAGTGGATTGATAAGCTCAATTTACCCGGCATTAATTTGCGCGATGAATCCCGCCGCTTTTACCCGGCAGGCCACGTGGCGGCGAACCTGATTGGCTTCACCAATATTGACGGGCAGGGCATTGAAGGGGTGGAGAAAAGCTTCAACACTCAGCTGACCGGTAAAGCGGGTGTCCGACAGGTCCGGGAGGATCGCTACGGGCGCGTGGTTGAAAACCTGACGGAAGTGGCGCCCACGCCGGCACATAACATCCAGTTGAGTATTGACGAGCGGCTGCAAACCATTACCGAAGACGCGCTGGACAATGCCGTCGCCTGGAATAAGGCCGAGTCAGGGGCGTCGGTGCTCATTAATATCCCCACCGGGGAAATACTCGCCATGGCGAGCTATCCGGATTTCAATCCCAATAACCGTGAAGGCGCGACGATAAACGATTTTCGCAACCGGGCAATCAGCGATACGTTCGAGCCCGGTTCGACCGTTAAGCCGCTGGTGTTGATGACGGCTCTGCAGCAGGGGCTGGTCCAGCCGGACAGCGTCATTGATACCCACCCGTATACCCTTGACGGGCATCGTATCCGCGACGTGGGCTATTATCCTGAGCTGACCATGACCGGGATCTTGCAAAAATCGAGCGACACCGGCGTATCCCGGCTCTCGCTGGCGATGCCTGTCCAGCATCTTATTGATACCTATCGAAACTTTGGGTTTGGCACCAACACGGGGCTGGGGTTAACGGGCGAAAGCGCCGGGCTGTTGCCACAGCGTAAATACTGGAGTCAGCTAGACCGCGCGACTTTTGCCTTTGGCTACGGCCTGATGGTCACACCGCTCCAGCTTGCCCACGTCTACGCGACGATTGGCGGCTTCGGGCTTGAGCGTCCACTCTCCATCACCCGCATAGATCCCCCGGTTATCGGCCACCGCGTCATGCCGGAGGAGATCGCGCATGAAGTGGAGCACATGATGGAAAGCGTCGCGCTGCCCGGCGGCGGGGGCGTTAAGGCCGCCGTTCGCGATTATCGCGTGGCGGTTAAGACCGGGACGGCGAAGAAAATTGATGATAGCGGCAAATATGTCGATAAATACGTCGCCTATACCGCAGGCGTTGCGCCTGCCAGCGACCCGCGTTTCGCCCTGGTGGTGGTGATTAACGATCCACAAAACGGGGCCTACTATGGCGGGGCGGTTTCCGCGCCGGTCTTCAGCGAAATCATGGGCAACGTGCTGCGCCTGGAGAATATTAAACCCGATGGCCTGCCGGCCGGTTCAGACCACCTTATCGTCATGCGATAATCCAGCCGTTTTATAGCAGGGCGAATAGCGGTACACTTCGCCCTTTGGTTTATCTCCCGGAGTTTCCATGTCCTTCAGCTGTCCCCTTTGCCACGCGTCACTGACGCGCTCAGATAAAAGTTATGCCTGTCCGCAGGGACATCAGTTTGATATGGCGAAAGAAGGGTATGTGAATCTTCTTCCGGTGCAGCACAAGCGCTCCCGCGATCCGGGCGATAGCGCAGAGATGATGCAGGCGCGCAGGGCGTTTCTCGATGCCGGGCACTATCTGCCGCTGCGGGAGACGGTGGCGCAGATGCTGGGTGACTTACTGCCTGATTCGGCGTCCGCCATGCTTGATATCGGCTGTGGGGAAGGGTACTACACCGCACGGTTTGCGGATGTGGTGCGGGAGAAGGGGGCCGTGACATTCGGTCTCGACGTGTCGAAAGTGGCGATCCGCGCGGCGGCTAAACGTTACGCTGGCGTGACGTTTTGCGTGGCATCCAGCCACCGGCTGCCGTTTGATAATGCCAGTATGGATGCCGTTATCCGCATCTACGCGCCGTGTAAAGCAGACGAGCTGGCGCGCGTGGTGAAGCCCGGAGGCTGGGTGATAACCGTCACGCCGGGCCCGCGTCACCTGATGGAGCTGAAGGGACTCATTTACGACGAGGTGCGTCTGCATGCCCCACACTCTGAACAGCTGACAGGCTTTACGCTGAAGCAGGAGCATTCAGTGGCGTATGAAATGAATTTGAACGGGGAAGAAGCGGTAGCCCTGCTGCAGATGACGCCGTTCGCGTGGCGGGCAAAGCCGGAAGTATGGGATGCGTTAGCGGCTCGGACGACGTTTGGCTGCCAGACGGATTTCAGTATCCACGTCTGGCAGCGCGACGCTTAAGGCGCGAAGTGTGCCCAGAGGATCTGGGCACCAATGCCGATCAGCACAATTCCGCCTAAGATCTCGGCGCGTTTACCCAGCAGCGGGCCGATAAACCGCCCGACCATCATGCCCAGCGTGGACATAATCAGCGTTGCACAGCCAATGGCCAGCGCGGTGGCGATAATATTGACCTGCAGGAATGCCAGACCCACCCCGACGGCCATGGCGTCCAGGCTGGTGGCAATTGCCGTGGTGACCAGCAGCCAGAAACCGTGGCGGTGCAGCGGTGCTTCATCTTCATCATCATTCCCGCGAAAACCTTCAATCATCATTCGGCCTCCGAGAAACACCAGCAGGACGAACGCAATCCAGTGGTTCCACTCCAGCACGAACTGGCTGGCGAGCATGCCCAAACCCCAGCCGATGAGCGGCGTCAGCGTTTCGATGGCACCAAAGATCAGACCGGTGCGCAGAGCTTCTGTGAATTTAGGTTTGTGGAGCGTGGCGCCTTTGCCGATGGAGGCGGCAAATGCATCCATGGACATGCCAAAAGCGAGAAGGATCGTAGCGGAGATGTTCATAAGAGCGTCCAGACCGGGGATATCCATATGACACATCACTGCCCCCAGTAAACAGCAGTTGATGTATCTATGGTCTCGCCTGATCTCTTTTGCACGGTAATCGTGCTGAAAGCGATCCGTACGCGCCACGTTTTTCAACGAGTATGTTGACGCGTACATTTCCTGCGTGCAGGAAATCGGCTACTCCCCAACGACGGGCGCAACCTTAACATATTTTGAGAATATAAAACAACAACGAGCAAGGCTTAATTTATCTGCGTCTTTGATAACGATTTTCATTTAGGTTTATGCGTGAAAATATCGTTAATAAATATAAGTCAAAGAGGAGAGAAGATATAGCAACGGCTATATTCTTTGCGAAAGAATATCACAATATATAGCCGAGGTTATAATGTTAACTTATTGATTTTTAACAAGTAATGTGTAGATTTTCTCAAGGTCATCAATATTTTTGACCCGAATGAGCAGGCGGCGCTGTTCTAATTGCATCACTAACACGCCGTCTTCGGATAAATTCATCTCTTTAATGCGGTTATATTCTATCCATACGTTGGCGAAGAAGAATCCCTGTTTTTTAAAAATGAGTTTCGGCGAGCGGATCCAGAACAGGTAAATCGCCATTAATGCCAGCGCACATAATAACCATGTGGTTAATATTGCACCGTGGCTGGTCACGTTATTGTAAATCAGAATGACCACCAGGCCGGCGAAGATAAATGCATCAATGCGTCCACGGCGTAAGAGGGGAAGGGTTAGCAGCGTCTCGCCGTTACGGCGAGGCATAATGAACTCGTCATAGATCGCGTAAGCCAGAAGGGCAACAATAAACAACACCAGTACGATGTCCGTAACAGTCATTCATCCTCCAGATAAAAAGACCGGGGGCAAGCCCCCGGTCGATAACGCAATGTTTTACAGGCCCAGCAGGCCGACAGCGTAGCCCGCGATACCGATGACGAAGAAGCCAACGATGATCCACAGCGGGTTCACTTTCTTACGCAGCAGCCACATACAGGCGAAGGTCAACAGCAGCGGCACCAGGCCAGGCATCAGCTGGTCCAGAATCGTCTGCACGGTGGTGACGCGGGTTTGACCATCCTGACCGGTGATGGTCGAAACCACCAGCGGGATGTTCACGTGCGTCCACTTGTTAACCAGCGCTCCCATCACAAACAGGCCGAGAATAGACGCCCCCTCGGTCAGTTTCTGCAGGAAGCCGCCGCCCATATCCTTAACGATGTCCACGCCCTTACGGTAGCCGTAGGCCACGCCGTAGTAACGGGTCAGCAGACGTACCGCGTTGAACAGGATAAAGAACAGCAGAGGACCGAGCAGGCTGCCGCTCATCGCGATCCCGGCACCCAGCGCCGCGAAGACCGGACGAACAGTACCCCAGAAGATAGGGTCGCCCACGCCGGCCAGCGGACCCATCAGACCGACTTTGATACCGTTGATGGCACCATCGTCAATCTCCGCGCCGTTCGCACGCTGCTCTTCCATCGCCAGCGTCACGCCCAGAACCGGAGCCGCGACGTAAGGATGGGTGTTGAAGAATTCCAGGTGACGTTTAATCGCCTGACGGCGTGCTTCGTTGTTCTCAGGGTAGAGGCGTTTTATCGCCGGCACCATTGAGAAGCAGAAGCCCAGCGCCTGCATACGTTCGAAGTTCCATGAACCCTGAAACAGGTTAGAACGGATGAACACGCCACGAATATCACCCGGAGTGAGTTTTTTCTCGGTGGTAGTTTTTGTCATATCAACCATTTCGCTCACCTGTTAGTCCAGTTCGTTATCGAGATCGTTGTTACCAGCAGCCTGCGCTGGGGCACCCGCAACACGGTTGTATTTCGGGCTGAGCTGGATGTAGAGAATCGCCATCACGGCACCAATCACGCCCAGCGCAACCAGGTTGAAGTTGGTGAATGCTGCGGTGACGAAGCCGAGGTAGAAGAACGGCATCAGGTAGCCCGCGCGCATCATGTTGATGACCATCGCGTAACCTACCACGACGATCATACCGCCCGCGATGTTCAGACCGCTGGTGACCACTTCAGGAATCGCGTTCAGCATGCCCTGAACTTCACTGGTGCCGACAGAGATCGCAACGATAACCGCCGGGATTGCGATACGCATCGCCTGCAGGAACAGGGACGACACGTGGATCCAGGAGAGTGCCGTGAGGTTGCCGTTCTCGGCCGCCTTATCCGCCGCGTGCTGGAAGGCCACGGTGATGGTACGAACGATGATGGTCAGCACCTGGCCTGCTGCGGCCAGAGGAATGGCAAGGGCAATACCTGCACCAATACTCTGATGACCGGCAATAACCAGAACGGTTGAGATGATTGAGGCCAGTGCGGCATCAGGCGCAACGGCGGCACCGATGTTCATCCAGCCCAGGGCGATCATTTCCAGCGTACCACCGATGATGATACCGGTTTTCATATCACCCAGAACGGCACCGATCAACGTACAGGCCACCAGAGGGCGGTGGAACTGAAATTCATCAAGTACGGATTCCATACCCGCAATACACGCGACGATGAACACCAGCACAATCTGAAGAGTGGTAATCTCCATTGTACTTCTCCTATAACATAAGCTTTATGTGAAAAACCGGCGCGGGCTTATTTCCCAACTTTACCGATCAAATCCATCATTTTCAGTTTCTGGTCAGTGGAAACCTTACGGGCTTCCAGCTCAATACCGCGGGCATTCAGCTTGTTGAACGCCTCGATATCTTTCGCATCAACTGAAATCGCGTTGTTGACCTGCGTTTTGCCCTGACGGAAAGCCATACCGCCGATGTTCACGGAGGTGATTTTCACGCCGCCTTCAACAATGCGCTCAACGTCTGTCGGGTTAGTAAACAGGAGCATCACGCGTTCACCCGCATATTTCGGGTTGTTGTAAACGCGGATCATCTTGGCGACATCCACCACGTGCGCGGTAACGCCCGGTGGTGCAACCTGAGTCAGAAGGGTTTTACGGACAGTGTCGGCGGCCACTTCGTCACTGACCACGATGATACGCTGTACGTTGGTCTCTTTGGTCCAGCGAGTCGCAACCTGTCCGTGAATCAGACGGTCATCAATACGCGCCAGGCCGATAACCATGTAATCGTTCGGTCCCATCGGTTTTGCCGGTGCCGCTGCTTTCGGTGCCGCCGCAGCCGGGGCAGGGGCGGGTTTTTCAACCGGCTGAGCCTTCAGGGCTTTCACCCCTTCGCGGCCGGTTTCAACGGCCAGCGCGACCAGCTCATCGAAGCCTGGGTTGTCGTCGCGCGCCATAAAGGTTTCCACCAGCATGGGAATGTTTACCCCGGCGACGACTTCATAATGCTCTTTATCGACGACAATGCGGCTGGCAGCATTAAACGGACTGCCGCCCCATGTATCGACGAGAAACAGCACGCCTTTGCTGGTATCCAGCTTCGCGAGTTGAGCGTTGTACTTCTCAATCAGCGTCTCGGCATTTTCACCGGGAACGAAATCGATCCAGCCGACGTTTTCCTGCTCGCCCAACAGCATCTCTGCCGTTTTGAGTAGCTGCTCAGCAGCCCAACCATGTGTGCCTATGACAATAGCAATGGTCACTTGCTACCTCCTTTTATTATCATTAATACGCCTGCCGGGCAGACGTACTGAGAATCGTATTGGCGAACCGAATCGATTCAGATAAGGGTTAGAGTTCAAAAAACTAAGACTTCCGCGAATTATTTTAGATAGTGAAAAAATAATTTATGTGATGAAGATCCGTAATTTAGCCACGCGTTACAGAATTATCTGTAGCGTATAGCCGCTGTGTTACAGAACTTTGCAAAGGAACGTAAATCTTTGCTAAAAACACAGTCTCTCTGATATGTTTAGCCTCCGTTTACTTGTTCAGGAGTATAGGGCTACAGCCCACTATATGGACCGTCACCGACGTCAGTCATCTACCAGGCCATTCCGCGCCTTTTTCACCGGCGAACCACGCCACGTATCAACTCTGTCTGCCTCTTATTTGCCCACGTTGAGTGGGGCACCGTTTTGTCATTCCTTTAGCAGGAGCTTGTCATGGAATTCTTAATGGACCCGTCAATCTGGGTGGGACTGCTCACGCTGGTGGTGCTGGAGATCGTTCTCGGCATCGATAACCTGGTGTTTATCGCCATCCTTGCGGATAAGCTGCCGCCAAAACAGCGTGATAAAGCGCGTCTGATTGGGCTCTCGCTGGCGCTGGTCATGCGACTGGGGCTGCTCTCCGTGATCTCGTGGATGGTCACGCTGACCAAACCGCTGTTCTCCGTCATGGATTACACCTTCTCCGGCCGTGATTTGATCATGCTAATCGGGGGGATATTCCTGCTGTTCAAAGCGACAACAGAGCTGCATGAACGGCTGGAAAACCGGCAGCATGATGATGGTCACGGTAAGGGTTACGCCAGTTTCTGGGTCGTGGTGCTGCAAATTGTGGTGCTGGATGCAGTCTTCTCGCTGGATGCGGTGATTACCGCGGTCGGTATGGTGAACCACCTGCCGGTGATGATGGCGGCTGTCGTGATTGCGATGGCGGTGATGCTGCTGGCCTCGAAACCGCTGACGCGCTTCGTCAACCAGCATCCGACGGTGGTCGTGCTCTGTCTGAGCTTCCTGCTGATGATTGGTTTGAGCCTGGTGGCGGAAGGTTTCGGCTTCCATATTCCGAAAGGCTACCTGTACGCCGCGATTGGCTTCTCGATCCTGATCGAATTGTTCAACCAGATTGCGCGCCGTAACTTTATTAAGCAGCAGTCAAATCAGCCGCTGCGCGCCCGTACGGCGGACGCCATTCTGCGCCTGATGGGCGGACGCCGTCAGGTGAACGTCCAGTCTGACCCTGAAAACCGTAACCCGGTGCCGGTTCCGGAAGGGGCGTTTGTGGAAGAAGAACGCTACATGATTAACGGCGTGCTCTCCCTGGCCTCCCGCTCGCTGCGCGGCATCATGACGCCGCGCGGGGAAATTAGCTGGGTCGATGCGAACCTGAGCGTTCATGAAATTCGTCAGCAATTGCTCTCATCTCCGCACAGCCTGTTCCCGGTGTGTCGCGGTGAACTGGATGAAATCATCGGCGTGGTTCGGGCGAAAGAGATGCTGGTGGCGCTGGAAGAGGGCGTCAACGTGGAGGCCATTGCAGCTTCGTCGCCGGCGATTGTTGTACCGGAAACGCTGGATCCGATCAACCTGCTGGGCGTATTGCGTCGCGCGCGCGGTAGCTTTGTTATCGTCACCAACGAGTTTGGTGTGGTACAGGGGCTGGTGACGCCGCTGGACGTGCTTGAAGCGATTGCCGGTGAATTCCCTGATGAAGATGAAACGCCTGAGATTGTGGCCGACGGCGAAGGCTGGCTGGTCAAAGGTGCGACCGACCTGCACGCGCTCTCGCATACGCTGGGGCTGGAAAACGTGGTTAACGATGAAGAAGACATCGCAACCGTGGCGGGGCTGGTTATCGCCGTAAACGGTCAGATCCCGCGCGTCGGGGATGTGATCGAGCTTCCTCCATTGCACATCACTATCGTTGAAGCTAACGACTACCGCGTCGATCTGGTCCGCATTGTTAAAGAACAGTCTGCACACGACGAAGACGAATAAGTCTGCTTAACGGGTACGATGTGCCCGTTACGATCTTCTGGCGGGGAAGATTTTCCCGCCAGCCATTGTGGCGTTACTACCGCGCCTGCTTCTCTCTCAACCCGTTCGCTATTTAGCCGCTGCCTGATGCCAGGCCGAGCGCGAGCAGCCGCGACCGTAAAAGTGTAGTGGGGAAAGAAGAAGGAGACGAGAATGAATGGAGAAATTCGCCCATCCGTTGCGGATGGGCGAAAGAGAGGATTAGTCGCACTGCACCTTAATGGCCAGACCGCCGCGCGACGTTTCACGGTACTTCGCGTTCATGTCTTTGCCGGTTTCGTACATGGTTTCAATAACCTTATCCAGCGACACGCGTGGTTCGCTGGTACGGCGCATCGCCATGCGCGAGGCGTTAATCGCTTTGACGGAGGCAATCGCGTTACGCTCAATGCACGGTACCTGCACCTGGCCTGCGACCGGGTCACAGGTCAGACCGAGGTTATGCTCCATGCCAATTTCCGCCGCCACGCAAACCTGTTCAGGGCTTGCGCCCAGCAGCTCGGCCAGACCGGCCGCCGCCATGGAGCAGGCCACGCCTACTTCACCCTGACAGCCCACTTCAGCGCCTGAAATGGACGCGTTCATCTTGTACAGCGCGCCGATAGCGCCTGCCGCGAGGAAATAACGGATATAAATATCCGGCGTCACAGGCTCGATAAAGTGATCGTAGTAGGCCAGCACAGCCGGAACGATCCCGCACGCACCGTTGGTTGGCGCAGTCACGACGCGCCCCCCTGCGGCGTTCTCTTCGTTCACCGCCAGAGCAAACATGTTCACCCAGTCAACCACGTTCATCGGGTCGTTAGAGAATTTGTCCGTGGTCACCAGCATACGGCGCAGGGCAGAGGCACGACGCGGCACGCGCAGTGGCCCTGGCAGTACGCCTTCGGTGTTCATCCCGCGATCGATACAGGCGCGCATGGTTTGCCACACGTTGGCAAAATAGTCTTCGATCTCTTTTTTGCTGTGCAGCGCCAGCTCGTTCTGCATCACCATGCCGGACAGCGACAAACCGGTCTCTTTGCAGTAGCCCAGCATCTCGGTGGCCGATTTGAACGGATAGGGCACGTTCACGTCGCCCGCGCTCTCTTTACCGAAATGCTCTTCGTCAACGATGAAGCCACCGCCGATGGAGTAGTAGGTTTTGCTGTAGATCTCTTTTTCGCCGCTCCAGGCGTGGATAGTCATGCCGTTTTCATGCAGCGGCAGGTTGTCGCTGCGAAAACGCATGCCGTCATCCTGCGGGAAATCCACTTCGTGCTGACCGTTAGCCAGCAGCAGGCGACCGCGCGCTTCCACGTCGCGGATGAATGCCGGGATGGCATCAATATCAACAGTGTCCGGCATATTGCCCGCCAGACCCATAATAATGGCGATATCGGTGTGGTGGCCTTTACCCGTTAATGACAGTGAACCGTAAACGTCTACGGCGACACGGGTAACGCTTTCCAGTAATCCTTTTTCGACCAGATCATCGACGAACTGTTTACCGGCCTTCATCGGCCCTACAGTGTGGGAAGAAGACGGACCAATCCCCACTTTGAACATGTCGAATATACTAATCACTTTCACACTCCTGACAGGGTTACCGGGGTTCCAGTAACGATGTTATAACTGCGCATAGTGTAAGAGGGAACACCAACCTCGGCTTAACTATTCACATGAATTAAACTAATGGTTAACGATGGGTTTTGCTAATAGCGCGACGCGGATCGCAAACCTGCAAAAAAGGCTGGAATGTAAAGTATAGTCAAGGCTTCAGGCCGATTTGTAGCGCCAGTTCACGAATGATGCCGGCCGTCATGCCCCAGACAAAATAATGCTGATACCAGGACAACCAGACCCGATGGTCATGCCCCCGGCGATGGATATCCAGCGGATGATAGCGGCTTAGCCGGAGCGCCTCTTCAAGCGGCATCTCAAACACCGCAGAGACTTCGTCGACGCTGGCATGATACTGAAGATTGGGGGGGATAATGCCGACTACCGGCGTGACCTGAAAGCCGGTCACGCTGTCGACGGGCGGCAGCACGCCGATGACTTCCACCACGTCAGGCGGGATCGCCACCTCCTCCTGCGCTTCCCGCAGCGCGGCGGCAATCAGCGACGCATCGGTGCTGTCCACCGCCCCTCCCGGAAAGGCCACCTGACCGGCGTGTTTGCGCATATGCGGCGAACGCTGCGTAAGCAGCAGGCCCGGCTGTTCCCGGCGCACCACCGGGATCAGCACCGCCGCCTGACGCTGATTCAGCGTGGCGCGGTTGACCTGCGGCCGTAGCAGCTGAAAGCGCGACAGAAAATCATCCAGCGTCAGGTTCTCTTTCTCCACCGTTAGTTCTCCAGTTGCTTCAGGATGCGGTTCACCTTATCAAAGGTTTCCTGATATTCCGCCTCGACCTGGCTGTCCGCCACAATGCCGCCGCCCGCAGAACAGTACAGATTGCCGCCGCAGGCCGTCAGCGTGCGAATGGTAATGCTGGTATCCATGGTGCCGCACAGGCTGATATAGCCGATGCTGCCGCACCAGGCGTTGCGGCGGTGCGGTTCCAGTTCGTCGATGATTTCCATGGCGCGAATTTTTGGCGCACCGGTGATGGAGCCGCCCGGGAACGCGGCCCGGAGCAGATCGCAGGCGGTGCGAGAGGCGGGCAGACGCGCGGTGATGGTACTGACCAGATGATGCACTGCCGGGAAAGGTTCGACGACGAACAGCTCCGGCACGCGCACGCTGCCTGGTTCGGCGACCCGGCCAATATCGTTACGCATCAGGTCGACAATCATCAGGTTTTCGGCGCGATCCTTCGGTGACTCGGCGAGTTTCTCCGCCTGCTGGCGATCGGCGTCCGGATCGGCAAGGCGCGGCAGCGTGCCTTTAATCGGGCGGGTCTGAATCGTCCCTTCCGCCAGATGGATAAAACGCTCCGGCGACAGGCTGAGGATGGCCCCCTGTTCCAGACGTACAAACGCGCTGAACGGAGCCCTGTTGCTGGCATTGAGACGGGTAAACGCCTGCCACTCGTCCCCCTGGTATGCTGCCTGGAAACGCTGGGCAAGGTTAACCTGATAGCAGTCGCCGCTTTGCAGATAGGCCTGCACGCGGGAGAATTTTTCCGCGTATTCCGGCGCGGTCATGTTCGAGCGCCAGCCGGAGGTCAGGGTGAACGCCTCAGCTGGAGCAGGCTTCTGTGCCTCAAGCCAGGCCAGACGCGCCTGCACGTCATTATGGCTCAGCAGGGAGACCCTTTTTTTCTGGTGGTCCACAATCAACGCCCAGTCATACAGCCCCACGGCCATGTCCGGCAGGGCAATATCCGCCTGCGCATGCTCGGGCAGCATTTCGAAGCGGCGACCCAAATCGTAGCCAAACAGGCCCAGCGCGCCGCCCTGGAAGGGCAGGTCCAGGTTAGGGGTAGCGGATAAGCCCAGCGCGTTGATTTCCTGCTGAAGCTGCATCAGCGGATCGTCCGTCGTCGACAGATCGTCGGTCGTCAGCGTTTTCAGGGGATCGGCCACAAGAATATCGAAGCGGCTGTACGGGTGATCCGCATGGCCGGAGTGCAGCAGCATGGCAAAGGGAAGATGGCTCAGACGGGCAAACCAGAACTCAGCGGCGTCAGCGCGCCAGGGTAAGGTAACAACAGTGGGGAAGCGCATGTTCATGTATGGCATACTACCGGGCAGCGTGAAATAATTAGCGCGAATAATTTAGCAGGAGTTGACGATGTTTGCAGGTTTACCTTCTCTGAGCCATGAACAGCAGCAGAAAGCGGTTGAGCGAATTCAGGAACTGATGTCCCAGGGGATGAGCAGCGGACAGGCGATTTCCCAGGTGGCGGAGGAGCTGCGCGCCACCCATACCGGCGAGCGGATCGTGGCGCGTTTTGAGGATGAAGATGAAGAGTAATCGGGCTTAAACCGCCGCGATAATCTTGATCTCAACCTTGTATTCCGGTTTCATCAGCGTGGCCTGTACGGTGCAGCGTACAGGCGCGTGACCCGCCACCACCCACGCATCCCAGGCTTTGTTCATCGCCGCGAAATCGTCTTTATTTGCCAGGAAAATGGTCGCATCCAGAATGCGGGATTTATCGCTGCCCTGTTTTTCCAGCACCGCATCAATCTGCGCCAGGGTATTCGCCGTCTGTTCGAACGCATCCGCGTCCAGATTTGACGGTACACCGGTGTAATACAGCGTCTGGTTATGGATCACCACATCAGACCAGCGGGCTTCGGCATCAATGCGCACAATTGTCATAAACGTTTCCTCGTTATTTTTCGTCGTCAGGCGGCAAGACTGCCATATTGTTCTGCCGTCGTCACTATTTGGGGTGGCACAGGAGAAGATGGGCTGACATAATCCCTGTGCAAAAATACAGTGAGAGAGCAACGTGGCAGACGATTTTTCCCCTGAAGGTCAATTAGCGCAGGCGATCCCCGGCTTCAAGCCCCGTGAGCCTCAGCGACAGATGGCGCACGCCGTTGCCCGCGCCATTGATCAGGCCCAGCCGCTGGTGGTTGAAGCCGGAACCGGCACGGGTAAGACCTATGCTTACCTTGCGCCGGCGCTGCGGGCGAAAAAGAAGGTGATAATTTCCACCGGATCGAAAGCGCTGCAGGATCAGCTCTACAGCCGCGACTTGCCCACGGTTGCGAAAGCGCTGAAATACAAAGGGCGCCTGGCCCTGCTGAAAGGGCGCTCGAACTACCTTTGCCTGGAGCGACTCGAACAACAGGCGCTGGCCGGCGGCGATCTGCCGGTACAAACCCTGAGCGACGTCATTATCCTGCGCGCCTGGGCGAACCAGACCGAAGAGGGCGATATCAGCACCTGCGCAAGCGTGCCGGAAGACTCCCCGGCCTGGCCGCTGGTGACCAGCACCAACGACAACTGCCTCGGTAGCGACTGCCCGCTGTATAAAGACTGTTTTGTGGTGAAAGCGCGCAAAACCGCGATGGATGCAGACGTGGTGGTGGTGAACCACCACCTGTTCCTCGCGGACATGGTGGTTAAGGACAGCGGTTTCGGCGAGCTGATCCCGGAGGCGGACGTGATGATCTTCGATGAAGCCCATCAGTTGCCGGATATCGCCAGCCAGTATTTCGGCCAGTCGCTCTCCAGCCGCCAGCTACAGGATCTGGCGAAAGATTTTACCATTGCCTACCGGACCGAACTCAAAGATACCCAGCAGTTGCAGAAGTGCGCCGACCGTCTGGCGCAAAGCGCGCAGGATTTCCGCTTACAGCTTGGCGAGCCGGGCTATCGCGGCAACCTGCGCGAACTGCTGGCGGACAAAAATATCCAGCGCGCGCTGCTGCTGCTCGATGATGCACTTGAGCTCTGCTACGACGTGGCGAAGCTGTCCCTCGGACGCTCCGCGCTGCTTGACGCCGCCTTCGAGCGCGCCACGCTCTATCGCGGGCGGCTCAAACGGCTAAAAGAGATCAACCAGCCGGGGTACAGCTACTGGTATGAATGCACCTCACGCCACTTTACCCTGGCGCTCACGCCGCTGACGGTGGCCGATAAATTCAAAGAGGTGATGGCGCAGAAGCCGGGAAGCTGGATCTTCACTTCCGCAACCCTGTCTGTAAATGACGATCTGCATCACTTCACCGAGCGCCTCGGTATTGAGCAGGCGGAATCACTGCTGCTGCCCAGCCCGTTTGATTACGAAAAGCAGGCGCTGCTTTGCGTGCCACGCAATCTCCCGCTGCCGAACCAGCCGGGGGCGGCGCGGCATCTCGCGGCGATGCTCAAGCCGATGATTGAGGCCAACAACGGGCGCTGCTTTATGCTCTGCACCTCACACGCCATGATGCGCGATCTCGCCGAGCAGTTTCGCGCCACCATGACCCTCCCGGTGCTGCTGCAGGGGGAAACCAGTAAAGGCCAGCTGCTCCAGCAGTTTGTCAGCGCCGGTAACGCCCTGCTGGTAGCAACCAGCAGCTTCTGGGAAGGGGTGGACGTGCGCGGCGACACGCTCTCGCTGGTGATCATCGATAAGCTCCCGTTCACGTCGCCGGACGATCCGCTGCTCAAGGCGCGGATGGAAGACTGCCGCCTGCGTGGCGGCGATCCGTTCGACGACGTCCAACTACCGGACGCGGTCATCACGCTTAAGCAGGGGGTAGGGCGACTGATCCGTGACGTCACCGACCGCGGCGTGCTGGTGATCTGCGATAACCGCCTGGTGATGCGTCCTTACGGCGCAACGTTCCTCGCCAGCCTGCCGCCCGCCCCGCGTACGCGGGACATTAAACGCGCGGTGCGTTTCCTGGCAAACCCAACGGCGGAGTAATTCGCTCCGGAGTGTGCTAAGATGCGCGCCATTTTGTGACTGACCCTTGCGAGAGCGCGACGACTGATGCGAATTCTGGCTATTGATACCGCGACAGAGGCTTGCTCTGTTGCTCTGTTGAACGACGGTGCTGTTTCTGCTCATTTCGAAGAGTGCCCACGGGAACACACCCAGCGTATTCTGCCCCTGGTAAAAGCCATTTTAACCCAGGGCAACACCACCTTAACCGACCTCGACGCGCTGGCCTTTGGCCGCGGCCCCGGCAGCTTTACGGGCGTGCGCATTGGGATTGGCATCGCGCAGGGGCTGGCGCTGGGCGCTGACCTGCCGATGATCGGCGTCTCTACGCTCGCGACGATGGCCGAGGGAGCCTGGCGCATGACGGGCGCGACCCGCGTGCTCGCCGCTATTGACGCTCGCATGGGTGAAGTTTACTGGGCGGAATATACCCGCGATGAAAACGGCGTCTGGCACGGCGAAGAGACGGAAGCAGTGCTTAAGCCTGAAGCCGTTACTGAACGCCTGAAGCAGCTGTCCGGCGAGTGGGCGACGGTCGGCACGGGCTGGCCGGCGTGGCCAGAGATGGCGAGAGGCACCGGCGTGACGCTGGTGGACGGCAACATGCTCCTGCCTGCGGCAGAAGATATGCTCCCGATTGCCCGTCAACTGCTTGCAGCAGGAAAAACCGTTGCCGTTGAGCATGCGGAGCCGGTTTATTTGCGAAACACCGTCGCGTGGAAGAAACTTCCGGGCCGCGAATGAATCTCAGTAACAGGAACTGAGAAAAAGGAGTCGCATCATGGCGGTTCAGACTAAAGTAGTACGCCTTTTTATGGCAGGCGCGGTTGCCATAGCACTGAGCGGTTGCGTAACCGTACCTGATGCGATCAAGGGCAGCAGCCCGACGCCACAGCAGGATCTGGTTCGGGTAATGAATGCGCCCGAGCTTTACGTCGGCCAGGAAGCCCGCTTCGGTGGGAAAGTGATCGACGTGCAGAACCAGCAGGGGAAAACCCGTCTGGAAATTGCCACGGTACCGCTCGACAGCGGCGCGCGTCCCGTACTCGGTGAAGCCTCTCGCGGGCGTATCTATGCCGACGTTAGTGGTTTCCTCGACCCGGTCGATTTTCGCGGACAGCTGGTAACCGTTGTCGGGCCGATTACCGGTTCGGTGCAGGGCAAAATCGGCAACACGCCGTATAAATTTATGACCATGCAGGTGAACGGCTATAAGCGCTGGCGTATCGCCCAGCAGGTGGTGATGCCGCCTCAGCCAATCGACCCGTGGATGTGGGGTCCACATCCTTATCGTTACGGTTATCCGGGATGGGGCTGGTATAACCCGGGCCCTGCACAGGTGCAAACGATCGTAACTGAGTAACTTACTGTTATTGTTAAGAAAGAGACAGCGGCTCAGCCGCTGTCTCTGTTTTTTTACGGATAAAACGAAAAAAAAGAGTGACGCGCTTCGCAACCTGCAATCTGAACAATTAATAAACTGGTACGCTGAGTTAATATAATGTTAACAAACTGTTTATTATCGGGGCTGTGATGACGACGAACACTCATTTCAGAGGTGATGCATTGCAAAAGGTTTGGCTTAACCGTTATCCCGCAGATGTGCCTGCGGAGATCAATCCTGACCGTTATCAATCCCTGGTGGAATTATTTGAGCACTCGGTAAGACGTTACGCAGACCAGCCCGCGTTTGTGAATATGGGCGAGGTGATGACGTTCCGTAAGCTTGAGGAGCGTAGCCGGGCGTTTGCGGCTTATCTGCAGGAAGGACTTGGGCTGCAAAAAGGGGATCGCGTCGCGCTGATGATGCCGAACCTGCTGCAATACCCGGTGGCGCTGTTTGGCATCCTGCGTGCCGGGATGATTGTGGTCAACGTTAACCCGCTTTACACGCCGCGCGAGCTGGAACATCAGCTGAACGACAGCGGGGCGGTGGCGATTGTCATTGTTTCTAACTTTGCCCATACCCTGGAAAAAGTGGTCGACAAAACCCAGGTGAAGCACGTCATCCTGACGCGCATGGGCGATCAGCTTTCCACCGCCAAAGGGACGCTGGTTAACTTTGTCGTTAAATACGTCAAACGTCTGGTACCAAAATACCATCTGCCGGATGCTATCTCCTTCCGGCGCGCGCTGCATGCGGGCTATCGCATGCAGTACGTCAAGCCTGAAGTCGTCTCCGAAGACCTGGCCTTCCTGCAATACACGGGCGGCACCACCGGCGTGGCCAAAGGCGCGATGCTGACCCACCGCAACATGCTGGCGAACCTTGAGCAGGTTAATGCCACCTACGGGCCGCTGCTGCATCCGGGTAAAGAGCTGGTAATCACCGCGCTGCCGCTGTATCACATCTTTGCGCTGACCATGAACTGCCTGCTGTTTATCGAGCTGGGCGGGCAAAACGTATTGATCACCAACCCGCGCGATATCCCGGGTCTGGTGAAAGAGCTGGCAAAATACCCGTTTACCGCCATGACCGGAGTGAACACCCTGTTTAACGCCCTGCTCAACAACAAAGAGTTCCAGCAGCTTGATTTCTCCACGCTGCATCTCTCCGCGGGCGGCGGCATGCCGGTTCAGCAGGCGGTGGCCGAGCGCTGGGTGAAGCTAACCGGGCAATATCTGCTGGAAGGCTACGGCCTGACGGAGTGTGCCCCGCTGGTGAGCGTCAACCCGCACGATATCGACTACCACAGCGGCAGCATCGGCCTGCCGGTCCCGTCGACGGAGGCAAAACTGGTGGATGATGAGGATAACGAAGTGCCTCACGGCGAGCCGGGCGAGCTGTGCGTCAGAGGGCCGCAGGTAATGCTGGGTTACTGGCAGCGCCCTGATGCGACCGACGAAATCATTAAAGACGGCTGGCTTCACACCGGCGATATTGCGGTGATGGATGACGAAGGCTTCCTGCGCATCGTCGATCGCAAAAAAGATATGATCCTGGTCTCCGGCTTCAACGTCTATCCGAACGAAATCGAAGACGTGGTCATGCAGCACAGCGGCGTGCTGGAAGTGGCGGCGGTGGGCGTTCCTTCCGGCAGCAGCGGTGAAGCGGTGAAGATATTTGTGGTCAAGAAAGATCCTTCTCTTACCGAGGAAGCGCTGATAACGTTTTGTCGCCGTCAGCTGACGGGCTATAAGGTGCCGAAGCTGGTGGAATTTCGCGATGAGCTGCCGAAATCCAACGTCGGGAAGATATTACGACGAGAATTACGTGACGAAGCCCGTGCCAAAGTAGACAATAAGGCCTGAGCTTCACGTTAATCGCCCAGACGCCGGTTAAGCCGGCGTTTTTTATGGGCGCAAACAAAAGAGAATCCGATTTGAATTACCAGATGATCACGACCAACGACGAGCTGGCTTCGCTGTGCGAAGTGACGCGCGACTTTCCTGCCATCGCTCTGGATACCGAGTTTGTCCGTACTCGCACCTATTATCCACAGCTGGGTTTGATACAGATGTACGACGGTAAGCACGTCTCGCTGATCGACCCGCTCGGCATTACCGACTGGGCGCCGATGCGTGACCTGCTGCTGGATACTGCGGTAACGAAATATCTGCACGCGGGCAGTGAAGATCTGGAAGTCTTTCTTAACACCTTTGGCATCATGCCTCAGCCGCTGATTGATACGCAGATCCTCGCGGCGTTCAGCGGTCGTCCGCTATCGTGGGGCTTTGCCTCCATGGTGGAGGAGTACACGGGCCTGACGCTGGATAAAAGTGAATCCCGTACCGACTGGCTGGCGCGTCCGCTTACCGAGCGTCAGCTGGAATATGCGGCGGCAGACGTGTTTTACCTGCTGCCGATTGCCGGACAGCTGATGAAAGAGGCGGAAGCCTCCGGCTGGCTCTCTGCCGCGCTGGACGAGTGCCGTATGACGCAGCAGCGTCGCCGGGAAGTGGTTGACCCGAAAGAGGCCTGGCGTGATATCACCAACGCCTGGCAGCTTCGCACGCGTCAGCTGGCCTGCCTGCAGCTGTTAGCGGACTGGCGTTTGCGTAAAGCGCGCGAGCGCGATCTGGCCGTGAATTTTGTGGTGCGTGAAGAGCATCTCTGGGCGGTCGCGCGCTATATGCCGGGCAGCCTGGGCGAGCTGGACAGCATTGGCCTTTCCGGCAGCGAGATCCGTTTCCATGGTAAAACCCTGCTGGCGCTGGTCGCCAAAGCGCAGGCGCTGCCGGAGGATGCACTGCCTGAGACGCTGCTGAATCTCATGGATATGCCGGGCTATCGTAAAGCATTCAAGGATATCAAAGCGCTGGTGCAGGATGTCGCAACGGAAAGCAAGCTGAGCGCTGAACTGCTGGCGTCACGCAGACAGATTAACCAGCTGCTGAACTGGCACTGGAAGCTGAAACCGCAGAATGGCGTGCCGGAACTGATGGCTGGCTGGCGCGGGGTATTGATGGCCGATCGCCTGAATACCTTGCTGGAAGGTTATCCGCGATAAAAATATGCCGGGCGATATACCCGGCATATTCCCCCCGGTGGCGCTGCGCTTACCGGGGCTACGACACCAGGAACCTACGGACGCGACTCTTCCGCTTCCGGAAGCGTTACGTTCAGCTCCAGAATCGAAATATCCCCGTCTTTTTGCTCCAGCTGTACGGTGACCATCTCCGGGTCAATCTGCACATACTTACAGATCACTTCCAGGATGTCCTTGCGCAGCTGCGGCAGGTAGTGAGGCTCGGCGTCGCTACGACGACGCTCCGCAACGATAATTTGCAGGCGTTCTTTTGCGATGTTGGCGGTGCTTTTTTTCCGCGAGAGAAAAAAGTCCAGTAATGCCATAACTTATCCTCCGAACAGGCGTTTGAGGAAACCTTTCTTCTCTTCTTCAATGAAGCGGAAAGGACGTTCTTCTCCCAGCAGACGGTCAACGGTATCGGCGTAAGCTTTACCTGCATCTGCCGTTGTATCAAGGATCACGGGCTCGCCCTGGTTAGAGGCGCGTAATACGGACTGGTCTTCCGGGATAACGCCAACCAGTTTAATGCGCAGGATCTCCAGCACGTCTTCCATGCTCAGCATGTCACCTTTGTTTACGCGACCCGGGTTATAGCGGGTCAGCAGCAGGTGCTCTTTGATCGGATCCTGGCCATTTTCCGCACGGCGGGATTTGGAGGCCAGAATACCGAGAATACGGTCGGAGTCACGCACGGAGGAGACTTCCGGGTTGGTGGTGATGATCGCTTCATCAGCAAAGTAGAGCGCCATCAGGGCACCGGTTTCGATGCCGGCAGGGGAGTCACAGACGATGAAGTCGAACTCCATTTTTTTCAGCTCGTCGAGCACCTTTTCCACGCCGTCACGGGTCAGGGCATCTTTATCACGCGTCTGAGAAGCCGGAAGAATGAAGAGGTTCTCGGTGCGCTTGTCTTTAATCAGCGCCTGGTTCAGCGTGGCATCGCCCTGAATGACGTTCACGAAGTCATATACGACGCGACGCTCACATCCCATGATGAGGTCGAGGTTACGCAGACCGATATCGAAGTCGATAACGACGGTTTTCTTTCCCTTCTGGGCCAAACCAGTAGCGATGGCCGCGCTGGAGGTGGTCTTGCCAACGCCTCCTTTACCCGAAGTAACAACAATAATGCGTGCCATAGAAATTCCTTGTTAAAAAGGGATTAATTCAACGGTTGAACGGTCAACGCGTCGTCTGCCAGAAGCAGGCGAGCCGCTTTGCCATAAAATTCGGCTGGGATCTTGTCGCTCAGCCAATATTCACCTGCGATGGACACCAGTTCCGCCGTCAGATGAGTACAAAATATTTGCGCGTCCCGATCGCCACTTGCGCCCGCGAGCGCACGTCCACGCATCATACCGTAAACGTGAATATTGCCATCTGCAATAAGCTCTGCGCCAGCGCTGACGTGGCTTGTAACAATTAGATCACAGTTTGGCGCATAAATGCGCTGACCGGAACGAACCGGCACATCAATCATTCGCGTTTTTGTGAGAGAGGTAACGTTTTGCGCCGCAGGAGGGGGCGTTTGTACGGCAGCGGGTGCTGCACGTGGGGTTTTTTCTTTGCCTTCATTAAGAAGAGGCAGCCCCGCACGGTCGATTTCCGCTTTCAGCTCGGGATCTTTGCAGCCGCTGATGCCGACAATACGCAGCCCGGTAGAGGAGACCGCCTGCTGGAGACGTGTCCAGTTAACCGGCGCCTCAAGACCGCTGACGTTGATGACGACGGGGGCGTGCTTCAGAAAGGCGGGAGCCTGGGCGATTTTGTCTTCTAACGCCTGACGAATAACCTCGGGTTTTGCATCATGCAAATGAACCACTGATAAGGTGAAGCTACTGCCTTTAAGCTCGATGGGCGTGTTTGACATCCTGGCCTTACTCAATTTGCTATTAACCGCAACCATTCGCTGCGATATTCCGAAGAGTATCAGGCATGTTATAGTCAGGAGTATATTGAGGCAAGCAACCACCCATTAATTCAGAGTAAAAACATGTTTTGTGTGATCTACAGAAGTACAAGCCGTGACCAGACCTATCTTTATGTCGAAAAGAAAGACGATTTTTCACGCGTGCCGGAAGAATTAATGAAGAACTTTGGCCGACCACAGCTGGCGATGCTGCTGCCGCTGGACGGCCGTAAGAAACTGGTGAATGCCGATCTGGAAAAAGTGAAAACGGCATTAGCCGAGCAGGGCTATTATTTACAGCTTCCACCGCCGCCTGAGAATTTATTAAAACAGCACCTCGAGGCATCCGGGAAAAAATAGCCTCAGCTGTTTTCGGGCATAACACATCAACCGATTAGGGGTCGAGCATGTATCAACATCATAACTGGCAAGGTGCATTACTGGATTATCCCGTCAGCAAAGTGGTCTGCGTGGGCAGCAACTATGCGAAGCATATTCAGGAGATGGGCAGCACAACCCCAGAAGAGCCGGTCCTGTTTATTAAGCCCGAGACGGCGCTATGCGACATCCGCCAGCCGCTGGCGCTGCCGCAGGGGCTGGGGTCGGTACATCACGAAGTAGAGCTTGCCGTGCTGATCGGCGCCACGCTGCGCCAGGCTTCCGAAGAGCATGTCGAGAAAGCGATTGCCGGCTACGGCGTGGCGCTGGATCTGACCCTGCGCGACGTGCAGGGCAAAATGAAGAAGGCAGGGCAGCCTTGGGAAAAAGCCAAAGGCTTTGATAACGCATGTCCGATTTCAGGGTTTGTTCCGGTGAATGAATTTACCAACGATCCGCAGGACACTCCGCTCAGCCTGAAGGTTAACGGCGAGATCCGCCAGCAGGGCACCACGGCAGATATGATCCACAAGATCGTGCCGCTGATCGCCTACATGAGCCGTTTCTTCACCCTGAAGCCGGGCGATGTGATCCTCACCGGCACGCCGGAAGGCGTGGGCCCGCTCGCCAGCGGCGATGAGCTTGAGGTCGGTTTTAACGGCCTGTCGCTAAAAACCCGCGTGCTGTAACCGCATCTTGCCGCCTGCAAAGGGCGGCAAAACTTGCAACCACGTGCCAGACTCGTTATAAGGTGCGCTTTCTTTTGACGTGTGGACATCCTGATGAACGACATTCCTTTCTGGCAAAGCAAAACTCTTGACCAAATGACCGACGCGGAGTGGGAATCGTTGTGCGACGGCTGCGGGCAGTGCTGCCTGCACAAGCTGATGGATGAAGACTCCGATGAGATCTATTTCACCAACGTCGCCTGCAGGCAGCTGAACATTAAAACCTGCCAGTGCCGCAACTACGAACGCCGCTTCGAGTTCGAGCCGGACTGCATCAAACTCACCCGTGAAAATCTGCCGACTTTTGAGTGGCTGCCGCACACCTGCGCGTATCGCCTGCTGGCGGAAGGGAAAGATCTACCGGCCTGGCATCCTCTGCTGACCGGTTCAAAAGCGGCGATGCACGGCGAGCGTATCTCGGTACGCCACATTGCGGTGAAGGAGTCCGAGGTGCGGGACTGGGAAGATCACATCATGAATCACCCTAATCGGTGATAATAAAAAACCCGCCGTGGCGGGTTTTTGCTTTTACCTTCCAAACAAATCGCGTTTCTTCGGTTTGAATGGCTGAGCAATCAGCACCAGCAGCGCCACGACGAAGTAGGCCACAAAAATGCCCACCAGCCACTGCGGCATCTCCAGCGTCAGGAATTCCCACTGACGTACGGAGCAGTCACCGGATGCGACAAACACCTGCGGAAGCCACTTATCCAACGGCAGCCAGCTCGGGAAGCGGGCGGCGAAATCACAGGTCATAAACGGTGACGGATGCAGCTGCATCATGGTGTGCTGCCAGGAAAGCTCAATACCTTTCCAGGCGCTGTACAGCCAGATGGCAATACCCACATAGCGCAACGGCGTTTTTGGGGCAATTGCGCCCACCAGGCCTGCACCCATAATGCCGAACAGCGCGCAGCGCTCGTAGATGCACAGCACGCAGGGCTTGAGTCCCATCACGTGCTGGAACCACAGCGCAACCATTTCCAGCGCAAAGGCGGTCAGGGCCATCAACAACCACGCTCCGCGACCGCGGGAGCACTGGTTTAAAAATCTCAACATAATCATTTCCCTGGAACATGCTTAGAAAGCGCAGTGTAAACGAATTTTAATGCGCCGCAAGTATACCCGCTTGTAGCAGCCATTGCGTACAGGGAACGAGAGTAATTTTGATGCACAGCAAACCAACAACGGTGAGCACCAGCGTGTACGGCAGCGCCATCCAGACCATTCTTCCATAAGAAAGCCGTATGAGTGGCGCCAGCGCCGAGGTCAGCAGGAAGAGAAATGCCGCCTGGCCGTTAGGTGTTGCAACGGAGGGCAGGTTTGTTCCGGTGTTGATGGCTACCGCCAGCAGGTCGAACTGCCCGGTACTGACGATCCCTTGCTCCATCGCCGCTTTGGCCTCATTGATATACACCGTCCCGACAAAAACGTTATCGGAAATAGAGGACAACAGACCGTTAAAGAGATAGAACAGCGTAAGCTGCGAGTCCGGCGAGGCCTGAAGCACAAACGCGATAATCGGTGCGAAAAGGTGTTGGTCAATAATCACCGCCACGACCGCAAAAAAGACCGCCAGCAGCGCGGTAAACGGCAGGGCTTCGGTAAAGGCTTTACCAATAGCATGTTCGTCCGTAACCCCGCTAAAGGTGGTGGCAAGAATAATGACGGAGAGGCCAATCAACCCGACTTCGGCAAGATGCAACGCCAGCGCGGCGATAAGCCAGATGCCGATGATCCCCTGCGCAATCAGACGCAGCGTCTCCTGGCGCGTACGCTGTTTGCGGCTCTGCTCGTCAAATTTATGCAGTTCTTTGCGGACTGGTTCAGGCAGCTGTGCGCCGTAGCCGAACAGCCTGAATTTTTCGACCAGAATGCAGGTCGCTAACCCGCAGACCAGAACAGGCACGCTGACGGGGGCCATGCGCAGGAAAAACTCGCCAAAATGCCATTCAGCCGCTTTCGCGATGATCAGGTTTTGCGGCTCGCCCACCATGGTCATCACGCCGCCCAGCGCCGTACCGACCCCTGCGTGCATCATCAGGCTGCGCAGAAACGCGCGGAACTGTTCCAGCACGTCGCGGTTATGCGCCTCGACGTGGCTATCGTCCTGTAAATCCTCACTTGGGCGAGAGGAGGCCACGCGGTGATAAATGCCGTAAAATCCGACGGCGACGCTGATCACCACCGCGACAACGGTGAGCGCATCCAGGAAGGCCGACAGAAAGGCGGCGGCAAGGCAAAACGCCAGCGAGAGGATCGTTTTTGACGTAATGCTCAGCAGCAGGCGGGTAAAGATAAACAGCAGCAGCTGTTTCATAAAGTAGATACCGGCCACCATAAAAATGAGCAGCAGGAGCACTTCCAGATTGGAGGCCAGCTCTGCTTTTACATGCTCTGCGGACGTCATGCCGATGACAACGGCTTCAAACGCCAGCAAACCGCCGGGCAGCAGGGGATAACACTTCAGCGCCATGGCCAGGGTGAAGATAAATTCTGCCACCAGCAGCCACCCGGCGATAAACGGATCCACGCTAAAAATGAGGGGATTAACGACCAGGAAAACCAGCAGTATCAGTTTGTACCAGTCAGGAGAATGACCTAAAAAATTGCGCCACAGCGCGCGCCCAAAAGAAATTTCCACAACAGACGTCCTTCCCGTTAAGTAATACAAAACATCAGTATACGCAAAAATCGCGGCCCGGAGGCGGATAAGACCGCATTGTAAATTTCACAAAAATGAAACGGCGATCCCTCTTTTCTCACTTTGCCGCGCTACCTGCCGTTGCACGCCTCTGGTATGATGAGTCCAATTTGCAAAAAGCTGTGTAATGGAAATCTCACTATGGTCATTAAGGCGCAGAGCCCGGCGGGTTTCGCGGAAGAGTACATCATTGAAAGCATCTGGAATAATCGTTTCCCTGCGGGGTCCATTCTTCCGGCTGAACGCGAACTCTCTGAACTGATTGGCGTCACTCGCACCACGCTGCGTGAAGTGCTTCAGCGACTGGCGCGTGATGGATGGTTGACGATCCAGCACGGCAAGCCAACAAAGGTAAACAACTTCTGGGAAACCTCGGGGCTGAACATTCTTGAAACGCTGGCGCGCCTCGACCACGAAAGCGTGCCGCAGCTGATTGATAATCTGCTCTCCGTGCGCACCAACATCGCGACTATTTTTATTCGTACCGCTTTCCGTCAGCATCCTGAAGATGCGCTTGCGGTGCTGGCCAGCGCGAATGAAGTTGAAGATCACGCCGACGCCTTTGCCACCCTCGATTACAACGTGTTTCGCGGCCTGGCGTTTGCCTCCGGCAACCCGGTTTACGGCCTGATCCTCAACGGTATGAAAGGGCTCTATACCCGCATTGGTCGTCACTACTTCGCTAACCCTGAAGCCCGCAGTCTGGCGCTGGGCTTCTACCATAAGCTGAGCAAGCTCTGCACCGAAGGCCTGCACGATCAGGTTTATGAAACCGTACGCCGCTACGGCCACGACTCCGGTGAAATCTGGCACCGTATGCAGAAAACGCTGCCGGGCGATTTAGCGATTCAGAGTCGCTAAAATAAAAAACCTCTCAATCGAGAGGTTTTTTTTCGCCCGGTGGCGCTACAGCGTATTCAACCGCGCCGGGCAGCGTTCCAGCAGCTCCACGCTACCGTCCTCATTTTGCTGCTCCAGCTGCACGTCAAAGCCCCACAGGCGGTGCACGTGCTTCAGCACCTCTTTACGTCCTTTATCCAGCGGCGCGCGGTTGTGCGGGATATAGCGCAGCGTCAGGGAGCGGTCGCCGCGCAGGTCCACGTTCCACACCTGAATATTGGGTTCAAGGTTGCTCAGGTTGTACTGGGAGGAGAGGCGCGAGCGGATCTCCCGGTACCCTTCCTCGTTGTGGATCGCGGAGATCTCCAGATAGTTGTTGCGGTCATCGTCCAGCACGGTGAAGAAGCGGAAATCGCGCATGATCTTCGGCGACATGAACTGGCTGATAAAGCTCTCATCCTTAAAGTCGCGCATCGCAAAATGCAGCGTTTCCAGCCAGTCAGAACCGGCGATATCCGGGAACCAGTACTTGTCCTCTTCCGTTGGCGACTGGCAGATGCGCTTAATATCCTGGAACATCGCAAAGCCCAGCGCATACGGGTTAATCCCGCTGTACCACGGGCTGTTGTAGGGCGGCTGGAACACCACGTTAGTATGGCTGTGAAGAAATTCCATCATGAACCGCTCGGTGACTTTCCCCTCGTCATACAGATGGTTGAGAATGGTGTAGTGCCAGAATGTTGCCCAGCCTTCGTTCATCACCTGGGTCTGTTTCTGCGGATAGAAATACTGGCTAACCTTACGCACGATACGCAAAATCTCGCGCTGCCACGGCTCCAGCAGCGGGGCGTTCTTCTCCATAAAATAGAGCAGGTTTTCCTGCGGCTCGGACGGGTAACGACGCGCTTCGGCAATCGTTTTTTCCTCCTCACGCTTCGGCAGGGTGCGCCACAGCATGTTCACCTGGCTCTGCAGATACTCCTCGCGGCTTTTCTGCCGGGCTTTCTCCTCCTGCAGTGAGATTTTCTGCGGGCGTTTATAGCGGTCCACGCCGTAGTTCATCAGCGCGTGGCAGGAGTCGAGCAGCTTCTCTACCTCGTCCACGCCGTAGCGCTCTTCGCAATCAGTAATATATTTACGGGCGAAGATCAGGTAATCGACGATGGAGCTGGCGTCCGTCCAGCTGCGGAACAGATAGTTATTTTTAAAGAAGGAGTTATGGCCGTAGCAGGCGTGCGCCATCACCAGCGCCTGCATGGTAATGGTGTTCTCTTCCATCAGATAGGCGATACACGGGTTGGAGTTAATGACGATCTCATACGCCAGCCCCTGCTGGCCGTGCTTGTACAGCCGCTCCGTTTCAATGAATTTTTTACCAAACGACCAGTGCGGATAGTTGATCGGCATCCCGACGCTGGAGTAAGCGTCCATCATCTGTTCGGAGGTAATCACCTCAATCTGATGGGGATAGGTATCCAGGCGATACAGTTTTGCCACCCGGTCGATTTCGGCGAGGTAGACATCCAGCAGCTCGAAGGTCCAGTCGGGTCCATCGCTCAGACGTGTGTTGTCCTTGTTCAGGGAATCAATAGTAGCCATTAGCGCGCCCTCGTTGTGGGTGCTCTCTCTGTCTGGAGAGCCTCCTTTCAAGCATAGATCAACGTGTTAAAAAGCGTGCTGGCGCAGAAATTTTTTCTTTGCGATTTCCCGTTTTTGATACGGCAAAAAAAGCGCACTCATCAGAATTTTATGCTGGTTAAAAATAAAGCTCAGCAGGAGATCCCAAATTATCCCTGTCCCCTGATGCTGGGGGATGTGTGAGGTAAGTCACCATAAAAAAGTCGTATGTTGAATAATATTTTCAACTAGGTTATCAATCTGTAATTAGATGATTGTTCTTTTGCTCATAATGGAGTGGCTATGCGTGTTGTCATACTGGGAAGTGGTGTCGTTGGCGTAACCAGCGCCTGGTATTTAAGTCAGGCGGGACATGAGGTTACCGTTATCGATCGTGAATCCGGCCCGGCGCTTGAAACCAGTGCGGCAAATGCCGGTCAAATCTCTCCTGGCTATGCGGCCCCGTGGGCGGCGCCCGGCGTGCCGCTGAAGGCGATCAAATGGATGTTCCAGCGCCACGCGCCGCTGGCCATCAGCCTTGACGGCACGCAGTTCCAGCTGAAGTGGATGTGGCAGATGCTGCGCAATTGCGACACCCGGCACTACATGGAAAACAAAGGCCGCATGGTGCGTCTGGCGGAATACAGCCGTGACTGCCTCAAAGCCTTGCGCGCATCGACGGGGATTGAGTACGAAGGCCGTCAGGGCGGCACGCTGCAGCTGTTCCGCACCGAGCAACAGTATGAAAACGCCACCCGCGATATCGCCGTGCTGGAAGATGCCGGTGTACCGTATCAGCTGCTGGAAGCCAGCCAGCTGGGGCAGGTGGAACCCGCGCTGGCCGAAGTGGCCCACAAGCTGACCGGCGGTCTGCGTCTGCCGAATGACGAAACCGGCGACTGTCAGCTCTTTACCCAGCGGCTGGCACAGATGTGCGAGCAGGCTGGGGTGAAATTCCGCTTTAATACCTCCGTCGACAAGCTGCTGTCGGAAGGCGAAAAAATTTACGGCGTGAAGTGCGGCGATGAGGTGATAAAGGCGGATGCCTACGTGATGGCGTTTGGTTCCTACTCCACCGCCATGCTGAAAGGCATCCTCGATATTCCGGTCTACCCGCTCAAGGGCTACTCATTGACTATCCCGGTGAAAGAGGAGAGCGGGGCGCCCGTGTCAACCATCCTGGATGAAACCTACAAAATCGCCATTACCCGCTTCGATAACCGTATTCGCGTCGGCGGCATGGCGGAGATTGTCGGCTTCAACACCGAGCTGCTACAGCCGCGTCGTGAAACGCTGGAGATGGTGGTGGGCGATCTCTTCCCGCGCGGCGGGTTTGTGGAACAGGCGACGTTCTGGACCGGCCTGCGTCCGATGACCCCGGACGGCACGCCGATTGTGGGCCGCACGCCATACAAAAACCTGTGGACCAATACCGGACATGGCACGCTCGGCTGGACGATGGCCTGCGGCTCCGGCCAGCTGCTGAGCGACCTGATTTCCGGGCGCACGCCGGCAATTCCGTTTGACGATTTAAGTGCTGCGCGCTATCAATCAGGATTTACGCCATCGCGTCCTCAGCACCTGCACGGCGCGCATAATTAAGGAGTTGTCATGTCCCGTCCTGTTCTGGCTCAGCTGGATCTGCAGGCCCTGAAGGAAAACCTGCAAATTGTTCGCCGGGCAGCACCTGGTTCGCGCGTCTGGTCAGTCGTCAAGGCAAACGCCTACGGCCACGGTATTGACCGTATATGGAGCGCGCTCGGCGCGACCGACGGTTTTGCGTTACTGAATCTCGAAGAGGCCATCCTGCTGCGCGAGCGCGGCTGGAAAGGGCCTATTCTGCTGCTGGAGGGGTTCTTCCACGCGGACGATCTGCCGCTGCTGGATAAGTATCGCCTGACCACCAGCGTTCACAGCAACTGGCAGATTAAAGCCATTCAGGATGCGAAGCTCCACGCTCCGCTGGATATTTATCTCAAGGTGAACAGCGGCATGAACCGCCTGGGCTTCCAGCCCGAGCGGGTGCATACGGTCTGGCAGCAGCTGCGTGGCCTGAAAAACGTCGGCGAAATGACGCTGATGGCGCACTTTGCCGATGCGGAAAAACCAGACGGCATTGCTGATGCTATGGTCCGCATTGAGCAGGCGGCTGAAGGGCTCGATTGTCCGCGCTCCCTGTCGAACTCGGCGGCGACGCTTTGGCATCCTGAAGCCCACTATAACTGGGTGCGTCCGGGGATCGTTCTGTACGGTGCATCACCCTCAGGCCAGTGGCAGGATATTGCCAACAGCGGCCTGAGGCCGGTCATGACCCTGCGCAGCGAGATCATCGGTGTGCAGACGCTGAAGGCGGGCGACACGGTAGGCTACGGCAGCCGCTTCCGGGCGAAGGGCGAGCAGCGGATTGGCATCGTCGCGGGCGGTTATGCCGACGGCTATCCGCGTATCGCGCCGACCGGCACGCCGGTCTGGGTGGATGGGGTGCGCACGGGCACGGTGGGGACCGTCTCAATGGATATGCTGGCCGTTGACCTGACGCCATGCCCGCAGGCGGGCATCGGTTCACCGGTCGAGCTGTGGGGCAACGAAATCAAAATTGATGACGTGGCGGCCGCGGCGGGAACGGTAGGGTATGAACTGATGTGTGCCCTGGCACCAAGAGTGCCAGTTGTGACGGTGTAACTTGTATCTTTGCCGGGTGACGCGAAGCCGCCACCCGGTAAAAAAACTACTCCGCGTCCTCTTCCATCGGCCTCAAACCGACCTTCCGCACCGCGTTATCTTCTTTTTCTGCCACCGTCCAGATCATCCCGGCAAACTCCACCTGGTCACCCACAACCGGCGCAGCGCCAAGCCGCTGCTGAATGATTTCGCCCAGCGTTTGCGGGTTATCACCGTCTTCTGCACCTTCATCCAGGCCATAAATGAGCGCCACATCCGCAAACTTGGCGCTGGCTTCCAGAATAAAATCGCCGAAGAAACGCTGGTCCAGCGCCACGGGAGGCGACTGGCTGAACAGCTTGCCCAGCGCGGGCAGGTCGCGCTCGCGGCCAATGACGCACAGAATATCTCCTTCGCGCAGGCGGGTGCTGCCAGTCGGGTGCAGCAGGACATTATCGCGGAACAGGGCGGCAATGCGCGTTTCAGTCGGCATGTGCAAATCGCGCAGCGAGGCCCCCACGCACCATTTGTCGGCGCTCAGCTGATAGACGAACTGCTCCCACGGGTTTTCCGGGTGAATGTCCAGCCCCACGCGGGAGACCGGCCAGCCTACGGGCGGCACCACCACTTTGGCCTTTTTAGCCGCCCACCCGAGCGACGTGCCCTGGAACAGCAGGGAAATCAGCACCACGAAGAACGCCACGTTGAAGAACAGCCGCGCGTTGTCGAGACCGGCCATCATCGGGAACACCGCAAGGATAATCGGCACCGCGCCGCGCAGGCCGACCCAGCTGATAAAGACGCGCTCGCGCAGGTTAAAGCCGCGAAACGGCAGCAGGCCTGCAAATACGGAGAGCGGACGGGCGAAGAAGATCATCCACGCCGACAGCAGCAGCGCCGGAACGGCGATCGGCAGCAGGTCCGACGGGGTCACCAGCAGGCCTAACACCAGGAACATGCCGATTTGCGCCAGCCACGCCAGGCCGTCAAAGTTCTGCAAAATAGCATGACGGTTGCGAATAGGGCGGTTGCCCATCAGGAACCCGCAGAGGTAGACGGCGAGAATACCGCTGCCGTCCAGCGCGGTGGTGACGGCAAAAATGAGAATGCCGCCGCTCAGCGCCAGCAGAGGGTAAAGTCCCGAGGGCAGAGAAATGCGGTTTATCGTCTGCTGTAACAGGTATCCCCCCGCCAGGCCGATGACAATCCCCAACCCGAACTGCTGCAGAATATGCAGGGCAAACATCCAGCTCAGGCCCGTCTCGTGCTGCTGGATCATCTCTATCAGCGTGATGGTCAGGAACACCGCCATCGGATCGTTACTGCCGGATTCAATCTCAAGCGTTGAGCCAACGCGTTCGTTAAGCCCTTTACCCCCAAGCAGGGAAAAGACCGCCGCCGCATCGGTAGAGCCAACGATTGCGCCAATCAGCAAGCCTTCCATCAGATTGAGATTGAAAAGCCATGCGGCCATCATCCCGGTGAGGCCGGAGGTGATCAACACGCCGACGGTCGCCAGCGACAGCGCAGGCCCCAGGGCCACGCGGAAGGAGCTCGCCTGAGTGCGCATCCCGCCGTCGAGCAGGATCACCGCCAGCGCGAGGTTACTCACCATGTAGGCGAAGGGATAGTTATCGAAGGGGATACCGCCGATGCCGTCAACGCCGGCCAGCATGCCGATGGCCAGGAAAATAACAAGAATGGGTATGCCAAGACGCGATGAAAATGAACTTAATAAAATACTGCTGGTTACAAGTACAGAACCCAAAATGAAAAGGCTGATTATCGCTGCGGCATCCAATGTTCTCTTTCTCCCACCTCAATGTTAACGCTGTTACTAAAACCCTAACATATTAACAACGGCAACAGCGTTTTATTAAGGGGGTTTTTTATGCTTTTATGACCGGATGACCACCGATCGTTAACCGACTGCCCGAAACATCATGTGTAAGCGTCGCCTGCGCGCCCAGCGCAAGGGTAACGGTCTGCTGTTCATGGCCGAAATCCAGTCCGGTGATAACCGGAATATCCAGCCGCGAGCGGATGAAATCGACCATCGTTTCCAGGGAGTAGCCCGCATCATAGTCATTCGGGGCAGAGCCGCTGAAGCTGCCCAGCACGATCGCGGACTGGCGATCGAGAATACCGGCATGATAAAGCTGCAATAACATGCGCTCGACGCGGAACGGATGTTCGTTAATATCCTCCAGCACCAGAATGCCGTCCTTGATTTGCGGCATCCACGGCGTGCCGATGAGCGAGACCAGCATCGCCAGGTTACCGCCCCAGAGCTGGCCCTCACATTCCCAGTGCGGTCCATTGCCTTGCCATTCCACGCTGTAGGTGGGATTGCGCAGCGCGCGCCAGAAATGCTCCATGGTGAACGCGTCCAGTTCCGGCGCGCCGAAGTTACCGGCCAGCATCGGGCCGCTAAACGTGATGACGTTATGCAGCGCCAGAAGACCAAGCTGGATGGCGGTGAAATCGCTGTGGCCGCATATCAACAGCGGATCCTGCTGCTGGCGTTGTGCCAGGCCCTGCCAGTCAATGCTCTCAAGCAGCCTGCTCGCACCATAGCCGCCGCGCACCGCAAGGACTATTCGGTTTTCGCCCTCCAGGTTCACCAGGCTATTGATATCATTTAACCTCTGCGCTTCTGTTCCGGCAAAACGCTGCTGGCGGCGGGGGATAATTGTCTGATTTTCTACCTGATGGCCGGATTCCAGTAAGCGCTGAACGCCCCGCTGCGCCGCGTCCTGGTTAATACAGTAGCCCGATGGCGCGATGAGATGAAACTGAGACATGGCAATTCCTTGCTGAATGAGAAACTAATTGTCTATATCATGCCGCGTATACGACGCCTGCTTCAAGGGCGGCGCACCGCGATGACCGGCTATAAGGATAGATGACGTGAAATTGAGATGGTTTGCTTTTTTGATTGTTTTGCTGGCTGGCTGTAGTTCAAAACATGATTATCAAAACCCGCCCTGGAACCCGGAAGTGCCGGTGAAACGGGCCATGCAGTGGATGCCGATCAGTGAAAAAGCCGGGAAGGCATGGGGCGTCAGCCCGCGGCTGATTACCGCCATTATTGCGGTGGAGTCCGGCGGCAATCCCACGCTTGTCAGCAAATCCAACGCGGTGGGGCTGATGCAGCTGAAAGCCTCTACGGCGGGGAGAGAGGTCTACCGCTATATGGGCTGGAGCGGCCAGCCGTCGACCAGCGAGCTGAAGAACCCGGAACGCAACATTTCTATGGGGACCGCTTACCTGAGCATTCTGGAACACGGCGTGCTGAAGGGCATTGAGGATCCGGAAGTGATGCAATACGCGCTGGTGGTCTCGTACGTGAACGGCGCCGGGGCGCTGCTCAGAACCTTCTCCTCTGACCGCAAAGAGGCGATTGAGGAGATCAACGACATGGACAAAGATGAGTTCGTCGAGCATGTGGCGAAAAATCATCCGGCACCGCAGGCGCCTCGCTATATCTGGAAAGTACAGAAAGCGATGGATGCCATGTAATGCCGCAAACGGGCGGCGCTCGCTGCCCGACTTTTCCTACAGAACCTTATTCGCACGTTCCCGTGCTTCCCGTTCCAGCGAATAGATAATGCGCTGCAGCTCGCGCTCCGCGCCGGGCCCGACGTTCAGAAAACGGAAGCTCAGACGCGGCGTGGTAATCGTTTCATTTTTGCTGTCCACCACCGTGCGCTCGCTGATGGCAATCAGCTGTGCATCGAAATAAAAGCGGCCCCAGCCCGCCATATCCAGTTCAATTTGCGTGAACCGCATGCCTTCTACCAGACCCTCCGGCTTCGGGGTATCCATCAGCGCGCCCATTCCGCCCAGCGACAGGTCAAAGAGACGGAAGCGGATCTCTTTTTTGTCCGGCATTTTGGCCTTACAAAAATAGGCAGGATGAAGGGGGGCGCTGATGCGGAAATATTCACGGCGCTGGACAAACCAGAGATTGCCAGGAAGGAGGGTAACAAAAGCCGGAAGTCCCTGGTATTCGCTCAATTCCAGACGCGGCAGGACAAATTCCACTTTGGCCCCATGGGTTTCGGCCATGACCACGATATTCTCTGCTTTCAGCGCCGCGCGGTTTTCATACTCCAGGCTGCCCAGGTCAATAACCAGCCTCTCCTGCGAGACGTCAAGGATCTTGCTGATAAATTGATTATTCGACCAGCTGATGCGCAGCGGCACTTCGCCTTTTTGCAGGTCGCGTAATACCCCTAATACAGCCAGCGGATTTTGCTTGAGGAACTGCTCACTGTAATGACTCACGCCGGATGGCTCCTTGATTGATGACAGACTGTCTTAGCGTTATCGGCAATCCACCCTCAAACTTAATACAAACCGGTGAGATTTTTTTACCGTTGTCCGCAGGATAAGTCGGTGAGACGAAACTGGTTTTCCGGTGATGACCTATACTTAAGTTAGCTGTGCAGAAGGTTTTCTGTACATGCGTTTAATCTGCAAGAGGGCATTGCTATGGGTATCATCGCCTGGATTATCTTTGGCCTTATTGCCGGCGCTATCGCAAAACTGATCATGCCGGGAAACGATGGCGGCGGCTTTATTTTGACCTGCGTACTCGGGGTCGTTGGTGCGGTTGTAGGCGGCTGGCTGGCGACGATGTTTGGTTTTGGTGGTGACATCAGTGGTTTCGACATGCACAGTTTCCTGGTCGCTGTCGTGGGAGCCATTGTCGTGCTGGGCATATTCAGATTACTGCGACGAGCATAAAATGACAGAACGGCTCTCTGCGGAGGGCCGTTTTTTTTGCCGCTATATTGATTTGCTAATCTAAATGATAATAATTGTCGTTCCGTATTACATGTAATAACAAGACGACATTATGAACTCCTCACGTTTTACGTTATGCACCCTGGCGGGTGCCGTCACGCTGGCATTGCAGGTCCAGGCTTTCGCCGAAGAATCAACCATTGTCGTCACGGGCTCAGAGCAGGGCAGCGCGCTGCCGGCCTGGACCAACAGCGCCACCAAATCGGCCGTTGCCGAAAGTAAAACGCCGCAGGTTATCAACACGCTCTCTGCGCCGGAGATCGAAAAGCGTCACGCGAACTCCGTGAATGAAATCCTGCGCTATGCCCCAGGCGTCTCAACCGAGGTGCGGGGGAATACCTCCTATATGAGCGAATACAAAATTCGTGGCTTTACCGTTGATCAGGAGTTTTACAACGGACTGCAGCTACCCTATAACGTCACCGGCAACACTAAGGCGCGCATCGATCCGCTGTTAATAGAGAGCGTCGATATCCTGAAAGGGCCTTCATCGGTGCTTTACGGCGGCGGTTCGCCGGGCGGGCTGGTAAATATTCAAAGCAAAAAGCCGCAGCGGGAAGCCCGAACCGAGGTCGGTTTTAACACCGGGAACCGTAATCTGAAAGAAGGTTACCTCGATTCGACCGGACAAATTGCCGACAGCGACTGGAATTACCGCCTGCTGGGTAAGGCGACGGAGAATAACGATCAGCCGCACACCAGCCGCTATGAAAATTATCTGGTCGCCCCGTCCGTTACATGGCAACCCGACAGTAAAACCCGCCTCACCCTGGATGCGCTGGCGCAAAACTCCCCGAGCCTGACGCCGTCTAACCCGCTGCCGCTCGCTTATCTGCGGTCCAAATATGCCGATCGCCGGGATTACGCCGGAGATGAGTGGAGCGGGTTTAAGCAGCGCCAGTGGATGCTGGGCTACAGCTTCGAACACGAGTTTGACAGCGGCTGGGGCTTTAATCAGAAAGCGCGCTATTTCGACGTCGATACCCACCAGAACAGCGTCTACGCGACGGGAACGGGAAGTGAGGTCTATCAGCTTAACCGCTTTGCCTATACCACCGATGAAGATCTTAAGAGCTTCAACATCGACAACCAGGTGACTAAAACCGTTGCGATGGGCGACTGGAAACACCATCTGCTGGCCGGGTTTGACTATCAGAGGCTGAACTCCCATTTCCACTACCGCTACGCGTCGACTACGCCGGGCATGGATATGCGTAATCCGGACTATTCGCAAATCCACAAAAGCGCGCTGGGGCTCTACACCGCCCAGAAAAACCGCCTCAGCTACCAGCAGAACGGGTATTACCTGCAGGATCAGGTGGAATTTGGCGGCTTAAATCTGTTAGGCAGCCTGCGCTACGACGATTACCGCTCCGTCACCACCGATTACCTGCAAAACGGCGATAAGGCCTGGGTATCGCAGGATCGCGTTACCAAACGCCTGGGAGCGCTTTACGCCTTCGATAACGGTATTTCGCCGTTTATCAGCTATTCAGAAGGTTTTGCACCGGTCTCGCCGCAGGGGACGTTCACGGCGAAAGACGTCAAGCCAACCACCAGCAAGCAGGTTGAAGGCGGGGTAAAATATCTGCTGGCAGAGTACGCCACGACGTTTACCGCCTCGGTGTTTAACATCCGGCAGAAAAACGTCGTCACCTCCGACCCGGGCTTCCTGAACTACCGTCAGACTGGTGAAGTGGAATCCAAAGGCGCGGAGCTCTCCGCCATCAGCCGCCCGACGGACAACCTGACGCTGATTGCCAACTATGCCTACACCCACGTAATTAATACCGAAGATGATAAATACCAGGGCAAGCGTCCTACTCAGGTGCCGGAAAATGCGTTCAACCTGTGGGGGGACTACACCTTCGAGAGCACGCCGCTGAAGGGGCTGATGCTGGGCGCCGGGGCGCGCTATACCGGGCCGATGGAGATTTCACCGTCTAACGATGCGGGTAAGCTGGGGGGCACCACGCAGTACGATCTGGCGGCGTCGTACCGGATGGGCGAAATTCTGCCTTCGCTGGCGGGGCTGACGCTTAAGGCAAGTATGCAGAACATCACCAATAAAGAGACGCTGACCTGCTACGATGCGACTAACTGCTGGATTGGGCGTGACAGGACGTATCAGCTAGGGGCGAGTTACAGCTTCTAAATCCCTGTGAGTTCAAAATGAAGGCCGGGTAAGGCGTAGCCATCACCCGGCAATACTCCCTTACTGCGCCGCAGCTTTCACCGGCGCAGCCTCATCGTTCGCCGCAGGCTGATTTTCCGGCACGTTGTCGCACGGTTTCTCTTTCGGACAAACCAGATCCAGCATTTTCAGCGTCACGCCGTTACTCCAGCCGAACCCATCCTGGAGCGGATATTCACCGCCGCCACCGCCGGTACCGGTAGAAGAGACATCATACTTCTCCACCAGCTTCTTCTCGCGATCATAAGTGTGCTGAACGTTCTTCAGGAAGCGCCAGGTCACGTCCATTGCAACCTTATCCTGCCCATAGTTCTGCAACCCTTCCGTTGCCACCCACTGCAGCGGTGCCCAGCCGTTTGGCGCATCCCACTGCTGGCCGCTGTTGATTGTGGTGGTGGTAATACCGCCCGGCTTCAACAGGCGCGCGGAGGTGGCCGCGGCCACTTTATCGGCGCGATCCTGTGCCGCCGCCTTCACGTAGAGCGGGAAGAGGGCCGCCGCCGTGAGCTGGTTGCGCACCTTCTTACTCTTGAGATCGTAATCGGCGTACCAGCCCTCTTTATCGTTCCACAGGTGGCGCTCAATGGCTTTTTGACGCGCGGTGGCTAATGCCTCGTATTTACTCGCCGCCGCGCTGTCGCCCGCCTCCTGGCCTGCTCGCGCGAGCAGTTTTTCCATTTTAAACATCAGGGCGTTCAGATCGACGGGCACAATGCTGGTGGTGCGGATGGTGCCGAGCTTTTGCGGGTCGTCCATCCAGCGGGAGCTAAAGTCCCACCCCGAGGCCGCTGCGGAGCGCAAATCGCGGTAGATTTCCGTCGCAGGCCGGTTAGGGTTGCTCTTCGCCGTGGTGATATCGTCAAGCCAGGACTCCGGGCGCGGGGTATCGCGATCGTCCCAGTAGCGGTTGAGTACGGAACCGTCATCGAGCTTCACCACGCGCTGGTTAGCCTGCCCTGGCTGAAGGCTTTCTACACCCTCCATCCAGTAGGTGTACTCTTTCTCCATTTGTGGACGGTATTTTTTCAGCGCGTCTTTGTCATGCGTCGCCAGCAGCTCAACCATCAGTGAGAAGAACGGCGGCTGGGAGCGGCTCAGGTAGTAGCTGCGGTTGCCGTTGGGGATATGGCCGAAGGTATCAATCTCATACGCAAAGTTATCCACCATATCGCTGATTTTGTCCCAGTGGCCGCTCTCCGCCAGGCCCAGCATGGTGAAATAGCTATCCCAGTAGTAGACCTCGCGGAAGCGCCCGCCGGGCACAACGTAAGGTTTCGGTAACGGCAGCAGGGAATCCCATTTGTTACTGGCTTTATCCGTGGTGCGCGTCAGCACAGGCCAGAGGTCGTCAATGTGCTCACGTAAGCTTTGTCCCGCAGGCGGCACATATTTTTCACCTTCCGCAGGCAGCGTGAAGTTCATCTCCACAAAGTGGCGCAGGTCAAAGCTTGTCTGGGTGTGCTGCATCCGGTAATCCGCCAGAATCATCAGCGGGTCGCTTTTGGGAACGGCATCGGCAAAGGTTTTCTGATCGGGAAACAGTTTGGCACTCTGCACGTCGTTAAACAGAGGGCCAAGCAAAATATCGGGTGAATTTTTCTGGTAGGCTGGTTGTTCTTCAGCATAACTCATCGTTGCCACACCAAGCAGCGCGCCTCCCAGCGCGAGGTGCAAAAGAGCAGGGCGTAAAGTACGAGGTCTTATCATCGGTTCGTCTCCTGTATTCCTGAGCAGCGTGACCGCTGTTATCAATCACCTGAAAACCTTAGACGAATATTGCCCGCTTCGCGTGTTGAATATCCCATTTTGCGCAGAACCAGACAATTTACCGCTTCGCACGCCCTGTCCGGAAGGATTTGTTGTGCAACAAAAAAAATAATAGAACCCAAAAGGCTATGTAGTCGAAATGGCGATGCTCCCTATTTGCGTATCCACTTTTATAATCAGGATGAATTTTATGAAATTAAAAAAACGGTAATACTGATAAGTGCATTTTATTCCGGCGCTTAGACAGCAGCAGGCGGCCGCCGCGCAGGCACCACCCGCCGTTGTTATGCAGTCCGAAGAGCCGGTGAGCAAAGCCGAACCGCCAAAGCTGACGCTTTCAGGGTTTGGCGATATTAAATTTTATGGTGACGTGGAGTTTAATATGGATGCCGCCAGTAAAACAGGCAGTCTGACCTCCATTAATCAAAGCACTAATAGCGACCGGGCGCCGGGATATAAATAACGCTGGGATATTAACGGGCGTAATTTATGAGGTTTTGATGGTTATCGAAAAATGGATAACGGCAATTTTGCCGGATTTTCCGTTCAGCCTCTCGGCGGGAAAATGTATCTCGATGATGCGGTATTCTTCTTCGGTTCTGTGAACGACGGGGAAATTAAAGTCGGACGATCTCTACAGCGACGGCTACGGGTTTACTATGACCTGGGACGGGCTTAAAACCGATCCGGAGAACGGCGTGGTCATGAACCTCAACACCGCTTACCTGGACGCGACGGGCGAGTATGATATTCATACCATCCATACGACGTACCTGATCCCGAACGTCATGAAGATGAAAAACTTCAACATCTATCTGGGCGCGTATGCGTCCTGGGTCAACGCTTCCCCGAAAGCGGGCGATAAGAAAAACGACGATCGCTACGGTGGCCGCGTGCGCTTTAAATACTCTTTCTGATGCCAGCCTGCCGGTCAGACCTCTTCCGGGGCCTGGCCGGCTTCCCGCAGCGTGCCCGGCGCATGGCCAATGATGCGCTTAAAGGCCCGGCTAAACGCCGCCAGCGATCCGTAACCCAGCCGCAGGGCGACCGTTTCAATCGGCTGATTTTCGTGACGAATGTACTGAATCGCCAGCCGCATTCTCAGTTCGCTGAGATACTTTGCCGGGGTCGTCCCCGTCGCGGCCAGAAACCGTTCGGCAAACACGGAGCGTGAGGTGCCCGCTTCTTTCGCCAGATCCGCCACGCTCCAGTTCAGGCCAGGCTGCTGGTGCATGGCGTAAATGGCCCGGCTCAGGCGCGGGTCGCGTAAAACCTGCACCCAGCCGGTGGCTTTACCGCAGCCGCCCTCAACCCAGCCGCGCACAATTAACGCCGCCACCACGTCAGCCAGCCGGGCAAGGATCCCGGCGAACCCGGCCTGACGGGTCATGGATTCTCGCTCCATCGCCGCCAGTAGCGGATGAATTTCCGGCCAGGTGGACATCAGCCGGCTGACCATCATCACTTCCGGCATTGCTTTGATCAGCGGCTGCATCCCGCCGAGCTCAAAATCCATACACCCGCTAAAGATGATGGTGTTCTCGCTCTCCGGACAGGGCTCGCAGGTAATGGCGCACACCGAGCCGCAGATAGGTTCGCTCGGAAAAGCGTTCACCGGGGTAATGGCTGCCTGCGCGTCAGAGAGCAGGGCGTGGGCATTCCCGCCAGGAATAAACAGCGCGTCGCCGCCGCTCAGTTCGAAGGTCGCACCGCTCTCCATACGCAGCAGGGCGCTACCGTGGCTCACAAAATGGAACTGCGCCTTACCGGGCGCCTGGTGGAACGCCACGCCAAACGGCGCGCTGGCTTCAATCCGTCGGTATTTCACACCCGACAGGCGCATGCCGCGTAAGAGTTCGCTGATCAAATCGGGGGACTGAACGGTCATGGCGCAACTCCGGACGAATAATCAATAAGTGGAGATTATATGTCATAGATCGTCCACGGTGAACCCTCTATGCTTTTGCGACAGTTGTCACATTTTTATAACGGGAGAACAACAGATGAATTCATGTGTCGTGGCGAGAGAGGCCGTGGCGCCAGCCAGACCCGCCTGGCGGGCCGTCTATTCACTGGGGCTGGGCGTGTTTGGGTTGATAACGGCTGAGTTCCTGCCAGCCAGTTTGCTGACGCCGATGGCCGCGAGTCTGGGCGTCAGCGAGGGCATGGCCGGGCAGGCCGTCACCGCCACCGCGCTGGTGGCACTGGTCACTGGGCTTCTGATTACGCCGGCGACCAAAAGTATCGACCGTCGCTGGGTACTGATGTTTTTCTCCGTGCTGCAAATCATCTCCAGCCTGCTGGTAGCCTTTGCGCCTACGCTGCACGTCCTGCTGATGGGGCGCCTGCTGTTAGGGGTCGCCATCGGTGGCTTCTGGGCGATGTCGACGGCCACCACGATGCGCCTGGTTCCGACGGATAAAGTACCGAAGGCGCTGGCGGTGATTTTCTCCAGCGTGTCGATTGCCACCGTGGTTGCTGCCCCGCTAGGGAGTTATCTGGGTAGCCTGATCGGCTGGCGCAACGTCTTTGTGCTCTGCATACTGCCGAGCGTACTGGCGCTGCTGTGGCAGATCTGGGTGCTGCCGTCCATGAAGCCCGAGAGCAGCGGTAGCCTCAGCACGCTGTTCCGCGTGCTGCGTCGACCGGGCATGATCGGCGGCATGCTGGCCACTATTCTGATCTTCAGCGGCCATTTCGCCTTCTTTACCTACCTGCGCCCGTTCCTGGAAACGGTGGGGCAGGCGAACGTTGAGACCATTTCACTGATCCTGCTGGGCTTTGGGCTGGCGAACTTTGTCGGTACTTCCGTTGCCGGACATCTGCTGGCACGTAATCTGCGCCTGACGCTGGCGCTGGTGCCGTTCGCCATGGGCATACTGGCGCTGACGATGGTGGCGTTTGGCCATCTGGCAATGCTGGACGGTTTCCTGGTGGCGCTGTGGGGCTTTGCGTTTGGTCTGGTTCCGGTGGGCTGGTCAACCTGGCTTGCCACCACCGTTCCGGATGAAGCCGAAAGTGCAGGGGGGCTGCTGGTGGCCTCAATCCAGCTGGCGATAAGCGCCGGTGCGGCCGGGGGCGGGGCGGTATTTGACCTTAACGGTGCCAGCGGCGTATTCGCCGGAAGCGGGTTCCTGCTGGTGACGGCGATGGTGATTGTGTTGATGGGCGTGAAAGTGAAAGCGGAATGATTTTTTGCCGGGTGAGCGTTCGCGCCACCCGGCTCCAGGCTTACAGCCCTTTCTTATCCATTAGCACCGCCAGATCTACCAGGCGGTTAGAGAAGCCCCACTCGTTGTCATACCACGCCAGGATCTTCACCATGTTCCCGCCAATCACCAGCGTGGAAAGCCCGTCGATAATGGAGGAGCGCGGGTCGCCCTGATAGTCGCTGGAGACCAGCGGTTCATCGCTATAGCCCAGGATCCCTTTCAGAGGCCCGCTGGCGGCCGCGTTGCGGAACGCCTCATTCACCTCTTCGGCGGTTACGCTACGGCTGAGCGTTACCGTTAAATCCACAATCGACACCACCGGCACCGGCACGCGCAGGGAGTACCCGGTCAGCTTGCCGTCCAGGGAGGGGATCACTTTGCCCAGCGCTTTCGCCGCGCCGCTGGAGTAAGGCACAATCGACAGCGCCGCCGCGCGCGCGCCGCGCAGATCTTTTTCCGGCTGGTCGTGCAGCGCCTGGCTGTTGGTGTAGGCGTGCGTCGTGTTCATCAGACCATGCTCGATCCCGAACTGCTGATGCAGCACCTGAGCCGCCGGCGCCAGACCGTTCGTGGTACAGCTCCCGTTACTGACGACCACGTGCTGTGCCGGGTCGTACCGATCGTGGTTCACTCCCATCACAACCGTCAGATCGTCATTTTTGCCGGGCGCGGAGATGATGACGCGCTTTGCGCCACCCTGCGTGACGTGCACCGCCGCTTTTTCCCGATCGGTAAAGAAGCCGGTGGCCTCAATTACCACGTCAACACCAACATCGCGCCACGGAATATTTGCCGGGTCGCGTTCGCTAAACACCACAATCCGCTGACCGTCCACCTGCAGCGCGCCGTCAGCCGCTTCAACGGGCGCGGGCAGTTTGCCCAGAAGGGAATCATGTTTCAGCAGGTGGGCGAGGGTTTTACTGTCCGTCAGATCGTTAATGGCCACAATCTGAAGATCCGGTTTACCCAGCGCCGCGCGCAGGAAATTACGTCCGATACGGCCGAAACCGTTAATACCGACCTTAACCATGGTGCACTCCTTATCTCTGTTGTCTGGAGTCACTGTAGGCGCGGGGCCGGTTGGCGTAAACGACAAAAAAGGATCAGATTACGCCATCTTGCGGCAGTGGAAGCGCTGGCGATACTCGCCTGGCGTGAGGTGGAGCTGTTTCTCAAACACGCGGCGCAGGTTAATGCTGGTGCCAAACCCGCTTTGCTCGGCAACCCGCTCAAGGGGATCATGGGTCTGCTCAAGCAGCTGTCGGGCGGCGGCCAGGCGCGCTTCCGTCACGTAACGGGCAGGCGAGACGCCCGCGTCGCGGGTAAAAACCCGGGTGAAATTGCGCGGGCTCATCGCCACCTTTTCGGCCAAATTTTCCACGCATAGGTCGGCGGTGAGGTTCTGCAGGATCCAGGTTTGCAGTTCGCTTATGGGCCCCGATGCGCCAGGCTGCTGCAGGCTATAGCGGCTGAACTGCAGCTGTCCGCCGGGGCGACGCAGATACATCACCATATCCTGCGCCACGTCGCGGGCGAGGGTAAATCCGTAGTCGTCTTCCACCAGCGCCAGGGTCAGATCGAACCCGGAACTCACGCCGCCGGAGGTCCAGATGGGGCCATCCTGAATATACAGCGGGCCGCCTTCGACGTGGATAGCCGGGTACTGGGCTTGCATCGTCTCCAGCAGCCGCCAGTGGGTGGTTGCGCGGCGGCCGTCCAGCAAGCCGGTCTGGGCAAGCAGCATCGCGCCCCCGCAAATGGAGGCGACTCGCCGGGCGTGCGGGGCAGCGAGGTGCAGCCAGTCCACCACCGCCGTGCTCTCCTGCTCGTTGATCCCGCGTCCGGTGATGATAATGGTGTCCAGCGGTTCGCGCGGATCCAGCTCCGGCAGGCGATAGTCCGCCAGCAGGTTCAGGCCAGACTGGCCGTGGATCACCTGGTGGGGCTGCGTGGTGGCGATGATGATACGGTAGCGGGGCTGAGTAAGCCCTTCCGGATGCAGCCGGTTGGCCTGCATCAGAATGTCGGCGATACCGGCGGCCTCAAAAAGCATGCCGCCGTCAGGTACGATAATTAATATTTTCTTCATGTCCTGAAAAGTACCTTTACCACAGAATAAGTCAAGCCGGGCGTGACCCTGCGTTTCCGGCAAAGCAAAGCGATTTAAGTTCTTTGTCATTTCAGGCGTTATCCCCGATCGTCAGAGTATTGTCTCTGGCGAAACGGCATCTGAAGGAATGAGTAAACGAAGCTCCCTCTATTTACATCCGCAGCAGCGCAATCACATCCACCGACTCGCATCTGGGGTTCTGTGGCGAAGTGAACTCCCTACGTGGCTGCTGATCGTCATTATCTATACCGGCTGGTTTTCCACCCTAACATTCTGGCAAACGCTCGGCCTGCTTCCCGCCACGCTGCTGCTTATCTGGTTTACCGCCTAGTACATGTCCCTGCAGCACGAGCTGATCCACGGGCATCCCACCCGTTTTGCCCGGCTTAACCAGCTGTTTGGCACGCTCCCGCTGGCGGTCTGGTATCCGTATGGCCTGTATCGGGATTCCCATCTGGCCCATCACCGTCACGATAGCCTGACCTTTCCGGCGGATGACCCGGAGTCGTATTATTTCACCGAGGCGAGCTGGGCGCGCTTTTCCCCGTGGCAGAAGCGCCTGATCCGGGCCCGGAATACCTTTGCCGGGCGGCTTCTGCTGGCGCCGCTGCTGGATATCCTTCAGACGCTGGGTAGCGCCGGGGCGGCGTTTCGTCATTTTCACCTGCGGGCGATGGCGATGTGGCTGGTTCACGCTCTGCTGCTGGCGGCACTTTTCGCGTGGATGGTGCATCACGACTTTTCACCCGTCTGGTTTGTGCTGGCGGTAAGCTATCCGGCGCTGGCGCTGACCAAAGTCCGCTCGTTCTACGAACATCGGGCGGCGGACGATCCGCTCGCGCGCTCGGTCATTAACGAGGCCGGGCTAGTCTGGCGGGTGCTGTTTTTGAATCTCAACTACCATTCTATTCACCACGATTTACCGGGCGTTCCCTGGTACGGGTTGCCGACGATCTACCGGCAAAACCGGGAGGCGTACCGGCTGCGTAACCACGGCTTTGTGGTCCGGGGCTACGGTGAATGGCTACGCCAGTTCTGGACCCGGCCAGTGGAGGTCACCGTCCATCCCGGAAAACAACAGGAGGAGAGGTATGAGTAACCTGCTGGCGTTTCCCATGTACGCCGTGGATCGCGGCGATACCCGCGCGCTCTGGCTGGCGGTGCAGCATCTGCTGGCCGCGCGTGGCGTGCCCGTCGGTGGTGCTCCCGGCTGGCCGGAGTCTGACCTGCTGGCCCACTGGCAGCAGCCTGAGCTTATCCTCAGCCAGACATGCGGCTACCCGCTGGTGACGCAGCTCCCGGAGGTACAGGTGGTGGGCTGTTTTCACTACACCGCCGCGGGCTGCGAAGGGAGCCAGTACCGCAGTTTTCTGGTAGCGCGCGCGGAGGAAAGGCATCTCACGCTGGCGGATTTTCGCGGACGTCGGGCGGTTTGTAATTCGGAAGACTCGCAGTCCGGCTATAACGCGCTGCGCAAAAAGGTGGCTCCCCTGATTGTTGACGGGCCATTTTTTTCACAAACGTCCTTCAGCGGCAGCCACCGTCAGTCGCTGATTGACGTGCAGCGCGGGAAGAGCGATATCGCCGCCATAGACTGCGTGACCTGGGCGCTGCTGGAGCGTCATGAGCCGGAACGGCTTGCGGGGCTGGCGGCGTTCGATCGAACGCCGCTGACGCCAGGGCTGCCATTAATCACGTCGCGACGCGCGTCCCCCGAAACGCTCAGCGCCATTCGCGATGCGCTGCGCGAGCTGGTGAGTGCGTCGGATTACCGGGAGGTCTGCGCCGCAGTGCTGATCGGCGGTTTCAGCGTGGTGACGCGCCAGGCTTACGCCTCCTTGTCCGCGTGATAAATCGCCTGCGCGTCGGTAAAGCAGCGCAGCGCCAGCGAAGAGACGGGTTTCTGCCTGCGCATAATCAGGCCGATGGGAGCCTCAATGTTCGCGTCGGCGATGGGGACAATCCTGAAAGTGCTGTTCAGGGCTTCCAGCCCGTTATTCAGAGGCATCACGGCGCAGCATACACCGCTCTGAACCGCCTGAATGATCTGGAACGTAGAGTCGCTCTCAAAAACGGCCGTCGGTTCGATGCCAGCAGCTTTAAAGCTGGCCTCCATATGCGCCCGGTAGTGCATCCCTTTGGTCAGGAACCCCAGCGGAAAATCCGTCAGGTCGTGCCAGGTCAGCATCTCCGGGGTAAGCTGGAAATGACGGGTGTCGTGGAGCAGCCCCATCTTCGTTTTAGGAAGCTGAATAATGTCAAACAGGCTGGTGTCGATGCTGTTCAGGTAGCAAATCCCCAGCTCAAGCTGATTGCGGCTGACGCCGTCGGCAATCTGCGCCGAAGACATAGAATAGAGGCTGTAGGTCAGCTCCGGGTACTTTTGCGTCAGCAGGCGGATAAAGATCATCGGATCCACGCTCGCCAGCGGCACCATCCCCAGACGTAGTTCTCCCACCACCTGGCCTTTACACAGCGCGGCTTCCGCCTGCAATCCGTCGTGTGCGGCAAGAAGCGCGCGCGCCCATGCTAGGATGCGCTCTCCCTCCGGCGTAAACCCTTCAAAGCGCTGCCCGCGCACGATCAGCACCAGCCCCAGCTCCTCTTCCAGGCTGCGGATGCGCATGGAGAGGGTCGGCTGGGTGATGTTGCACCGCAATGCCGCTTTACCAAAGTGGCGGGTCTCGTCGAGCGCGAGTAAATATTTTAACTGTTTTATGTCCATCACTCTTCTCTGCGCGTAAAGCCTTACAGCATGCGGATCTCTTTCGAGCGCAGGGTAATGCGAACCGGAACCGATTTATACGACGGCGTACCGCTGTCCTTGTCGAGATAATCGAGCGGCACCAGCACATTGGCCTCCGGGTAATACGCGCCGACGGAGCCCGGGGCGATGTTGTACGCCACCACCGTAATATCTTCCAGCCGCTGCGCGCTGCCAGGGAGGGCGGTTTCGATATCCACGCGATCGCCGTGTTCCAGCCCTGACTGCGCCATATCTTCTTCGTTCATAAACAGCACGTCGCGGCGGCCAAATACACCACGGTAGCGATCGTCCAGGGCGTAGATGGTGGTGTTGTACTGGTCGTGGCTGCGCAGCGTGATCAGGCGCAGCACATGCTCGCCTTCACCGCTGGCGTTTTCCTGTACGCCGTCGAATACCGAGAACATCGCTTTGCCCGTTGCGGTGGGCCAGATACGCTGTGTCGGAGGCAGCGGCATGCGGAAGCCGCCGGGAACACGGATCCGCGCATTGTAGTTCTCAAAGCCCGGAATGGTCTGCTCGATCAAATCGCGGATGCGGTCGTAATCCTCGACCAGCGTCAGCCACTCCACGCGTGTTTCCGGCAGGGTAGCCTTTGCGAGGCCAGCGACGATGGCAGGCTCCGAACGGAGCAACGGCGAGGCGGGTTTCAGCTTGCCGGAGGAAGCATGCACCATCGACATAGAGTCTTCGACGGTGATTGACTGGCGGCCGGTGGCCTGCATATCCAGCTCCGTGCGGCCTAGACACGGGAAAATAAAGGTCTCTTTGCCCACCAGCAGATGGGTACGGTTCAGCTTGGTCCCGACGTGCACGCTCAGATCCAGGTTACCCATCGCCGGGAAACCGTTCTCGTGGTCGGGCATCGCGACGGCAAAGTTACCGCCAAGGCAAATGAGCGCTTTTGCGCGACCGTCGATCATGGCCCGCGTCGCCTGCACCGCATCGTGTCCGTGACGGGAAGGGGGCTCAAAGCCAAACACCTCTTTCAGGCGGTTCAGGAAGGCCGGGGCAGGCTTCTCGCTAATCCCGACGGTCCGGTTCCCCTGAACGTTAGAGTGGCCGCGCAGGGGGCAGATCCCCGCGCCGGGCTTGCCGATATTCCCGCGCAGAAGCAGCAGGTCAGCAATCAGGCGGACGTTCGCCGTGCCTTTATTGTGCTGGGTAATCCCCATACCGTAAGTAATGATGGTGGCGTTTGATTTGGCATAGGCCTCGGCCACCTTTTTGAGCGCCGCCTGGCTGAGCCCCGACTCGCGCTCAATGTCGTCCCAGCGGGTCTGCGCGATATCGGCGGCAAAATCTTCAATACCCCGGGTGTGTTCTGCAATAAACGCGCGGTCAAGCACGTCACCGCGTTCGGCCTCCATCTCCAGAAGGTGTTTAGCAATGCCTTTCAGCGCGGCGGCATCGCCCCCGGCCTTCACCTGGAAGTAGGTTGAGGCGATGTCCGTAGAGCTATAGGTTGCCATTTCAATCACGCTTTGCGGGTCGGCAAAACGTTCGAGGGCGCGCTCGCGCAGCGGGTTGAAAACGATAATCGGCACATTGCGACGCGCCAGCTCGTGCAGGGTACCCATCATTCGCGGATGGTTGGTGCCGGGGTTGTGACCGATGGAGATCACCAGCTCAGTCTTGTCGAAATCGTCCAGCGAGACGGTGCCTTTCCCAATTCCGATGGAGCGCGGCAAGCCGACGCTGGTGGCCTCGTGACACATATTCGAGCAGTCCGGGAAATTATTGGTGCCGTACTCGCGGGCGAACAGCTGGAACAGATACGCCGCTTCGTTAGAGGCGCGCCCGGAAGTATAGAACTCGACCTGGTCCGGTTCGAGCCCGCGCAATATTTCCCCGATGCGTTGAAACGCCTCGTCCCAGTCGACGGGCCGGAAGGTATCGCTGGCCCGGTCATAGCGCAGGGGATGCGTCAGACGACCGTAACCTTCCAGCTCAAAGTCCGATTTAGCCAGCAGCGAGGAGACGCTGTTTTCCGCCAGAAAATCGGGCGTCACGCGCTTACTGGTCGCTTCCCAGGTCACCGCTTTCGCGCCGTTCTCGCAGAACTGGAATGTCGACTTGTGCTCTTTATCGGGCCACGCGCAGCCGGGGCAGTCAAAACCGTCCGGCTGGTTGGTGCGCAGCAGCGTCGCGGGAGCGTCCAGGGTATCCATTTGGGTACGTACCGCAATGGCCGTCGCCTTCAACGCGCCCCAGCCGCCGGCAGGACCATCGTAGTGTCTGATACCGGGAACTGAGCGTCTTTTCGTGTTCATACTGACTCCTGACGTGTTTGGTCGCGCAACGGCTGGGTAATAAGCAAAAGCAATGACTGGCTGAGATGGAAATCCACGCGGTCGAGTTACGGCTCTTGCCTGTAATTATCTTTATAACAATGAGTTAAGAATGTTGGCATGCAACTATTTAAAGAAATTATAACGAAATTTTATCATTTTAATAATAAATTGTATCTATCATCCGGTAGGCAGGATAGATAGCGTCGAGAGGGAAAGCATGTAGCGCAGGTAAAATTTCGAATGAAAGAGACGGTCGCTCAAAAGTGGAAACATGGCGGATGACAGGCGCTGTAGCAACGTCGGTATTCGAAATAGTGACGAGAAGGTTTACTCAGGCTTAATGATTAATGGAAATGTATAATCACTTACAGGGTTATTATCACAACATGAAATATAAGTTATTTTGAGTCGTGAAATTAAAGGCGCAGTCAATAAGTTAAATAGCGATGGTGTCGTCAGGTTATGCGGCAATATTAAACATACCCTGTTAGTGCAACAAATAATTCATCGTCGATATCTTCTTCTGATATCACCAAAACGCCATTTCTACTAATTATGGTAGTGGCGATAATAGCATTATTGCGTTAATGAAATCCTTTCTCTTTTGAATTTTATGCTTTAATAACAGTGTGTTATATCATTATCAGGTGTTGAAATAAGTAGATCCAGGCCATGTCGGGTTTTTTTATCAGATTAATCCTATAATGTTTCGGCTGCTTCAATTACCACCACTTACGCTGCGGTAAATATTGAATTGAAGCAAAGCTCATGTAAACTTGTTTACCGTTTGTCAAAATATGTCAGGAAGACGCTGGGCCTTATTCTGAAGGGCTCGTGCGGTAGCTATGCCTTTAAATTAGTAACACCCCGAAATTATCCTGACTATTTTAACAATAGCACCTAAGTCAAATTTCATCCCCTTATCTCCATCATCAAAATATCGCTACGGAAAAGCATATGAAAATGCGCGTACTGTTTTCACTTCTGTTTGTAATGGCGGTGGCGGGCTGTAAAGCGCCACAGAAACCGGCAATCACCGACGACACGATCGTGACCAGCCAGGTCAACGGTGTCACCCTGACCCACCGTCACGCCGTGGTGCCGCCAACGGAATTCACCCAGCTCAACGAGCCTTATCGTGCCATGTACCCTGCCTCCCTGATGAGCCGTCCTGATTTTGGCGGAAAGGTTATCCGTACGCTGGAAACCGGAAAAACCTATGTAGTGCTGGGGCAGGTTGAACACTACTGGATGGCGCTCGCCGATGAGGGGAACGACCAGCTGATTGGCTACGTCCCGATGCGTGCCGTTATCAAAGCCGACCAGTACGAAGCCACCGTCCGCAAACAGGCCATTCGTCCTAAGGCGCGTAAAAAAGCGACCTGTGTCGATGTGGATGGCAACAGCAAAGCCTGCAAAGACAGCGCTAACGGTACCTGGATCCTGAACTAAACGGCTTTCGTGGGCGTATTTTTATGAATAATAAAAAGTTTCATAGGCTGTGGTTAGTCTTTTACGCGGCGATTTTCGCCCTTGTCAGTGGTTGTACGTCGTCTTCACACAGCGACCCTTCCCGCTACAATCTGCAGTTTCAGGCTCATCCACAAATCAATGATTCTGCGCCACTTAAAGTCCGGGTGCTGTTGTTGAAATCCGATGCGGATTTCATGTCCAGCGACTTCTATTCCCTGCAGAACAACGCGTCAGCAACGCTTGGCGCGAATCTGCTGAACAGCGACGTTTTCTTCCTGATGCCGGGACAGCTGTCCAAAACCCTCAGCGGTCAGAGCGATCCTGAGGCGCGTTATATCGGCGTGATGGCGGAATATCAGAAGCTGGACGGTAAAAAATGGCGCGTTTCACTCCCGCTGCCTGTGCCAGGCGAAAATCATATCTACCAGTTCTGGAAATGGTCCGCGGATGAACTCCAGGCCAACGTTTTTCTCGACGTAAACGGCATTCGGGTCATCAGCCAGTAACGCGCTTCACAACAGGAAACACATCATCATGACCAAAGCAGAAAAGGTCGTCTGGACCGAAGGCATGTTCCTGCGTCCACACCATTTTCAGCGGACTGAAAGCTATCTGCTCAACCATGTTCGTGAATGGGGCGCACTGCAGCGATCGTATCTCTGGGGCTTTCTCGACGTTGAACTGGATGAAGCGATGCTTCGTCAGGGATGCATTGCCCTGAGCTACTGCAGCGGGCTGCTGCCGGACGGCACCTTTTTCCAGGTCCGTAACGGACGCAATGGTCCCGCGCCGCTAAAAATTCCTGACAATCTCACCAACGAAAAGGTGGTGCTCGCCCTGCCGGTTCGTCGTGGCGAGCGGGAAGAGGTGATTTTCAGCGAAGAGCCCGCCTCGCTGGCCCGCTTCGTCGCGTTTGAGCAGGAGGTGGAGGACGATAACGCCATGTCGGTGGGGGATGCCACCGTCCAGTTTGGCCGCCTGCGCCTGACGCTGATGCTGGAAAAAGACCTCACGGCAGAATGGACATCCATCGGCGTGGCGTTTGTGACTGAAAAACGCAACGACAACCACGTGCGGCTGGATAACAGCTACATCCCGCCGATGCTGAACGCCAATAACAGCCCGCAGATCTACAGCATGATCAACGATCTGCACGGTTTGCTGGTGCAGCGCAGCCAGCAGATTGGCGGCCGCCTGCGTCAGCCTGGCCGCTTTAACACTTCTGAACTGATTGAATTTACGCTGCTTTCGCTCGTGAACCGTCATCTGGGCGAGGTTTCACATTTAAAAACGCTGCCGCTGCTGCACCCGGAAACGCTCTGGCGCAGCTGGCTGCCGTTTGCCACCGAGCTCACGACCTGGACGTCGCAGCGCACCACCGAGAGCGTGCTGCCGATCTACGATCACGACGATCTGGCGAACTGTTTCAGCAAGCTGATGCTGATGCTGCGCCAGGGGCTGTCGCTGGTGATGGAAGACCACGCCATTCAGCTGCCGCTTAACGAGCGCTCGCATGGCCTGAACATCGCCACTGTTCCTGAAACCAGCATGGTGCGCGAATTCGGCTTCGTGCTGGCGGTGAAAGCCAACGTGCCGGGCGAACACCTGCAAACCCACTTCCCGGCGCAGATGAAAATTGCCCCGGTCTCGAAAATTCGCGATCTGGTTCAGCTGCAGCTGCCGGGCATTATGCTGCGCGCCATGCCGGTCGCGCCGCCGCAGATCCCGTGGCATGCCGGCTACAGCTACTTCGAGCTGGAGAAGGGCAGCGAGCTGTGGCACGAGATGGATAAGTCCGGCGCATTCGCCCTGCACCTTGCAGGGGAGTTCCCGGGGCTGGATATGGAGTTTTGGGCCATCCGTAGCCCGACAGAATAATAAAGCGAGCGCTTAATATGCAGGAACGACAGGATAGCGGCAGTGATGCCGCGTTTACCGGAGCCAGTAGCAACAATCAGCTGGTGGCGGCCGCCAATCCGCTGCTCAACGCGATTCCGCAGATCCGTCATTCGGTATCACATGACGATCAGGTGGCGTTACGCCAGCGCCTGATCGATGAGATTCGCCGTTTTGAAGTCCGCTGCCAGCAGGCGGGGCTGCCCTACGAAGTGATCGTCGGGGCGCGCTACTGCCTGTGCACGGCGCTGGACGAGGCCGCCGCGCTGACTCCCTGGGGCAGCAGCGGCGTCTGGTCCAGCAATGGCCTGCTGGTAACGTTCCATAACGAAACCTGGGGCGGCGAAAAGTTCTTCCAGCTGCTGGCGCGCCTGTCGCAGAACCCGCGCGAGCATATCCTGCTGCTGGAGATGATCAACTACTGCCTGCTGCTCGGCTTCGAGGGGCGCTATCGGGTGCTGGACAATGGCCGCACCCAGCTTGAAACCATCAAGCAGCGGCTGTGGCAGATGATCCGCGGCGTGCGCGGCAGCTATCCGCCGCCGCTTTCTCCCCATCCGGAAGATCGTCCGGTGCTGCGCAAGCTCTGGCGGCCGATGGTTCCCCTGTGGGCCTGCGTGGCGCTGGCCGGGTTTATCGCCTGCCTGTTTTATATCGTGCTTAACTGGCGCCTTGGCGACAACACCAACCCGGTGCTGGCGAAGATTTATCAGTCCCAACTGCCGGAAACCACCATCCAGCAGCCGGCGCGTCAGCTGCCCGCGGTGCTTAACCTGCGCGGCTTCCTGAAGCCTGAAATTGAGGCGGGCCTGGTGGCGGTAAAAGACCAGGCAGATCGCAGCGTCGTGATCCTGAAGGGCGACGGGCTGTTTGCCTCCGCCTCGACCGTCGTGCGCGACCGCTATGAACCGGTCATCAACCGCATTGCGCAGGCGATGAACAACGTCAGCGGCAAAATTCTGGTGGTGGGCTACAGCGATAACGTGCCGATCCGCAGCGCGCGCTTTGCCTCTAACTACGAGCTCTCACTGGAACGCGCGCGCTCCGTACAGAAAATGCTGCAGGGAAGCCTCTCTCAGCCTGGCCGCGTGAAGGCGGAAGGGCGGGGCGAGATTAACCCGGTGGCGCCGAACACGACGCCGGAAAACCGCGCCCGTAACCGCCGTGTGGAAATTACTCTGCTGGTGTCGCCTGAAAACACCCAGGCCGAGCTGAACGGATTGCCGCAAGGAAACTAAGGATGCTGACTACACTTCTTTCCATTCTGACCAACCGCATTCTGTGGAGCTTCCTCGGCGTAACGGCGCTGGCGGCGGTGATCTGGATGATTGGCCCTCTGCTGTCCATCGTGGACACCCGACCGCTCGAATCCGAACAGAACCGCATCATCAGTATCGCCGTGGTCTACCTGCTGTGGGCGCAGGGCCATATTCTGCCGCGCCTTTATAACGCCTGGTTGAACCGCAAGCTGATGGACAAGCTCAACGAGAACACCACCAGCCCGGAGGCGGCGGATCCGCAGCAGCGCCTGAACAGTGAGGAGCAGATCCTCGCCAGCCGTTTTGATGAAGCCGCGCAGATGCTTAAAAAAGCGCACTTCAGCAAAGCGGGCCAGGGCGCCCAGTGGACCCAGCGCTTCAGCACGCAATATCTCTATCAACTGCCGTGGTACGTCATTATCGGCGCGCCGGGCTCCGGTAAAACCACGGCGCTGGTGAACTCCGGGCTGCAGTTCCCGCTGGCCGACCGTTTTGGTAAGACCGCGCTGCGCGGTATTGGCGGCACGCGCAACTGCGACTGGTGGTTCACCAACGAGGCCGTGCTGCTGGACACCGCGGGTCGCTATACCACCCAGGAGAGCGAGCAGGCGCAGGATGCCGGTGAGTGGCTGCAGTTCATGGGGCTACTGCGCAAGTACCGTCGCCGCCAGCCGATCAACGGCGTCATCGTCACGATCAGCATTTCGGACCTGCTGACCCAGTCTGCCGAGGCGTCCCGCCAGCAGGCGGTGAACCTGCGCCAGCGCCTGTCTGAGCTGCATGAACAGCTGGGTATCCGCTTCCCGGTGTACGTGATGGTGACCAAGGCCGACCTTCTCAAAGGCTTCCGCGCCTGGTTTGCCGACTACGATAAAGCGCAGCGCGACCAGATCTGGGGCTTCACGCTGCCGTGGGAGCAGACCAAACACGCCGATTACGACCTGATGGGCAACTTCCAGCAGGAATTTTCTCTGTTACAGCAGCGTCTTGATGCCGGGCTGCCGGAAACCATGCTTAAAGAGCATGACGCGAAAACCCGCGCCGAAGCGTATCTCTTCCCGCAGGAGTTCGCTGCGCTGCGTCCGCTGCTGGCGGACTACCTGAGCACGGTCTTTGCGCGCTCCAACTTCGAAACTGAGTTCTCACCGCGCGGGATCTACTTCGCCAGCGGGACGCAGGAAGGCATGCCGTTTGACCGCGTAATGGGCGAACTGAACCGCGCGCTCTCCCTGCCGGAAGGGGCAGAGCGCGATAACTGGGATTCGGTCAGTAAAGAAGCCCCAATACCGGGCGCGAAGGGCCAGAGTTTCTTCATCAAGAACCTGCTGCAAAACGTTATTTTCCAGGAAGCCGGGATCGCCGGGGAAAACCGCTGGTGGGAACTGCGCAACCGGGCGGTGATCTGGTCCGGCTACGTGGCGCTGCTGGCCCTGCTGGCGATCCTCGGCGGGCTGTGGCTCACCAGCTATGCTAAAAACAAGGCCTATCTGGAAGAGGTGGATGCGAAGGTGCCGCTGCTGGACCAGCAGAGCAAAGCGTTGCAGAACCAGCCGCAGCGTGACCTGTTCGATCTGCTGCCATTGCTGAATGGCCTGGTGGACCTGCCGAAAAGCGACGCGTTTGATGTCAACGATCCGCCAGTCTCCCGCCGCATGGGGCTTTACCGTGGGGATGACGTCAGCGATGCTTCGCAGTCCCTGTACCAGAAGGCGCTGGATCAGCTGCTGTTGCCCGCCGTTGCTATGCACATCACCACCTGGCTGCGCAACGATAACGGCAGCGACGTGGAGTACAGCTACGAGGCGCTGAAAGCCTATCAGATGCTCTATCAGCCGAAGCACTACGACGGCAAATTCCTGCACTCCTGGGTGATGCTCAACCTGCAGCGCAACCTGCCGCAAAACGTCACGAAGGCGCAGCTGCAGCAGCTCGAATGGCATCTCACCCAGCTGCTGGAGCCGAAAATTCAGGCCTCGCCGTACGCGCAGGACGAATCCCTGGTGGCGCGTGAAAGAGCGCTGATCAACCAGCAGCCGCTTTCAACCCGCGTCTACGGTCGCCTGAAGCGCCTGCTGGAACATGACGACAACCTCAAACCGGTCTCCCTTTCCGACCTGGGCGGGCCACAGAGCGAGCTGGTGTTTTCCCGCAAAAGCGGTAAGCCGGTGAGCGAAGGGGTGCCGGGTCTTTATACGCCGGACGGTTACTGGAAAAGCTTTAACAGCCAGATTGACAGCGTAACGACCGCTCTGCATGAAGACGACGCCTGGGTGCTGGGCGCCGCGACCGCGCAGGAAGATAAACAGCAGATCGATAACGCCGTACGCCAGCTCTACATGCGCGACTTTATCGCGAACTGGGATCGCTTTCTCGCCGACATCCAGCTTAACAACAGCGCCGATCTCTCCCAGCGCATCAACACTGCGCGCCTGCTCTCTGGCGCAAACTCTCCCCTGCGCCGTCTGGTGCAGAACCTGAGCCAGGTGCTGACGCTCTCCCGGGATACCCCGGCACCGGAAGATGCCGATAAAGCGCAGGCGCAGAGCAACCGCGCCACCCGCACGCTGGAAGCGCTGTTCAGCAATAATGACAATGCCCCGACGCAGGCCGCCGCGATTACTCAGGCGCCGGAGCAGCTGGTGACGGACCACTACGCGCCGATGATTGAGCTGGCCCAGCCGCTGGAAAAGGGTGGCAAGACCATCGTCTTTGATGATTTTCTTAAGCAGGTGGATGAGCTTTATCGTTACCTGACCGCCGTGCAGGACGCTGCCAACAGCGGCATGCCGGCGCCGGGCGGCGAGGCGATCAGCCGTCTGCAGGCCAGCGCCGGTCGACTGCCGGGCGGATTGCAAACCATGTTCAGCAACATGGCGGTGGGGGCCAGCAGCGATACCCAGCGCCGCGATCTGGAAAACGTGCGTAAGCGGATCAACGTTGAAGTCGGCGGTTTCTGCCGTCAGGCGATAGCCGGTCGCTACCCGCTGGTGCGCAGCGCCAGCACTGAGGTCACTCCGGACGATCTCGCCCGCATGTTTGCGCCGGGCACCGGGCTGATGGATACCTTCTTTCGCGACAACCTGACCAGCAAAGTGGATACGACGCAGGCAAACTGGCGCTTTATGCCGGGTATCGACGGTAAAACCCTGCCGGGCAGCGAAGGGCTGCTGAGGCCGTTCCAGCAGGCCCAGTCGATTCGCGACGCGTTCTTTGCTAACGGCGCAACCACGCCATCTTTCAAGGTGACGGTTCGCACCGTGCGAATGGATAACACCATTCTGAACCTGACGCTGGATGTCGACGGTCAGCTGCTGCGTTACAGCCACGGTCCGCAGGCGGTGCAGATCATGAACTGGCCGGGGCCGGGCGGCACCAACCAGGTCCGTATGCAGCTGGGTCTGGCTAACGGCAGCACCGCGACGCTTGTGACCAACGGCTCCTGGGCGCTCAACCGCTTTTTTGACAAAGCGAGCACCAGCCCGGGCGCGGGAAGCCTGAGCCGTCAGGCCACCTTCAACGTCGACGGACATCAGGTCACGCTGGAGTTTGCGCCGAACAGCATCCGCAACCCGTTCCAGCTTCCCCGTTTTTCATGCCCATAACCGCAAGGACAGCCGTATGACGAATACCCCTGCGATGAACCGCTACAGCTGGTATGGCAAATTACCCAGCGCCGGAGATTTCCTGCAGCGTCGCTTTCCTGACACCTTACAGCGCCAGTGGTCGCACTGGTTTCAGGTTGGCCTGCTGGCCTGGCAGCAGGAAGAGCAGCGCAGCGGCGAGCGCCAGTTCACCAAAGCTCCGGTCTGGAATTTCGTCGTCCCGCCGATGCTGGGCAGTCAGATGATCCAGATGGGCTGCCTGCTGCCCGGCCGCGACAGCGTTGGCCGACAGTACCCGGTCTGCATTCAGCTGAGCTTCGCCCCGTCAGAGTGGTCGACCAGCCTGCTCAGCCAGGCGGAGAGCTGGTATCAGCAAATTGGTCGTCTGGGGCTGCACGCGGTGCGTAACAGCTTTTCCGCCTCGCAGCTGGATGAGATGCTGATGTCCATTCCGGCGCCGCAGCCCGTCGAGCCGCAGAAGCGCTCTGACATCCTCGACGTCATTGGCTACGACGAGGACGGCCAAAGCACGCTGGGCTGGCCGCAGGCGGCAGAGTGCTTTGACCCGCTGCGTCAGACCAGCTACTGGTGGACCAACCGCTGCGACGGTTACCCGCTGTACACCCACGTTCACAGCGGCAACTTCACCGGGCAGCTTTTTACCCTGCTGTTCGACCCGGCAGGGGGCGCCCGCCCGGGGCGTCACGGTCTCTATCCGCCTATGTTTGAATAAGCAGGGATCTCATGAATATCGAAGAATTTCTCGCGCCAATAAGTCCCGACAAGCCCTGTGGCGACAATCTGGAATATGACGCTGACTTCCAGGCGATGAACCAGGCCAGTCAGGGCAAAGCGGAACAGCAGTTTGGCGATACCATCATCCCGGCAGAGCCTGCGGACTGGAACACGGTAGAAAAATTCGCTACCAGCCTGCTGAGCCGCACCAAAGATCTTCGCGTGATGCTGGCGTTAACCCACGCCTGGACCCGCCGTCGCGGTCTTGCGGGCTACGCGGACGGGCTATTGCTGGTGCAGGAGGCGATCGCGCGCTACTGGGAGCCGCTCTATCCGCTGCTGGAAGAGTATGGCGAAACCGACCCGTTCTATCGCATTAACGCTCTGGCAGGGCTGAGCGATAAATCCGAGCTCACCGTCGCGGTACGTAACGCCTCGCTGCTGCGTTCAAACGGCGATGAAATTTCGCTGCGTGACGCCCAGGCGCTGCTGGACGGCAGTAAAACCGAGTGTCCGGACTATCCCGGTGGCCGTCCAAGACTGATTGACGAGCTGGCGCGCGGCGACCAGCCGGGGACCGCAGCGGTCATTGTGATTAACGAACGGCTGCTGGCCATCCGCGAGCTGCTCACCGGGCATCTCGGTGAAAGCGGCGTACCGGAAATGGAACAGCTGCTGAAAACCGTGGGGCTGGTCGCCAGCGCGTGTCAGGTGACCGACATCAGTAAGCTGCTGCCAAACCGTGACGCGCAGGCTGAACCGCACGCTGAGCCGCAGCCTGCGGCAGCGCAGCCCGTTCAGCCGGTCACCGACTGGCGCAGCGTGCAGGTTACCAGCCGCGCCGACGCGCAGCTAATGCTGGAAAAAGCGAAGCAGTACTTTGCGCAGTACGAACCGAGCCACCCCGCGCCGCTGATGATTGAACGGGTGCAGCGGCTGTCAGAACTTAACTTTATGGACATTATTCGCGACCTGGCGCCAGACGGCGTTAACCAACTGGAAAACATCTTTGGACGCCGCGAATGACGCGTCCTGGCATTATGACGACAGGCATGGAGTCTGCCGTTTCACCTTCACCGCGCATCTTTGATGGAGAACATCATGGCAATGAGTAACAGTGGACAGAAATTCATCGCACGCAATCGTGCTCCCCGCGTGCAGATCGAATACGACGTAGAGATCTACGGTGCAGAACGCAAAATTCAGCTGCCGTTTGTGATGGGCGTTATGGCCGATCTGGTTGGCAAGCCGGTGGAAAACCTGCCAGCCGTCGACGAGCGTAAATTCCTGGAAATCGACATCGATAACTTCGATGAACGCATGAAGGCACTGAAGCCGCGCGTGGCGTTCCAGGTAGATAACACCCTGACCGGCGAAGGTAAGCTCAACGTCGATCTGACCTTCGACAGCATGGACGACTTCCTGCCGGACGCGGTGGCCCGCAAAGTCGAGCCGCTGAACAAGCTGCTGGAGGCGCGCACGCAGCTCTCTAACCTGCTGACCTACATGGACGGCAAAAACGGTGCGGAAGAGCTGATCGCAAAAATCCTTCAGGATCCGACGCTGCTCAAATCCCTGAGCCAGATGCCAAAAAATGACGAAAGCGCGAAAGGTAGCGAGGAATAATCGATGAGCAACCAGACTCAACAACACGATCAGCAGGCGGGTCAGGCGTTCAGCCAGGATGAGTTCAGCGCGCTGCTGAACAAAGAGTTCCGCCCGAAAACCGATCAGGCGCGTTCTGCCGTGGAGAGTGCGGTCAAGACTCTGGCGCAGCAGGCGCTGGAAAATACCGTCACCTTCTCGAACGACACCTACCGCACCATTCAGAACCTGATTGCCGGTATCGACGAGCAGCTCTCCCAGCAGGTGAACCAGATCATTCACCACGAAGAGTTTCAGAAGCTGGAGAGCGCCTGGCGCGGCCTGAGCTACCTGGTCAACAATACCGAAACTGACGAGATGCTGAAGATCCGCTTTATGAGCATCTCCAAGCAGGAGCTGGGCCGCACCCTGAAACGCTACAAGGGCGTGGGCTGGGACCAGAGCCCGATCTTCAAGAAAATCTACGAGCAGGAGTACGGTCAGTTCGGCGGCGAGCCGTTTGGCTGCATCGTCGGCGACTATTACTTCGACCACAGCCCGCAGGACGTTGAGCTGCTGGGGGAAATGGCGCGCATTGGCTCTGCGGCGCACTGTCCGTTCATTACCGGTACCGCGCCGGGCGTGATGCAGATGGAGTCCTGGCAGGAGCTGGCTAACCCGCGCGATCTGACTAAGATCTTCCAGAACACCGAATACGCCGCCTGGCGTTCACTGCGTGAATCCGAAGACGCCCGCTATCTGGGGCTGGTGATGCCGCGCTTCCTGTCGCGCCTGCCGTACGGCATTCGCACTAACCCGGTGGACAGCTTTGACTTTGAAGAGCAGACCGACGGCGCAAACCACAACAGCTACTCGTGGGCGAACGCGGCCTATGCGATGGCCGCCAACATCAACCGCTCCTTTAAAGAGTACGGCTGGTGCACCTCGATTCGCGGCGTGGAGTCCGGCGGGGCGGTGGAAAACCTGCCGTGCCATACCTTCCCGAGCGATGACGGCGGCGTGGACATGAAGTGCCCGACCGAAATCGCCATCAGCGATCGTCGCGAAGCCGAACTGGCGAAAAACGGCTTTATGCCGCTGGTTCACCGTAAAAACTCCGACTTTGCCGCCTTCATCGGCGCGCAGTCTCTGCAAAAACCGGCCGAGTATCACGATCCGGATGCCACCGCCAACGCGCGCCTGGCGTCTCGTCTGCCGTACCTGTTCGCCTGCTGCCGCTTTGCCCACTACCTGAAGTGCATCGTGCGCGACAAAATCGGCTCCTTCCGCGAGCGCGAAGAGATGGAGCGCTGGCTGAACGACTGGGTGATGAACTACGTCGACGGTGACCCGGCGAACTCCTCTCAGGAGACCAAGTCCCGTAAACCGCTGGCGGCTGCGGAAGTGCAGGTGCAGGAAATTGAAGACAACCCGGGCTACTACGCCGCGAAGTTCTTCCTGCGTCCACACTACCAGCTGGAAGGTCTGACCGTTTCCCTGCGTCTGGTATCCAAGCTGCCGTCGCTGAAGACGAAAGACGCGTAAGAGCAACATCTTGCACGGGCCGGCAAGAAAGACGGCTGGAACGGTAATAATGACTTCACATTCATTCCGTTATTTCGGAGGAATGTAAGACTGTCAAATGACACGGTTCATTTGATATGAGGCAGAGGTAAAATATGGACGGTTTTATTCAGCCCCATGCTTTCCTGTTTGCCATATAAGTGCTTTTTCGAAAGCAATATTGTTCATCCACGAAGAGTAGATATTATGGCTATTGATATGTTTCTGAAGGTCGAGGGTGTTACGGGCGAATCTAAAGATTCTAACCACACCGGCTGGACTGATATTACCTCCTTCTCCTGGGGCGCTTCCCAGCCAGGTAATATGAGCGTTGGCGGTGGCGGCGGTGCCGGTAAAGTTAACTTTAACGACCTGCACGTTAACGCGCTGATCGACAAATCCACCACCGCTATCCTGAAACACTGCGCCAGCGGTAAACACCTGACTAAGGTTGAGCTGTCCGTCTGTAAAGCGGGCGGTCAGCAGGTGGAATACTCCCGCATTACGCTGGAAGATGTGCTGGTGACTTCCGTTCAGTACACCGGTGCAGACAACGGCGACACCGTGGGTGTGACCTATGCATTCCAGGCTGCGAAAGTGAAACAGCAGTACTGGGAGCAGACCACGTCGGGTGGTAAAGGTGCTGAAAGCAGCGCTGGCTGGAATATCAAAGAAAACAAAGAAGCATAATAATAGTGGGCCCGAAAGGGCTCACTTTACCCTGAGCTTCTTATCAAGGAGAAACGAGATGTCTCATATGCGTCCTGCTTTTGGTGCCGCCTGGAACAGATTCAGAGAAGTGAACGTAAATGTAGAACAGGTTGGCAAATTATTGGGTGGAAAAGTTCAGCATAATATCGACGCCGGTATTTTTAAAAATGCCTGCCCAATTCGTATGAGTTACGTTTTAAATTACTGTGGCATTCCGATTCCTTCTAACAGTAAATATGCGACAGTGACCGGGAATGACAAAAAGCGCTATATGTTCCGCGTTAAAGATATGATTGCATTTCTCCCCACGGTACTGGGCAATGCAGATATGTCGGTCTCTTCCCCAACGCCTGCGCAATTTGCAGGCAAGCAAGGCATTATCATCTTTACCGGGCATGGCTGGAGCGACGCAACCGGTCATGTCACACTCTGGAATGGAAATATTTGCTCTGATGATTGCCATTTCCTCGGCTCACCGGGTAATGGTTCGTTTATTCCGACCAACGCCACCTTCTGGAGCCTGAAATGAAACGTTTATTACTGCTGGTTTTGGCTATCAATGCCTCTGCCGTTTATGCCCAAAATCTGCCTGCCGTCAGCGCTTTTTCTCAGCAACAAATCTTTGAAAATTGGGTACAAAACCGTTGCATCAGTAAGATCGCGGACAGTAAAAGTCTGAAAGATGATGCAGAGGCCAGCGCGGCCACCTGGCTGGAAGCAAGCAATCTCCCTGCTGAAAATTTCGAAAAAGCTGACCAGATCATTGTTTCTTCTCTGAAAGAGAAGATAGGTGGTACTGAACCGGGTCAATATCAGGTTTTAAAGTGCAGCTTAATCGCCAACAGCGACGCGATTCGTCCGCTCAAAACCGCAAAATAGAAGCAGTGGAAGCGGCCCCAAACGCCGCCGTTCTCGTCCCGAGAGCGGCAGCGTTTGAGCGCTAATCATACCAGCAGGAATACGCCATGCGATTCACGATTATTTCTACGAAACCCGGTCATCAGCCGCCGCAAAGCAGCTGTGATTTTTACGCCCCGGGCGGCACCATTGGGCGCGGTACGGATAACAATCTGGTATTACCGGACAATGACCGCACCATCTCGCGTCTGCAGGCCATTGTCCACGTTGACGCTCAGGGCGAATGCCGCGTCACCAACCGTGGCAGCGTCACCCGCGTGGTATTAAACGATATTCCGCTGGAGCGCGGACGTCAGGTTGAACTGCAGGATGGCGACATTCTCGGTATTGATGACTACCGTATCGAAGTGACCGAACTGATCCACGACACACAGCCGGTGAGCCGTATGGCGGCCAGCATGCAGCAGCAGGCGCGTCCGACAGCCGCACCCGCTGCGCCCGCAGCGCAAGCGAAGCCTGCTAACCCCGCGCCACGCGGGAAGGCGGAACCGACCGCCGTGCCTTCCGAAATCTGGGACAGCCTGATGCAGGAGTTCTCCATCTCCGACAGCATCTCCAGCAACCGCGCAAAACCGCAGCCTGCGGCCTCACAGGATCCCTTCTCCCAGCCCGCTGCGCCGGAGCGTAATGCCGAAGATCCGTTGGCGATGTTCAACGACAGCGATCCAACGCTTGAGCGCAAGAACGTCGACCCGGACACCCTGTTCAGCGACGAAGTGCTGTTCAAAAAAGAGAGCATTTTTGACGACGTGACGCCTTCCACGCTGGTGCCGCCGGTTGAGGGGCAACCCGCCCCTAAAGAAGACGCGGCGGACGAGCTTGACCCACTGGCGCTGTTCGGTGGAAAGGCCAGCGCGCCAGCCGCGCGCAATGATGACCCGCTCGGGCTGATGGGCGGAGCACCGTTAACCCACCCGGATGATATTGCAGACGAAAAGCCAGCACCAACGCCTGAACCGGAGCAGGAAGAGGACGTGCTTGCCGATTCTCCGCTGTTCGCCCCAGAGCCGCAGGAAACGCCGCGTGAAGAAGAGCCGGCGCGGCCGGATTACGCAGGTTTCACCATGCCTACGCCGCAGGCCGTTGCGCGCAGCAGCGCTCAGGCACCGAAGGGGCGCCTGCGCATCGACCCGGTCAATAACGCGGCATCCCCAACCGCCAGCCCGAATAATGGCGAGAAGGGTGAAGTGCTGCAGGGCGAGCTGCTGCAGGCGCTGCTTGAAGGTATGGGCCTGAGCGAAATGCAGCCTGTTCCGCAGTTTGACCGGGAAAATATGCGTCAGTTGGGGCAGATTCTCGGCATGTTCTCGCAGGGCACCGTGGCGCTGCTCTCGTCGCGCTCCATCCTGAAACGCGGCGTAAAAGCCGATATGACCATGGTGCTGGACGATGCCAACAACCCGTTCAAGCTGTTGCCGACCGGGAAAACCGTCTTAATTCAGATGTTCGGCACCCCGATGCCGGGCTTTATGCCGCCGACCAAATCGGTGCGCGACGCGCTGATCGACCTTCAGGCGCACCAGCTGGGGATGATCTCCGGTATCCGCGCCATCATCGCCGCGATGCTGCAGTCCTTTAACCCGGAACAGCTGGAGGAGCAGGCGAAGCAAAACGGCATGACCTCGCGTCTGGCGCTGCCGGGCAGCCGCAAAGCCGCCCTGTGGGACTATTTTGTTCGTAGCTATGGCGAGACGGCGGGCGAGATTGAGGATGACTTCCACACCCTGTTCGGCGAAGCCTTCCTTCATGCGTATGACATGGAGGTGAATCAGTACAAAGACTCACAGAGCGGATCGGAAGACAAATGAATATCGCAACCGCTTCTCTCTCCCGCCAGGGGACGCGCGCCAGCAACCAGGATCAGACGGGAGAAACCATAGGGGAACGCTCAGCCTGCTTTGTCGTCTGCGACGGCATCGCGGGTCTGCCCGGTGGTGAAGTCGCCGCGGAACTGGCCCGTAACAGCATTATCTCCCGCTTCGATGGCGACAAACATCTTAATGCGCAGCACATCCGCGACTACGTGCAGACGGCGAATCGCACCATCCTGAGCGAACAGCAGGCCGTTCAGGACTATCGCCGGATGGGCACGACGCTGGTCAGCCTGTTTATTGACCGGGACTACGGGCTGGCGTACTGGGCGCATGCCGGCGACAGCCGCCTGTACCTGTTTCGCCGGGGGTGGCTGTGGCACGTCACCACGGACCACAGTCTGGTGCAGCAGATGAAGGATGCCGGGCATCAGACGGACGATCTCAACAGCAACCTGCTTTATCTGGCGCTGGGAATTGAAAACGGCGGACCGGAAGCGAGCTACAGCGACGTGGTGCAGGTAGAAGACGGCGATGCCTTTTTACTCTGCACCGACGGGTTCTGGCACGGCGTCAGCGAAGAGCAAATGAAGCAGTCGCTGCACATGGTCAATACGCCGCAGGAGTGGCTGACCTTAATGAACCAAATCATTCAAAAGAATGGCGAGCAGGAGGGGAATGCGCAGGATAACTATACCGCCCTGGCGGTATGGATGGGCAACCCTCAGGACACCACTTTGCTGCACACCCTCTCTGACGCAGCACAATTTCTTCCCTGCGGAACTGATTAGACACACAAGGAACGATATGAAACTTTGGCTATCGGGTTTGGCACTTCTGGCGGCGACCTCCACCGCGCAGGCTGACAATTTCCGCATCGTGCAGTCTCCTGCGCAGAAGCTGGATATCTGGATCGACAACATCAAAGACAACACCCCGCAGAGCTGGTGTAAGCCTGAGGTGGCGCTGCGCATTGTGGCGAACGGCAAGAAAGACGTCTCCGTGCTGGAAAACTTTGTGCCGCGTCTTGGCTCGCTGCTGGAACACCAGTGCAGCAAAGTGAATAAACTCAGCTGGACGCTCAACGATCCCGAGGGGACGACGCTGGCGCAGGGCACGGCAGCTAAAGCGCAGGAGTGGGCGCTGGTGGTGAAACAGCAGCAGGCTGCGCCTGCCGTCACCGCAACCCCAGCCAGCGGCGCGTTACTGCCACCCGATCAGAACGTGGCTTCCCGCACCGTTGCCGCCGACCGCACGCCGTGGCAGGAGTTTACCCTGCAGGACGGCTGCCACCTGCGCACCTTCTGGGAGGGCGGCGCGTCCGCTCCGGCGCTCTTTATTCCGGATTCTGACACCACCCGCTGCGGTAACGGCAGCTGGCTGAGCGGTCACACCGTCGTGTCGCAGTCCCGCAACGGCGGGCAGAAAGAGATGGCGGTGACGTACATTCACGGCTTCCCGGTGATGGGGCTGAATCAGAGCGCCGATCCGGAAAATGCGCTGATCACCTCCGTCAATAAAGAGCGCATGGTATTCAGCACGCCAGACAGCGATCAGAGCTGGATGATCCTGCCTTACGACAGCACCCTGAACAGCTGGAAGAGCAACGGCACGGTTGCGGTAGAAATTTCCCGCGAGACCGCCAGCGACGATGCAAAACTGCAGGCGCGTATTGCGGCGGTGAAGAAAACCTGGAGCGCCTGGGTTGCCCCAGGCACCCCGCTGAATATCGTTCTGATTGATACCCTGCGTCCTCAGCTGCGCGATCCGGCAGTAGGCGCCTGGCGCGCGGCGAATTAAGGAATGGCTATGAATACGCTCTATCAACACCTGGCGGGTGAAACGCTCAACGACGCGCTGGCGCGTCTTGAAGCGGAGATCAAAGCCCGTCCGGCAGATGCAGACCTCCGCGCCGCGTTCGTGCAGTTTTTAATCCTCAGCGGCAACGGGACGCGCGCGCTGACCCAGCTGAAAAGCTGGCTGGCGCTGAAGCCGCAGGCGAAACCCACCGTCACGCTGCTGGAGCAGTCCATTCAGGGCGAGCTGCAGCGCGCACAGGTGATGGCGGGGCAGGCGCGTCCGGCCATGCCTGAAACTCAGTGGCCGTGGCTGACCACCCTGGCCGCGGCGCTCCGCGAGGAGGGCGAGCGTGCCCGGTCGCTGCGCCTTGAAGCGCTTGACCAGGCGCAGGCCACTCCCGGTCACATCACCCTCGAAAACGATGAGGCTCAGGCGTTTGACTGGCTGATGGACGGCGATGCCCGTCTCGGCCCGGTGTGCGAAACCATCGTGAACGGACGCTATTTCTGGCTGCCGTTTAACGCTATCGCCGAGATCCGTTTCCAGGCGCCTGCCAGCGTGACCGATCTGGTCTGGCGTCACGCGCTGGTGCGCCTGACCGACGGTACGGAGCAGGTATGTCAGATCCCGGCGCGTTACCCGTTTTCTGCCGATGCGTCGGATGCGATCAAACTGGGCCGCACTACCGAGTGGCAGCCGCTCGATGAGGACGGCACCCTGTACGAAGGGATGGGCCAGAAAGCCTGGCTCAGCGAGCAAAGCGAAAGCCCGTTGCTGTCGTTAAGCCTCGTGTCGTTTGCGACGGATGGAGCCAATGAGTAATCCCGCTGGCGAAGGCGATCTGCTGCGCAGCGGCTGGCAAGCCCGCAGCAGGCAGGAGAAGGTGGGGGCGCGCGACAAAATGCAGCCTTCGCTGCTCGATCGCCTCACCGATAACGACCCGGAAAAAAAACGCGAGCCGGCTAACAGCAACCTGATCACCCACGCCGCGCTGCGTCGTAACGTGCTGCGGGATCTGCAGTGGCTGTTTAACACCATCAACCACGATGCCTCCGGCGATTTAAGCGCGCTACCGCACGTGAGCCGCTCGGTGGTTAACTTCGGCGTCGCGCCGCTGGCCGGGAAGAGAATGTCGGATATCGAATGGCACGACATTCAGCGCAAGCTCACCGAGGCCATCATCAATTTTGAACCGCGCATTTTGCCGCAGGGGCTGCAGGTCCGCTGCGTGTCGGATACCTCCTCGCTGGATCTGCATAACGTGCTCTCCATTGAGATTAAAGGGCGCTTATGGTGTGTGCCGTACCCGCTGGAGTTTCTGTTTCGCACCGATGTCGATCTGGAAAACGGCCATTTTGAACTGAAAGATGCGGGGTAATCATGGAAAGTAAACTGCTCGAATATTACAACCGTGAGCTGGCCTACCTGCGCGAAATGGGGGCCGAGTTTGCCGAACGCTATCCGAAGGTCGCCGGGCGGCTGGGCATGCGCGGCATCGAAGTGGCGGACCCGTACACCGAACGCCTGATGGAAGGTTTCGCGTTTCTGACCTCCCGCGTGCAGATGAAAATGGACGCGGAGTTTCCGCGCTTCTCCCAGCGTCTGCTGGAGATGATCGCGCCGAACTACCTCGCGCCCACCCCTTCCATGGCGATTGCGGAAATTGAGCCCGACAGCAGCCGCGGCGATCTGAGCAACGGCTTTATTGTGCCTCGCGGCACCATGATGGACAGCCTGGCGCTGAAAAAAACCGGCGTAACCTGCAGCTATACCACCGCGCACGAGGTCAATCTGCTGCCGCTGAAAATCGACAAAGTGGAGCTCGGCGGCGTGCCCGCTGACCTGCCGCTGGCGCAGCTCGGCTTAAGCCAGCGGGGGATCAACAGCGCCTTGCGGATCCGCATTGCCTGCGACGGCCCGCAAAACCTTGGGCACCTGAATTTTGACCGGCTGGAGTTTTTCCTTAGCGGCCCGGACATTGAGGCGCTGAAGCTGCTGGAGCTGGTGATGGAGCACCACGCCGGGATCGTCTGCCAGACGGTCAGCCCGCAGCCGCAGCGACAGCTGCTGGCAACGGATGCGCTGCGTCAGGAGGGCTTTGCGCCGGACCAGGCGCTCCTCCCGGACGATCTGCGCAACTTTGACGGCTACCGTCTGCTGCAGGAGTATTTTGCGTTTCCGGCCCGCTTCCGCTTTATCAGCCTGAGCGGTCTGAGCACGCTTATCCAGCGCTGCGAAAACGAAAAAGCCTTCGATATCTTCATTCTGCTGGATAAGTCGGATGAACAGCTGGAGCGCGTGGTCGACGCCAGCCATCTGGCGCTGCACTGCACGCCGGTCATCAACCTGTTCCCGAAAGTGGCGGCCCGGCAGAAGCTGAATGAAGGCCAGCATGAATACCATCTGGTGGTCGATAACATCCGTCCGCTGGACTACGAAATTTATGCCGTAAATAAAATTTTTGGCAGCGCCGACGGCCAGCGCGACGACCAGACGTTTCGTCCGTTCTGGAGCACCTGGAGCGGCGACGCGGGCAACTACGGGGCCTATTTTTCCCTGCGCCGGGAACAGCGCGTGCTCTCCGAGCACGCCCTGCGCTACGGCACCCGTACCGGCTATATCGGCTCGGAAGTCTTTGTCTCGCTGGTGGATGAACAGCATGCCCCGTGGCAGGAAAACCTGCGCTACATTTCTGCCGAGGTGCTCTGTACCAGCCGCGACCTGCCGCTGATGCTCCAGCAGGAGCTCGGGCAGTTCATTATGGCCGACTCCATGCCGGTGAAGGGGTTAACCCTGCGCAAAGGCCCGACGCCGCCGCGTCCGGCGCTGGCGGAAGGGTTCAGCACCTGGCGGCTCATCAGCCAGCTGCAGATGAACTACCTCAGCCTGATGGACAGCGAAAATGAAGAGGGGGCAGCGGCGCTGCGCCAGCTGTTAGGTCTGTACGCCAACCTGGCCGAAACGCCGGTTGCACGTCAGGTGGAGGGGGTTCGCCACTGCGTGCTGGAGCCGGTACACCGCCGCGTGCCTGAACCCGGCCCGGTCGTTTTCGCCCGCGGAATTGGCATCACCCTGACGGTGGACGAGCGGGCGTTTTCCGGCGCCAGCCCGTGGCTTTTCGGCAGCGTGATGGAGCGCCTTTTTGCCCGTCTGGTCTCCATCAACAGCTTCACCGAGTTCACCCTGAAGAGTCAGCAGCGCGGCGAGATAGGCTACTGGGCGCCGCGCATGGGTAAAAGGGCGCTGGTATGAGTGACGCTGCCACCGCACCGCTGCGCGTGCATCGCCTGACGAAGCTGCCGGATACGTTCTGGCACGGGGTCCGCGAGACGCCCTGGCGCTACGATCTGTTTCAGCTGTTAAGGCGCATTGATGCCCAGGGCGGCGAGCGCTACCCGCTGGGACGCGCGCCGCTGCCGAAATTTGAGCCGCTGCGCATTGGCCAGCAGCCCTCAATGAGCTTTGCGCCGTCGACGCTGGCCCAGGTGCGACAGCGTGAAGAAAGCGGGCTGCATGAGGTGTCGATCCTCAGCTTTGGCCTGTTTGGCCCGAACGGCCCGCTGCCGGTGCATATGACCGAGTACGCCCGCGAGCGGATTCATCATCATCAGGACACCAGCCTCAGCGCGTTTGCCGATCTGTTCCATCATCGTCTGGCGCTGCTGTTTTACCGCGCCTGGGCGGATGCGCAGCCTGTCGTTTCCCTCGATCGCGCCGACAATAAGCGCTTTGAGGGCTACCTGGCGTCACTGATCGGCATGGGGCAGCCGGGTCAGATGAACAAGGGCAGCCTGAGCGCCCATGCCCGCTTTACCCACGCCGGGCACCTGACCCGCCACGGGCGGGATCCGGAAGGGCTGGAGAAGATCCTGCGCAGCTATTTTAAAGCGCCGGTTAAGCTGGTGAGCAACGTGCCGCAGTGGATGCCGCTCTCCACCCGCGAGCAGGCGCAACTGGGAGCAGGACGCCGCATGCCGCGCATGGGGGAATCCGCTTTTCTCGGCGTCGCCGTCCGCGACGTGCAGCATAAGTTTCGTATCGAGATTGGCCCGCTGAGCGCGGAGGAGTACAACCGCTTTCTGCCGGGCGAAGCGTGGGTCACCGAGCTGCGCGACTGGGTGCGCCAGTACGCGGGAATTGAGTTTGAATGGGAAACACGGGTGATCCTGCGTGAAGACGCGGTGCAGGGCACCACGCTCGGCAGCGATGGGCGATTAGGCTTTAACACCTGGCTGGGGCATCAGCCGCAGCCTGTCCCGCGTGGCGATCTGGTGTATCGCGCAGAGCGATAAATTTTTCTAACGCATTGTTATCAACGGAACCGAACATGTCAGAAATTAGCCGTGCCGTGCTTTTCGGCAAACTGGATACGCTGTTATTTACCTCTCTGGAAAGCGCGACTGCCTTCTGCAAGCTGCGCGGCAACCCCTACGTTGAGCTGGTGCACTGGCTGCATCAGCTGATGCAGCAGCAGGATGGCGATCTGCAGCAGGTCATCCGCCACTTTGCCCTCGACGAACAGCAGTTAACGCGCGATATCGTGGCGGCGCTGGACGCTCTGCCGCGCGGCGCAAGTTCCGTTTCCGATCTCTCCGAACATATCGACAGCGCCGTGGAGCGCGCCTGGGTCTTCGGCTCGCTGAAGTTTGGCGTCAGCCGCATTCGCGGCGGCCATTTGCTGATTGGCATCCTCAAGACCTGGAATCTGGCCAACGTGCTGAAAAGCATCTCGTCGCAGTTCACCCGTCTTAACGTCGAAGTGCTGATCGAGCAGTTCGACGCTATTTGCACCAACAGCAAAGAGACGCAGCAGGCCGCTGCCGCCGTAGACGCACCCGCGGGTGCGGTCCCGGCGGCTCAGGGTACGCTGGCCCAGTACGGCCATGACCTGACCGCTCGTGCCCGCGACGGGAAGATTGACCCGGTTGTCGGGCGCGACGAGGAGATCCGCCAGATGGTCGATATCCTGATGCGCCGCCGCCAGAACAACCCGCTGCTGACCGGGGAGGCCGGGGTCGGCAAAACCGCAGTCGTTGAAGGGCTGGCGCTGCGTATCGCCGACGGCGACGTGCCGGAGCCGCTGCAAAATATTCAGCTGTGGCTGCTGGATATCGGCATGCTGCAGGCAGGCGCGGGCATGAAAGGCGAGTTTGAAGCCCGTCTGCAGGCGCTCATTAATGAAGTCCAGTCCAGCGCCACGCCGATTATTCTGTTCATCGATGAGATCCACACTCTGATTGGTGCAGGCGGCCAGCAGGGAACCGGCGATGCGGCGAACCTGCTGAAGCCGGCCCTGGCGCGCGGTCAGCTACGCACCATCGGTGCCACCACCTGGGCGGAATACAAAAAGTACATTGAGAAAGACCCGGCGCTGACCCGTCGTTTCCAGACCGTACAGGTTCACGAGCCGGACGAAGCGAAAGCGATTCTGATGCTGCGCAGCACCGTGTCGCCGCTGGAGACGCACCACCAGGTCATGCTGCTCGACGAAGCGGTCAGCGCGGCGGTGAAGCTGTCCCATCGCTATATCCCGGCGCGTCAGCTGCCGGATAAAGCCGTTGCGCTGCTCGACACCGCCTGCGCCCGCGTGGCGGTCAGCCAGAGCGCGCCCCCTGCGCAGCTGGAAGACTGCCTGCGCCATCTTGCCGCGCTGGACGTGGAAATTGAAATTGCTGAACGCGAAGCGCGCGTCGGCGCCGGTGAGGCCGATCGCGTAACGGCATTAATCACAGAGCGCGAGGCGTACGAAACAAAACGCGAAGCCCTGGCCCGGCGCTGGGAAGAAGAGCGCGGCCTGGTGCAGGAGATCATCCGCCTGCGCGCCGCGCTGTTTGCGGCGGGCGAGGAAGAGACCGCCGAGCTGCGCAGCCAGCTGGCGGGACAGCAGCAGGCGCTGAACGCCTTGCAGGGTGACGAGCCGCTGCTGTTTGCCGCGGTAGATGAAAACGTGGTCGCCGCGGTGGTCTCTGACTGGACCGGGATCCCGCTGGGCCGGATGGTGAAAAACGAGATCGACGCGGTACTCAACCTCGCCGACACGCTGAACCAGCGCGTTATCGGCCAGCGTCACGGGCTGGATCTCATTGCCCGCCGCGTGAAAACCTCGCGGGCGAAGCTCGATGATCCGAACAAACCGGTGGGCGTCTTTATGCTGTGCGGCCCGTCCGGCGTCGGGAAAACCGAAACCGCGCTGGCGCTGGCGGAATCCCTGTACGGCGGCGAGCAGAACGTCATCACCATCAACATGAGCGAGTTCCAGGAAGCGCACACCGTTTCCACCTTAAAAGGTGCGCCTCCGGGATACGTAGGGTATGGTGAAGGCGGCGTGTTAACCGAGGCCGTGCGCCGTCGCCCTTACAGCGTGGTGCTGCTGGACGAAATTGAAAAAGCGCACCCGGACGTCCATGAGATCTTCTTCCAGGTCTTCGACAAAGGCTGGATGGAGGACGGCGAGGGGCGCCACATTGATTTCCGTAACACCATTATCATTCTGACGTCCAACGTGGGCACCGAGCTGATAAGCGCCATGTGCGCCGATCCGGAGCTGATGCCGGAGCCTGACGCATTAAGCGGCGCGCTGCGCCAGCCGCTGCTGGAGGTATTCCCGCCGGCGCTGCTGGGCCGCCTGCTGGTGGTGCCGTACTACCCGCTCAGCGACGAGATGCTCGGGCAGATTGTGCGCCTGCAGCTCAAGCGCATTCAGCGTCGTCTGGAAGAGAATCACAGCATTATTTCTGAGTTTGACGACAGCGTGGTGGAACAGATTGTTCAGCGCTGCACCGAGGTGGAGTCCGGCGGCCGCATGGTGGATGCTATCCTGACTAACACCCTGCTGCCTCAGATGAGCCAGATCTTACTTACCGCCAGCCGCAGTGACGAGCAGTTCCGACGCCTGCATGTCACCTGCGAGCAGGGCGAGTTTCACTGTCAGTTTGCCGCGTAATAATCATCAAGAGAACTGTAAAAGATGACGGATAATGATAACAATCGGACTGTCCCAAACGCGCTCCCGGTCGGGTACCGCTTCAACGAGTTTGAAATCAAAGAGGTGATCGGCGGCGGCGGTTTTGGCATTGTCTATCGCGCATGGGATCACCAGCTCGAACGCACTATCGCTATCAAAGAATTTATGCCTTCCTCGCTCGCCGTGCGCGGCGACGACATGACCCTGGTGCTGCGCAGTGAGCGCTTTGGCAAAGCATTTTCCGCGGGCCTGAACAGCTTTATTCAGGAAGCGCGTCTGCTGGCGCGGTTTAACCACCCGAACCTGCTGCACGTCCTGCGTTTTTGGGTGCAAAACGACACGGCTTACATGGGGACGCTGTTTTATAGCGGCACCACGCTTTCACGCCTGCGCGAAGAAAAACCGGAGCTGATCAACGAGGCCTGGATCCGCCGCACGCTGCCGATGCTGTTCGGCGCGATCAAGACCATCCACGACGAAGGCTATCTGCACCGTGATATCTCTCTGGATAATATTCAGATCCAGGATAACGGCCTGCCGGTGCTGCTCGATTTCGGCTCTGCGCGCCGCACCATCGGTAACCTTTCCGACGAAACGGAAACCATGCTGCGCCCCGGCTTTGCGCCGATTGAGCAGTACACCGACGACAACGAGAGCGAGCAGGGGCCGTGGACGGATATTTACGCCCTCGGCGCGGTGCTGCGTACCCTGATTGTGGGTACTCCGCCGCCGGTCAGCGTGGTGCGCTCCATCCAGGATACCTGTAAGCCGCTGGTGGAAATCATGCCGCAGGGCTACTCCATTCCGCTGCTGCAGGCCATCGACCGCGCGCTGGCGCTGCACATGGAGGACCGTCCGCAGTCTATCGACGAATTCGCGGCGCTGATTGAGATGCCGGTCGCCGGGATCAACGACGTGCTCACCGCCAAAAAGACCGGCACCATGCTGGTTCCGGTTGAAGAAGAGAAGCCAGCTTCGGTGCTCGACTGGCGTCGCTATAAGATCCCGGGCATGGTTGCCGCGGGCGTGCTGGTGGGCGTTGTCGCCGGGGCGATGCTGTTCAGCGGTGGGAATGATGCGCCTGAGCAGGCTGCCCAGGCTCCGTCAGAGACGCGTCCGACAGAAACTTCCGCGAACGCGCCAGAGGTGAAGCCAGAAACGGCGACGGTGAGCGAGCCAGCGACGGCACAGCAGACGCCACCGCCTGCCGCGAGCCCGATTGCGCTGGTCTATATCCGTATCCAGGACGGTGAAATGCTGAAAGTGAACGGCGAACCAAAAGCGCTGCGTCCGGCGACCAACGGCTATGCCTCGCTCAAGCTGCCAGCCGGAGAGGCGAAGATTGAACTGCAGGGCAACGGGAGAACGCGCAGCCAGACGCTGGATATCAGCAAGCCGGGCACCTGGCTGGTGAATCCTTAGTAATGCACGATCTTCAAGGCCAGAGACTTATTCCAAAGGTGTTCGAAGAGCGTCTCTCCTCTTTATGTACAAAATCGCTTTAGGATTGAAAGCTCAGTTGGCTTAGTAGCGGTGGTCTTAATTGACCACCGTCAGTGAAAAACGACAGGCCCTTTTGTCTCCGACCCCGGAGAGTTAGCTGAAGCGAAGATGCGGAATTCCATTTTTGTCAGTGTTAATTACGTGTATAAACAAAATGTCGCTCATTTAAAGAGTAAATCAGGGTATTTCTGGGGAAGTATGGATCTTCTCGCAATTTTACTTTATTGCGCGAATTCAGTACGCCACAACAGAATCCCATTTCTTTCTGACGCAAAAGCATTTAGTGCTTCGTTGAATTATTTTGCAGGTGATGGTTTCAGCATTTTGGTCATGCTTTTTTTCGTGCTTGACTTACTTTTACTACTCTCTTTGTTTGCTTCGGCCTGGTTATTCTTCAAACGAAAGAACGGTGCAGTCAAATTTGCTCTTGCTCAGGAATTATTTCGTTTGATTTCATTCAGATGTTCAGTCTCATTTTTCCCTCTTTTAGTAAGCGTGTTTGGAATTTCAAACGTCTGGTTGAATGTAGGGCTATTTGTCACATCAGAGTCACTGAAAATCTACTCTCTTGTTTTTTGGATGAACGAGCGGGAAAAGCCCCTTTCTTGAATGATGCTTTATCAGAGATGCGACCCGCTTTTTTGCATCGCATAAGCTAAATGGAATAAAGATTATGCTCAACCGAATTACCGTTCAGCTCCCGGTGGAGGGGCTTCTGTTCTGGAAACTGACGGGCCGCGAGGCGATGTCCGAGTCGTTCGCGCTGACGCTGACCGTGCTTGGCACGGACGCGCGCATTGACCGCAGTAAGCTGCTGGGCCAGCCGGTCACGGTGACCATCCCGACGCAGAGCCTGCTGACCTCCCGCTATATTAACGGCAAGATTACCCGCGTGGCGGTGAGCGCCGTTGAGCTGACGGGCACCCGCTATGCGGTGTACCAGCTGACGGTGGAGCCGGACCTGTGGCCGATGAAGCGCGACCGTAACCTGCGTATTTTCCAGGGGCAGACGGTGCCGCAGATTGTCAAAACCCTGCTGGGCGAACATCAGGTTAACGTTGAGGATAAGCTCACCGGCAGCTACCGGGTGTGGGACTACTGCGTGCAGTATCAGGAGTCGAGCCTGGACTTCATCAGCCGCCTGATGGAGCTGGAGGGAATTGCGTATCACTTCAGCCACGATGCGGACAAGCACACCCTGGTGCTGACCGACGCCGCGACGCAGCATCAGCCGTTCAGCGGCTACGAGGTCATCCCGTACCACCAGACGCCGTCCGGCGGCAGCACGGACGAAGAGGGCATCAGCCAGTGGGCGCTGGAGGACAGCGTGACGCCGGGGATTTACAGCCTCGACGACTATGACTTCCGCAAGCCGAACGCGTGGCTGTTCCAGGCCCAGCAGAACCCGGCGTCGCCGAAGCCGGGCAGCATTGACGTGTACAACTGGCCGGGTCGCTTTGTGGACAAAGGTCACGGGGAGTTCTATGCCCGTATCCGTCAGGAGCGCTGGCAGGTGGAGCATCAGCAGATTCAGGCCACCGCCACGGCGGCGGGGATTGCGCCCGGACACACCTTCACGTTAACCAACGCGCCGTTCTTCAGCGACAACGGGGAGTATCTGGTGACGGCGGCGGGCTACCACTTCGAGGAGAACCGCTACGCCAGCGGCGAGGGGGAGACCATACACCGTACCGATTTCACGGTCATTCCGTCGGCGGTGGTTTACCGTCCGGCGCAGAGCACGGCTTGGCCGCGCACCTACGGCCCGCAGACGGCGAAGGTGGTGGGGCCGAAGGGGGAGAGTATCTGGACGGATAAATATGGCCGGGTGAAGGTGAAGTTCCACTGGGACCGGCTGGCGAAGGGCGATGACACCAGCTCCTGCTGGGTTCGCGTGTCGAGCGCGTGGGCAGGCCAGGGCTACGGCGGGGTGCAGATCCCGCGCGTCGGCGACGAGGTGGTGGTGGACTTTATCAACGGCGACCCGGACCGTCCGATTATTACCGGCCGCGTGTATAACGACGCGAGCATGCCGCCGTGGGCGCTGCCGGCTGCGGCGACGCAGATGGGCTTTTATAGCCGCAGCAAAGATGGCCATAAAGACAATGCCAATATTCTCCGTTTTGAAGATAAAGCCGGGCACGAGCAGATCTGGATCCATGCAGAAAAAAATATGGATACGGATATTGAAAATTCTGAAACTCATGATGTCGGTGTCGATCGTAGAAAAACCATCGGACAGGATGAGAATATTACGATTAAGCGGAACCTGAAATCAGATGTAGGTAATAATGAAACGCATAATATTGGTAACAAGCACGTTATAAACGTTGGGAAAGATCAAACCGTCTTGACCATGGATAAAGAAGGTAACGCGCTGCTGGAATCTGTGACCACGATTAAACTCAAAGTTAAAGACAACTATATTCTGATCGCCCCGGATACCATTGAGATTCACGTAGGCCAAGGCAACCTCAAAGCAGAGGCTGTGGAACAAGCCATCTTCAAAGGTGATGAGCTTACAAGACTAGGTGATGGGATCAATACCGAGCTCAAAGCAAATGATACGGTGAGTATAACGGGAACTAACCTTACCGATATTAAGGGCGCGATTGTAAAAGTTAACAGTTAATCTGCGTACAGAGAACGCTATTATGGGAAAACCAGCCGCCAGAGCGCGCATCGATTCCAGCGCACATACTGGCCCAATTCAAAGCGGAAGTCCCAACGTAATTATTGGCGGATTTCCGGCAGCACGAAAAGGCGACCCGCTTTCATGCTCCCAACATGGTCAGGGAAGTATTCTCAGTGGTTCAACAACGGTATTTGTGAATGGTTTGCCTCTCGCCAGGGAAGGTGACAAGACGGGTTGCAATACCTCAGCGACCCCTGCGGTCGCATCCACTCAACCCGCACCTCCGCAATACTGGGGCGGAACGGCGGCGAAGGATGCGGGTAAAGATGGTGCTATACATGGTGATGTTTACGACGCCCGTGTGCTTGGCGCCTATGCAAGCCTTGAAGATAAATCCGGCTTTGGAAAACCCGATACGGCTTCAGCCGGATTCGCACTTGCCGATATCACGGTCGGGAATACAAAAAGTCAGGATAAATATAAAGGCGAGGTACGTACTAAAGTAGGGGTGGCGACTGCCAGCGGCACGTTAGTGACCGATCGAGCTGATTACGGGGCGATTAATCTCAATGCAAACGCCACCGCAATACAATATGGCGCCTCGGGAAGCATTGGAAAAGAAGGGCAACAATACGGCGGCGTCGGTGGGGATGTATACCTGGCAACCGCTGAAGCGAAGGCCGTCAGTGAACTATATGACGGAAATAAAGGGCGTTATGGTTTTAATGTTGAACTTGGCGCAGAAGCCGCGGCGGTCAAAGGAGAGGCGACGGCTAAAGCCGATTTTTATGGCGTAGTCGTTGCCGATGGCAAGCTTTCAGGGAGTGCAGGGAGCGCTGGCGCTTCTGCAGGCGTTGGAACCTGGATTGATAGCACTGATTATTCATTTAACCTTAAGGTGTCCGGTGAGCTTGCAGCGGCGCTCGGTCTGGGAGGGGATGCCAGTATCAAATTTGCTCTCAAACCGATCCTTGACTGGATTTATGACGATGATGAAAGTAAGCCGTCCCCAGCGGCGGGCAGTGGCGATGGTGTGATTAAGACTGGCTGTGTTACAGTCCTGATAGGAGATTAAAATGTGTAAATGGGGAACGTTGTGATGCATTGGTTTTTCTTTATAGTCTTTATGATTTGGACGCTAGCGCTTATCTGGAATGGAAAAGATTTATTTAACAAAAAGCAATGGCTTCTTGCGGGGTTAATGTTCGTTCTAGTGTTAGTGGCTACGGTCGTCATTGGCTTTACGTTGAAATGGCTTGCTCAGTCAATGTCATTATTTTCCGTCGCAACGGCCAAGCATTATTCGATCATCTTATCCATGTCTTTCTTGTGTGTTTGGGGATTAAAGATCACAGTAGTGCTGCTCTGCACGTTATTTTCCGGGATTATGGGGGGGCACAAAAGATACAACGCGGAAAATTATGAAAAATTATCGTCTATGACACGTGCCGTGGCGCCTGGCTTACTTATCTTTGCTAAAAGCTTAATTACCCTCGGAAGCTTCCTTATGTTTTCGGGTTTATGGCTTAAGTAAGCGCGACGAGTGAGGTTGCATTATGGTTGCTGAAAAACAATATTTTTTCCCTCTTGAGATGAAGGATCAGGAAAAAGAGATTCGGGAAAACTTCTGGAAATGTCTCTATACCTCTGCAGAAAAAGAGATGCTTCATTACTGGCTATTGTTACCCCAGAATGTTAAGCCAGCAGAGTTAAAGCCGATCACATTTCAGGAGGTTGGGCTGACGAATATCGGACGATACATCGCCGATGACACCGGCCCCTATATTGAAGTCTGGGCTGCATATGAACACTGTCAGTGGGAGATGAATGCGTCAGACTGGCTTATAAATAAGCTCGATTTAATGGGTGAGAAAGTACTGAGCCAAAGAATAATTACGCATCCTTCAGGAAGCGGGAAGTTTGCGGATATCCTGTCCATTAAAACGATGCCATCGGGTGATGAGGTCGTTTCACGATATACGGTGCAGAAGGATTATAATCCTGTAAATGGTGGGGGAAATTACTTCCTTTTGAAAACGGCTTGTGCGTCGAAAGATTACAACACGATTGCCGATACTATTTTCCTGATTGCCATCAACTGGGATTTACTGCATCGCAGCAATTTGATGCTTTCAGAACTGTTGAAAACAGTCAGCCTTAGCAACAAAAATAACAGTGGATTTAAAATTCCGGATTCATGGCTGGTGAATACGCTGGATGATAATCGTCTGGTAATTGAACACACAATAGGTAACGTCAACCATGGAGTGATTAATTTCTGTCTTTTCCGTCAGGCTGATTATCCCGCTGCGCAGGCTATTTTCGATGAAGCAACTGCGCGCTTTAACCGCCACGATAGTGCGGTCTCTCTTACGACATCGGACATTGCCAGCATCCCAAATGATATCAATCCCTCGTTTACAGGCGATCTTTATAGCTGTACGGGAGAGGTAGTCAGTGCTGCTGAGAATATCAGGGCTTATTACGATATGCGTATCTTTAAAATGAATGATTTATGGTGTTACGTTGAGGTGGTTGGGCCTCATCGTAATCATCAGGATTATTATTACGAAGCCAATAAACGATGCATGGAAATCATTCTTTCTACGTTTCGCATAGAAAAACGATGAGCTGACAAAGTTAATTCATGGCCATCTAAATAAAACCATAGAAATGTGGTTTTATTTTTTGTTTCACAGAAATAATATCATAACCGCCCTCGTTCTGAGGATTAGTTAACTTCAGGCACTGAGATAAGATCATCGTGGAAAAAAATCATGCTCAGCTGAACTATCGTTCAGCTCGCGGGAGTGGATATTCTGTTCTGAAAACTGACATCCCGCTATGTTAACGGCAAGATTATCCACGTGGCGAACGGTGCCGTTGAGAGAACGGGCATGCACTATGCTGTGTAACAGGTAGAAGTGGAGCATCCGCAGGTTTAGGCCACCGCCAGGACAGTATTTGAGGTGACTCATGAGTAAAGAAAATTACACCGCGCTGGATTATATCAATGATGCTATTGATGCAATTAATCATCGATTAGATGAAAATCCTACATTTTCTTTATATGTTATGGCGAAGAATCAGTTGGACTATATTAAGTCTATTCTAACGGGGTCTGAGAAAGATAAAAGTAAATTGCACAAATTAAATCTTGGAGTGCTTGCGTCAAAAGAGTTTGATACAACCGATGCAGAACTTGCTCAGCATTTGTCCAATGTTAATTATATAGCTTCGCAAATGGGAAAAGGATTGAAGTTTATTCTCCCTCATGAGCAAGACGTTGAGTATTTGAAAAGGCAAAAACGATATCGCAAGTGGTAAACAACGTTTGATTAAAGGATGCGGGATGATAGATCTTTACAGCGAAGACTCAGTAATTAATCATTATGCCGATCGTTATCGTAACTACATGCCAGTTAATGTTCGTAAGGTAATAAGAAGCAGCATTGATGATTCAAATTCCTCTCATGTATGGGATGAAATATTACCTTTAATCACAAATGAAGATGTTTCACGCGATAAAGCACTTGGGGCATTAGTGGGTTTGGCTGTTGGAGATGCAGTTGGCACTACTCTTGAATTTAAACGCAGAGACAGTGAACATGTAGCGGATATTATTGGTGCGGGACCTTTTCAATTAAAACCTGGTGAATGGACAGATGATACGTCCATGGCATTATGTCTGGCAGAGACTTATCTTTCAGAAAACAGAATGCACACCGATGTGCTTAGAAAATATCTCCTGAAATGGTATCTTGACGGAGAGAATAGTAGTAATGGTCGGTGCTTCGATATCGGGAATACGACGCGATTCGCACTTGAACAGTATATGCGTGTCGGACCTTCCTGGTATGGTAATACAGAGAAACACACTGCTGGTAATGCTGGGGTTATTCGTCAAGCACCGGTGTCTATCTTTCGTCGAAAATCGCTGCGTGCGATTTACTTCGAATCCCAGGCTCAGAGTCGAGCAACGCATGGCGCGGTAGAGTCAATTAACGCATGCCAATTTCTGGGATTGGTATTGCACTATTTAATTAACGGTTATCAAAAAGAAGAAGCTTTTTCCCCTCATGTTTTCCCACTGTGCGCGCGTGTAATGATCATAAATGCGGGTGAGTATAAGCAAAAAACTCGCGATCAGATTCGTTCAAGTGGTTATGTAATCGATACGCTTGAGGCCGCGATGTGGTCCGTATGGAATACTGATAATTTCCGGGATGCGATTCTGCTGGCTGCCAATCTTGCCGATGACGCTGACAGCGTTGCGGCAACGGCGGGACAAATAGCGGGAGCATTATATGGTTATTCCGCTATTCCGCAGGAGTGGAAAAATAAACTCGTACAACATGAACGTATCGCCAAAATGGCTGGTGAATTGTTCGATAGAGCCCCTGAAGACCCTTTCTTGTAACTGTTTATCTCCATGAAAATTCAGGAAAAGTGGTTTTTTTGTGGCATGAGAAGTCAATCTTACAGCTACTCATTATCAAACCAGCAGCGTTTACGCTTTGCGTATTGAAATGAGTTAACTTCTGGCACTGAGATTAGTCCATAGTGGAATAATGATTATGCTCAACCGAATTACCGTTCAGCTCCCGGTGGAGGGGCTGCTTTTCTGGAAACTCTCAGGCCGCGAGGCGATGTCCGAGTCGTTCGCGCTGACGCTGACCGTACTCGGCACGGACGCGCGCATTGACCGCAGTAAGCTGCTGGGCCAGCCGGTCACGGTGACCATCCCGACGCAGAGCCTGCTGACCTCCCGCTATATTAACGGCAAGATTACCCGCGTGGCGGTGAGCGCCGTTGAGCTGACGGGCACCCGCTATGCGGTGTACCAGCTGACGGTGGAGCCGGACCTGTGGCCGATGAAACGCGACCGCAACCTGCGTATTTTCCAGGGGCAGACGGTGCCGCAGATTGTGAAAACCCTGCTCGGTGAGCATCAGGTCAACGTTGAGGATAAACTCACCGGCAGCTACCGGGTCTGGGACTACTGCGTGCAGTATCAGGAGTCGAGCCTGGACTTTATCAGCCGCCTGATGGAGCTGGAAGGGATTGCGTATCACTTCAGCCACGATGCGGACAAGCACACCCTGGTGCTGACTGACGCCGCCACGCAGCATCAGCCGTTCAGCGGCTATGAGGTCATCCCGTACCACCAGACGCCGTCCGGCGGCAGCACGGACGAAGAGGGTATCAGCCAGTGGGCGCTGGAGGACAGCGTGACGCCGGGGATTTACAGCCTCGACGACTATGACTTCCGCAAGCCGAACGCGTGGCTTTTCCAGGCCCAGCAGAACCCGGCGTCGCCGAAGCCGGGCAGCATTGACGTGTACGACTGGCCGGGTCGCTTTGTGGACAAAGGTCACGGGGAGTTCTATGCCCGTATCCGTCAGGAGCGCTGGCAGGTGGAGCATCAGCAGATTCAGGCCACCGCCACGGCGGCGGGGATAGCGCCAGGGCACACCTTCACGTTAACCAACGCGCCGTTCTTCAGCGACAACGGGGAGTATCTGGTGACGGCAGCGGGCTACCACTTCGAGGAGAACCGCTACGCCAGCGGCGAGGGGGAGACCATACACCGTACCGATTTCACGGTCATTCCGTCGGCGGTGGTTTACCGTCCGGCGCAGAGCACGGCTTGGCCGCGCACCTACGGCCCGCAGACCGCGAAGGTGGTGGGGCCGAAGGGGGAGAGTATCTGGACGGACAAATATGGCCGGGTGAAGGTGAAGTTCCACTGGGACCGGCTGGCGAAGGGCGATGACACCAGCTCCTGCTGGGTTCGCGTGTCGAGCGCGTGGGCAGGCCAGGGCTACGGCGGGGTGCAGATCCCGCGCGTCGGCGACGAGGTGGTGGTGGACTTTATCAACGGCGACCCGGACCGTCCGATTATTACCGGCCGTGTGTATAACGACGCGAGCATGCCGCCGTGGGCGCTTCCGGCCGCAGCGACGCAGATGGGCTTTATGAGCCGCACGAAAGGGGGCTCTGTGGACAACGCCAACGCCCTGCGCTTTGAGGATAAAGCGGGTGCAGAGCAGGTGTGGATCCAGGCCGAGCGCAACATGGACACCAGCGTTAAAAATGATGAAACGCACAGCGTCGGCGGGGCGCGCAGCCATTACGTGAAGAAAAATGAGCTGCATCGCGTAGAAGCGAACCAGACGCAGGCCGTGAAAGGTGGCACCGAGATCCTGACGGGGAAAGGCAAGCTGGATGCGGCGGTCGAGCAGTATGTTATTGCATCCGGGACGAAGCTGCGGCTGGTCTCAGGTGAAAGCGCCATAGAGCTTAACGCTAACGGCAAGATTAACCTGATCGGCAAAGAGTTTAACTTCTTCGTGGAAGGGGATGGTTATATCACCACGGGCGGTAAGCTGCACCTGAATACCTCGGGAACCAAGCCGGGCACAACGGCGCCGGGTTCTGGGCATAAAGGGGATATTGATGCGGCGGTGCAGGCGAAATTTACGCCGGGAAAGGAGAGTAAGGCTGGTGTGGCTGCCAGCGCACCAGCCGAAACCTCTAAAAACGCTACGCCTCCAGCATCCAATGTTTCTTCAAGCGGATATGGAAAGGATGTAGATAGTCTTGTCGATAAATCACCGACGATGAAAAATGACATAGCGACGTTAAAGAAACGAGGCTGGACATTTGAAGAAGGTGAAGCAGGCAAGGGGACGTTTGCCAATCGTCAAAAGCGCGTTATTACCGTTGATAAAAATGAGCTCGGTAACCCGAATGCAGTCGTTCAGTCTCTGTCACATGAAAGTGGTCACGCTTTATATGAACCCAACATTGATTTTTCTTCGCGCGACGCCTATCTCAACAGCACACTCAGTGATGAAGGCGCTGCAACGTTGAACAATATCCGGGTCCAACGCGAAATCATAGCCAACAAGGGTGGGGATATAGGTATTGCAGGCAATCCGGCAAATCAGACACAATATAATCGTATCTATGATTCTCTCGAACGTGGGGCTATAAAGGAAAGTGAAGCGCGTACGCAGATAGGCCGTATCTTTGGCAAAGGCGAACAAACGTCTACCACAGGGCAATATTACGAAGATTATTATGGCGGTTGGTATGATAAAAATTATCCATAGTCTAAAAACGGGTGCGGTGCTTGCGGCTTTATTAACGACGGGAATGGCAGGAGGTAACATGCAGAAACAGGATCTTTGGCAGTTCATTGCAGAAATGAGCGCATCACTCAAAACATTGTCCGTTAACAGTCTGGATAACGCTCCGTTGTCATTCAAACTAACGAAACAAAATGAATATATCAATTTCTACAATGCCGACGATATCAAACTGGCGGATGGAACGAACATTACTGCAATTGATTTACGTTTAAGTAAAGAAAGTGACGGGATGGCACCGTTACTGAATTTTTCACCGTCCGGCCAGTGCATCACTCTCGACACTGTTAAAAAACATTATCCGCAACTGACGTTAACTGATTATCCACGAGGCCGTTCGGAGAACGAAGTGACCAGTTATACAGCGCTAAAGGATATGAATGGGCAAAAAATAAGCTTCAGTTTCACGGTAAAAAAACCTGAATGCTTGGGTGGGGTCGCTATTAGCGCTGACTAAAAATGTTTATTTCATTACTCACTGCTTTTTAAAGTAGTGAGTAGCATAATATTTATCCAGCAAATGACGATTAACGTGAAAAAACGCCTTTCTGTCTCTCTTTTTTTTACCCTCATGTCTACCTTTCTGAGCAGTTATGAAGTAATGGCCCAGACTATGCCGCTCATTCTGGCTAAAGATGATTTTTCTCTGCAGTTAAACGACCAGATTGTGGCACTGGGTGAGAGATGGACTCCTGAGGTTGCGCGTAAAATTGCAGTTTCTGTGGAAGGTAGTTTTGTCGGTGAAGTTCCTTTTGACGGAACGAACTATAAATTCTACCAGCATCAGAAGACTGGGTTAAGAATATTCAGTTCCAATCTCTGGTGGGATAAAACCGAGCGAAGTGTTGACGATTATATTGTGGCGCAGATTACGTTAACTGCTCCGGATGGCAAAACAGTTCGCGGGATCCATATTGGTTCAACAATAAATGAACTTAATAAAGCTTACGGCAGTGGTCAGGTCGAAAATGATTCCGGGGAGCAGTGGGTTTCCTATGAATTGGGTAAGAAATTGCTCTCTTTTGAGCTTAAAGACAGTAAGGTTGTAAAAATAACAATGAATTACGAAAATGGTACTTCAGAGTGAATTATGGCCAAAAAATATCTGGCAGTCGTTTTGTTCACGGCGTTATTGACAGGCTTCGTTGAAACCACAACGGCGCTTGAATTATCGCAATATAATAAGCTCGATACGGTCAGTCACATCGTTAACGACAGCGAAGTGACAGACAATCTCAGGAAAACGCTGGGAAATCATTACCAGACCTTTATTGATAACTTTGATGTCTTCGGTGAACCGCATACCACCACAGGTGGCGGATTGTTTGTTGAAGGTTGGTTAAAAGATCTCTATCAGGAGAATGCATCCGCGCTGGTCATCAATCCTGACGGCAAAATCTTTGCAGCCTGGGTGGTTCCGACGTCGGACGTTATTCATTACCAGTCTTCTGTCAATAGCACGGTTATTCATGCCGATATTCAGCAGTGGGCCGCCAGATTTAATGTGAAGCATTTTGCAACGTTCGGCCAATCAAAACTCGTGTTTGACGGGGAGTGGGCTGGCGAATTCAAGAAAGACTCGACGTTAACCCTGCGGTTAGCTGAATCAGACAACCGGATCACCGGCTCTTATTGCTATATCTCCCAGAGAGGAAACCGCATAGATTGCCCGGAAGATGATGAGCAAAATCTTAGCGGTACGATCGCTGGCAATCGTGCCAGCGTTGAGTTCAACTCATCGTTTGGCGGCGTAGGCGGACGGGCTGTTCTGGAAATAAAGGGGCGTGAAATGGAATGGCGTTTAGTTACTCCTCCTCAAAATGGAAATTACTATGCCCCGCTGCGATATACGTTACGTAAAGCCGCTTCGGTTCAAAACGCGGAAACCAGAAAACTGGACACCGATAAATTCGTTATTTCGCTTATAAACAAATGCGGCCATTTTGAGAGCAAATGTGACGAGATGGTTTATCTCGGCGTGCGCAAAAGCGATAACAGTACCATCTCCTTAAGGGGTAAAACGTTACACGACTCCGCAGGCAAAATAATCGGCTCAACGTACAAGAATGGCGAGATCGCTTATACCGTGACGTATGCACCTGTGAAATTGGTTGTCAGCAAAGGCAGTCATGTTTTAGTCGAACAGTCAGGTCAGTGGCTTAAATAAAACAGTCAGCCAAAAGGCCAGCATGGATTGGCCTCTTTTGTTTCTCTCAATATTAATCATCCCGAGTTCACTTATGAAATACACCCTCCAGGAAGGTTCATTTTCCCTTTTTCCTGCTGCCTGGCAGGATAACAGCATGAACATCATTCGCGATGACGAAAGCGGGCTATCCGTGGTGGTCAGCCGCGGCGTGATTCCCGATGGCAGCGACTACAAAAAAGAGTTTCACCGCCAGTGGGACGTGCTGCGTCCTCAGATGGGTGAGATTGCCCAGAGCGAATTCCGGAGCGTAAAAGCCGGGCCAGATGGAAACATTAGCGGCCTGGAAGTTGAGACCACCTTTGACCGCAACGGGCAGCGCCTGTGGCAAAAACAGCTGGCCGTGCAGACGCCGGGCAAACCGGTATTGATGATTTTTACCCTCTCAGCGCTCAGAGCATTCACTGAAGAGGACGAGGTGCGCTGGAGCGCGCTTAAGCAGAGTCTGACGCTAAACGACAACCGGAATGTGTAAGGCATGAGCGATAACAACGCGGCCCGTAAGGGCGACGAGATTATTCACTCCAGCATTTTTGCTGACATCACCAGCATCGTGGCGGAAGGTGCCGCCTATGCGGTGATCGGTGCGGCGGTAGGGCTGGCGGCTACGGCGGCCGCGCCACTACTCGGTGCCGGAGCCGCCGCAGCGGGCGTGGCGGCGATTGGGTCCAGCTGTCTGTTAAGCGGAATTATCGGTGGTGTGCTGGCGAACGTGGCGGGGATCACCGACGATATTAGCAACGCCGCTGAGGGGCTAGGCAATGCGCTTTTCCCGCCGTCGCCTGCGGGCAAAATCACCACCGGTTCGAATAACGTTCTGACCAACGCAATCCCTGCCGCGCGCGCGGCAGGCACGCTCACGCCCGCCGATACCCCACCCCCTGAGCCGCAGTCGCCGGGCAGCTTTGCCGATTACGCGGGCATGCTGCTTTCCGCCGCCGGACAGTTTGGCAGCGAAATGTGGCAGCCGAGCGTGGCCTCTGCAGCTGCGGGAACCTCGCCGCTGGAAGAAGACAAGGTGGCGTGTGAAAAACACTCCGGGCCGCAGTATCTGGCGGAAGGCTCCAAAAGCGTCTTCATCAACGGCCAGCCCGCGGTGCGGGCGAAAGATCGCACCACCTGCGAAGGCACCGTTTCCGACGATGTCTCTCCTAACGTGATCATCGGCGGGGACACGCTCACGGTCCGCGATATCAAAAGCGGTAAAACGCCGGGTCTGGCGCTGGGGATGATTGCGCTCTCCCTGCTGCGCGGGCGTCCGGGCAAGATCCTGAAAAACATGCCCTGCGCGCTGGCGGCGGCAGGCGGCGGGATGCTGGCGGATATGGCGGTGAATGCCGTGTTTGGCTCCTCGCACCCGGTACATGCCGCCACCGGCGTGAAGGTGCTGAATGACGACGACGAGCTCGACTTCTCGCTACCGGGGCGCTTTCCACTGCGCTGGCAGCGCAGCTATAACAGCCTGACCACCCGCGAAGGGCTGTTCGGTCTGGGCTGGGCTACAACCTTTGACAGCTATCTGACGCTGGAAGATAACAATGCGACCTGGTTCGATGAAACCGGTCGCGAGCTGAGCTTTGAACTGCCGCCGGTCGACCGCGCGTTTTACAGCATCAGCGAAGGCATCATTATCCGCCGCAATGAGAACGGCGACGTGGCGATTGCCGACGACGACGGCGCGGTGTGGCGTCTGTATAAACCAACCCGGGCGAATCCCTCCATCCTGCGTCTGGCCTCCCTCAGCGATGAATACGGCAACGCGCTGCTGACGGCGTGGGACGAGCACGGCAGGCTGATCGGTCTTCACGACGAGCCGCGGGCTATCGACGTCACCCTGCGCTATGAGGATGAACGTTTCCCGCAGCGGGTTACCGCAGCCAGCCATTTCGACGGCAACCAAACCTGGCCGCTGATGCAGTGGGGCTACGATGCGCGCGGCCAGCTGGCGAGCGCGACGGATGCCTCCGGCGTGGTGACGCGTGAATACCGTTACAACGACCACGGGCTGATGGTCTGGCACCGCTTGCCGGGGGGGCTGGAGAGCGAATACCGCTGGAAACAATTCGATCACTGGCGCGTGGTGGAAAACCGCACCAGCACCGGCGACGGCTGCCGCTTTAGCTACGATTTAGACGCGGGGCTGACGACCGTCGAGCACTACGACGGCCAGACGCGACGCCACTACTGGAACGCGCAGAATCTGATTGTGCGCTACGTCGACGAGCGCGGTGAAAACTGGCGCTACGAGTGGGACGATAACGAGCTTCTGACGCGTCGCATCGATCCGCTCGGCAACGCCGTCACCTTCGTTTACGACGAGATGGGCAACCGGGTTCAGGAGACCGACGCCGACGGCAATACCCGCACCACTACCTGGCTGGAGCACCGCGCGCTTCCCTCGGCCATTATCGAAGCCGACGGCAGCGCCACCCGCTTCTGGTACGACGAACACCACGGGCTGAAGCGCGTGGTGGATCCGCTGGGGCAGACCACGAAGCTGCGCCGGGACGAGTTTGGCCAGGTTGTGGAAGAGGTCGATGCCGCAGGCAACAGCCGCTATCAGGAGTACAACGAGGCCGGACAGGTTGTCCGTTCGACGGACTGTTCCGGGCGTGTTACCCGCTATCGCTATCATCCGCTGGGCTGGCTGGTGGCTGAGACAGGCGCCGACGGTGAAGAGACGCGCTACCGCTACGACGCCGCAGGGCGCCCGGTGCAGCTCGATCGCCCGGAAGGCTGGACGGAGTCGCTCAAATGGAACGAACGTGGCCTGCCGGTGAAGCATGCGGGCGCCGACGGGAAAGAGAGTGAGTTCAGATACGATGCGGCGGGGCGCTTAACCGCCACCCGTAATACGCAGGGTGAAGAGGTCCGTCGCCGCTGGGACAGCCGCGGGCGTCTGATTGCCCTGGAAAACGAGAACGGCGAAGCGTACCAGTTCCGCTGGGGCGCTGACTCGCTGCTGCTGGAAGAGGTAGGGCTTGATGGCGTGGCCTCACAGTATCGCTATGACGCCTGCGGACGCACGATTGCGCGCACCTTTGCCGCCGGTCATCCGGAGGCCATTACCCACGCCTTCGCCTGGAGCGCGAGCGGTCAGCTGGTCGCCCGCACCACGCCGGAAGGCCAGACCCGCTACCACTATACCCCGTCCGGGCTTTTAAGCCGGATTGGGCTGCATCCTGCGCTTGCAGCCGACGCGTGGACCACCGAGGCAGAGCAGGAGCTCGCCTTTGAGTATGACGCGCTTGGTCGCGTGACGCGCGAAGCGGGCGAGCATGGTGAGCTGGCGTGGGAATATGACGCGCTGGGCAACCGCATCTCCGTCACGCTGCCCGATGGCCGCGAGCTGAAGCAGTTCTACTACGGCAGCGGGCATCTGCTGAGCATTGCCCTCGATAAGCTGTCGGTCTCCGATTTTACCCGCGATGAACTCCACCGCGAGACCAGCCGCACCCAGGGGCTGCTGACCACCCGCAGCGAATACGACCGCCTGGGTCGACTGCATCGCCGGGACGTCTTTACCGGCAACGCCCAGCGCCCGTCGCCGCGCCGCTGGTCCCGCCGCTGGGATTACGACTACCGTAATAATCTGGTTCGCGAAGAGCGGGACGATAATCCGTTCAGCTGGTACCGCTGGCAGTACGACAACGCCGGGCGCCTGCTGGTGCAGGACGGCACGCTGCCCGGACAGGAGCAGTGGCGCTGGGATGCAGCCGGTAACCCGCTCGAAGGATCTGCTGAGAAGGTCACGCACAACCGCCTGACGCAACTGAACGGCATTCGCTGGCGCTATGACGTCCACGGACGCACCGTGGAGAAAGATAACGGCCAGACCCGCTGGCACTATCGCTACGACGGCGAGCACCGTCTGACGGAGGTGATCAGCCAGCCGCGGGACCGCAACAGGCCGCAGACGCAGGTCAGCTTCCGCTACGATCCGCTTGGTCGCCGTATCAGCAAAACGCGACGCCAGATGCTGGGTGGACAGCCAACCGGCAAGCCGGTCACCACCCGGTTTGTCTGGGAAGGGTTCCGCCTGCTGCAGGAAGTTCACGGGGATGTGCCGCTCACCTACGTCTACAGCGATCAGGACAGCTACGATCCACTGGCGCGTATTGACGGCGCTGATGACCCGGAGATCTTCTGGTTCCACTGCCAGCCCAACGGCACGCCGGAGCGGATGACGGATATCGAAGGGCAGGTGCGCTGGGAAGGTGTGAACAGCGCCTGGGGCAAGCTGCTGCGGGAAAGCGAGACGCAGGTATCAGGATATTCTCAGAACCTGCGTATGCAGGGGCAATACCTGGACCGTGAGACAGGGCTGCACTACAATCTGTTCCGGTATTACGACCCGGACTGCGGACGGTTTACGCAGCAGGACCCGATAGGGCTGGCGGGGGGGATTAACCTTTACCAGTATGCGCCGAATGCGCTGGGGTGGGTGGATCCGTGGGGGTTAAGCCGTGAGTGTAGCGGTAAAACGAAACCTGATTTCTACGTCGGTCCAGCGGGGCCAAGCGCTACAATGCCTTCTACAGCCTATCGCTATATGAGGTACCTTGAGGATGACGGTACTATTAATGCATGGGTGCCTAAAACATTTGAATCCAAATCCGCACCAGTCACTTATTTTGGTTTTGATAAATTAGACTCCGGCCGCACAGTAAGAGATGCATTCCAGATCAAAGGAGCAGATAAATTGAATCCACTTGATCCTTTGGATAAATCATGGAGTGATGGACGTCTTAGAGCTGAGTTTGATACGCTTCAATTATATGAAAATGGTGTTCCGCAAGTGCGAACCCCGAGAATGTTCGGCGATAGACCAGGAGCGCCACTTGAGCCGTTTACTAAGGCATACCCTGAATACGGCCAAGGTAATGTTCAACAGCTGCATGCTGAAAATAGAGTTATTAATTTCGACAAGATTGATATTCTGCCAGAGGAACCATGATAAATTTACAATCTTATAATGAAGTGTTAGATTTCCTGGAGCTGTTTTTTCAAAAATATATTCTTGATTCTAATTGTTTGCAGGATATGCAATCTATTTTAGATGATTGTCGAAAAGAAAAAATGGTGGCTATTCGAGCTATAGACTCATGTTTTATGGAATATAGGCGAAAGACTCAAGATTATAGAGTCCCTACTCATGAGGAACAGGAGATATGGAAACAGTTGTTCAATATATGGCAGTAAAATATTAAATAAAAATGGCTGGATGGATTTTTACTTAATATCCCGTATTATTTTGCTAAGGTTATGCTATTACCATCGGTGTCAGGAGGTAATCTGTTTTTTTCGAATGTGTTATTAAAATTCAGGAGTAAAATGAATGACAGTGGAAAAGTTAAGAAAGAATCTTGTTTTTTTAATAAAAAAATATGTTCGGGAAAGTCAACAGGAAGCATTTTATGATGACATATCAAAGCCTGATGTGCCAGTGAAAGGTATTTTAGCTGACTTTAATAAAGTCAAAACAAGAACCGTTGATGAAGCGGATGGAGATTTGATACGTGATATTTACTTTTATTTTTGCTAACTATTAGTTATACGGGGAATTGATTTTTTCAGGTTGTTTATTATGTTTGTTTTTTTATGGGAGGTGAGTAGGTTGATGCATGGGGAAGGGTAAATGACTCTTGACTCGTCCCAATCCTTACCCTCCCCTATGAGGGACATTAGAAATATATTAATTACAGATTTTATTTTATATATCACGCATTATGCTGATTTCCTTCTTTTAACTTTATTCAAAACCTGTTCGCCGCTGATGATAATCCGTTCGAAGGGCGATTGAAAAAATTACCCATAACCGCCTGCTGCAGGAGGTGCACGGGGACGTGCCGATGACCTAAGTATACTGCGACCAGACAGTGATGACCCGTTGGCACATGCTGACGACGTTAATGCCCCAGAGATCTTCTGGTTCCACTGCCAGCCCAACGGCACGCCAGAGCGGATAATGGATATCGAAGGGCAGAAGCGCTGGGAAGGGGCGAACGGAGCCTGCGTAAGCTACTGCTGGAAAGCGAGACGCAGATATCCGAGTATCTCCAGAATTGGATGTGCCAAACAAACCAGTGTATGAAATCAGGGATGCCTATCATGAATTACGATTCATATAATGAAGTACTCGATTATCTCAGGTTTTTTTTCAACGAAAGAGTGGATTCATCAATTTATTTAGAAAAACTAATGACTTTGATTGAAGGATCTCGCACTGAAAAAACGGTGATAATAAGAGCAATTTATGAAACGTACATGCAGTATGTAAAACAAAGTAGAGATGGCATAAAAATTAACGCTGAGGAAAAAGAAATGTGGATTGACTTATTGCACCATTGGCAATAAGACTTTATTGTTATGCGGGTGTCATTGTAAATGGTTATAATAAATATAATTTGTACGCGGAAAATGCTCCTCATATGGATGTTCTCATGTTGAGTCGATTATATTATTAAGATCTTGTCAGACAATAAAAAGTAAATCAGGACAAAATGATTAAATTAAAATTTAAACCGATTACAGGTGAACTAAATCTTGATGATCTGCCTTTGGAAATTGATACTGAAGAAGGCTTTTGTAAGTGTGATTTATACCGCGAATTAGTAAAGCACAAAGCCGTTAAGAAAACCATGCCAAATCACTACCTTGTTGACTCAGCAGTGTTTTCCGATAAAGAATTTCAAGTTACTATACGCCCAGTGTGCTATGGTTTTCCTTTTATGCTTCATCTTGTTGATAAAAACAGTCAATACTATAAAGCATTAAATGATTGGAATGCTCGAACTAATATTCACATACTAAATGAATCAGTAAAAAGTTTGTCTGATTGGCTGAAAGAATCACTAAACCTGGACACGCCTGATACCATGGAAACAGACATCATTAGGTGGAACTTTGCGTGGGGGCGGGTTTCAGTCTCATATGAGACAAAGTCGTTTAATCATGGGATATATATAGTTTGGAATATAACGTAGTCACTTCCAGACAAGGTTGTTTAGATATGTTAGAAATGAAACTTGATGTTCATACTGGATTTGTAGCAATTAACAACTACCCAATCGAATTAAAAGATGTTGATACTTTTAAAAATTCCGCATTTTACAATTTCTTCTCGCCATTGGCTAAAATAGGTCCTTTTTATTTCGCTATCGATAATATTAAATGGAAAGATCAAATTTTCATTTTGGAACTGAGGCCCTCAGCATTTTCTTTTACTCCATCATTATTCCTTACTAGTAAGGATGGGAATTTTTATAAAACGCTAGAGGATTGGGATAAAAGGGCTAGTCTGAGTAATTTATCGGATGAGCAGCAACGCTTGACAGCCTGGGTTGAGAGTGAAATAACCTCAAAGCCTAAACTTAAAATTACAACCCCCCCATATGGAATTCAATGGGAGCATGAATGGTGAAGTATTGTTGTACAGTCTAATGAAAAAAGCTTCGATTGTGGTATTTATATCGAATGGAATATTTGATTAAACAATGTTATTAATTAATAAAACCCCTCATTTCCTTCTCGCCTTACTTTTTTATTAATAAAGTTAAAGTCTAAAAAAATGAAAATAACTAATCGACTGAAAAAGAAGATATTAGTCCTGGATGGCATTGATAATGACTTTATAGATTATGGCGCAAAAGTAGCATGCCCTGAATGCGAGGGTGTAATAGTCTATTCCATCGTAAACTCATATGAGTTTGACTCGCTCTCTGAAGAGGTAAAATACTTTTTGGTTAAGAAAATGAGAGGAGTGAAGCTTGTTAGCGATCATAATGAATTTAGCTATGATGAAAGCCAATTACATGTTTCGAAAAAAGCATGTTCAAATTGTTTAAAAGAATTTTCTACTGTATTAACGTATAAAGAAGTGCAGCCAGCCCGATACCGGGTATATCTTGTGGGGCTTTTTGAAGGTGATTTGAAACAGATCAAACTTTAAACGTTGAGGTTTACCAATGATTGAAAATCTCATTTTTATTAAAGAAAATGACCTGGTTCAATGGGTATGTGGTGCAAGTAACATACTGGTTAGTATGCCGTTTTTAGACTATGCAATGGTCGACTCAACTCGCCAGTTAGTCTTTACGTTAAGCGAGCCAAAGCCATTACCAACCGTTTTGACCATCTTCAATGCGCAGGGCGAAAAACTATTTTGGTCTGCACCTCCTGAAGGCGCATTTTTCTATTACTTAACTTTCAACCTGTCAAAGGAAGTGGTTGTGGTCTGTAGCTATGCGGAAAAGCAAAACGGCTGGCATGAGTGGTTTTATTCCTGGGATATGAAGCGTAATGCTTTGTCTCAATTGGGCCCAGCGTATTAACATCAAAAGCGCCAAAAAACGATAACAATAACCGGTAGCCAAAGAGGGCCGAATAAGCAGTTCCAACAAGCGGTTTAAAACAGAGCTAAGAGGCAAAGGATGAGTACGGTTTACATTGTCATATTGACCTATATCAAACCCCTTGAAGAGGTTGACGCAGCGATACCTGCTCATGTGGAGTGGCTAAAAAAGGGGTATGCAGAGGGGATATTTCTGGCATCGGGTAGACGGATCCCAAGAACCGGTGGAGTCATACTCGCTAAATGCGAGAGTCTGGTCTCTCTCGAAGAGCGCTTGCGCGAGGATCCCTTTCAGGCGTTGAAGCTTGCGACTGCCGAAATCATTCCCTTCGAACCAAGTATGAAGGCAGAACTTTTAGACAATGTGTTTTGACCCCCCAATAAAAAAATCCACGCCAGGGCGTGGATTTTTTTTATTCAAGACGACTCAGACGTTGAACAGGAAGTTCATTACGTCGCCATCTTTAACGATATAATCTTTCCCTTCCGCACGCATCTTGCCTGCTTCTTTCGCGCCTTGCTCACCCTTGTAGGTAATGAAGTCTTCAAACGCGATAGTCTGCGCACGAATAAAGCCCTTCTCGAAGTCGGTGTGGATCTTACCGGCCGCCTGAGGCGCAGTCGCACCCACAGGAATCGTCCACGCACGCACTTCTTTCACGCCTGCGGTAAAGTAGGTTTGCAGGTTCAGCAGCTCATAGCCCGCGCGGATCACGCGGTTCAGGCCTGGCTCTTCCAGACCCAGTTCGGCCATGAACTCTTCACGGTCGGCGTCGTCCAGCTCGGCGATATCGGACTCAACGGCTGCGCAAACCGCCACAACCACAGAACCTTCCGCCGCGGCGATTTCACGGACTTTGTCCAGGTACGGGTTGTTCTCGAAACCGTCTTCGTTAACGTTGGCGATGTACATGGTTGGCTTCAGGGTCAGGAAGCTCAGGTATTTGATCGCCGCTTTGTCTTCGTCAGTCAGGTTTTTCAGCGCGCGCAGCATGCCCGCATTTTCCAGCTGTGGCAGGCATTTTTCCAGCGCAGCCAGTTCCGCTTTCGCGTCCTTGTCGCCGCCTTTGGCTTTCTTCTGCACGCGGTGAATCGCACGTTCGCAGGTGTCGAGGTCAGAGAGCGCCAGCTCGGTGTTAATGACGTCGATGTCGTCAGCCGGATCCACTTTGTTATTAACGTGGATGATGTTGTCGTTCTCGAAGCAGCGCACAACGTGGCCGATCGCTTCGGTTTCACGGATGTTGGTCAGGAACTGGTTACCCAGACCTTCGCCTTTGGAGGCACCCTTCACCAGGCCCGCGATGTCCACGAACTCCATGGTGGTTGGCAGAATGCGCTGCGGCTTCACAATTTCCGCAAGCTGGTCCAGACGCGGGTCCGGCATTGGCACCACGCCGGTGTTCGGTTCGATGGTACAGAACGGGAAGTTCGCCGCTTCGATACCCGCTTTGGTAAGCGCGTTAAAAAGGGTGGATTTGCCCACGTTTGGCAGACCGACGATACCGCATTTGAATCCCATTTCTAAATCACCTTAATATCTTGATAATCAATCCGTTAACGATAACCGATTGATGAAAAGTAAATAACTACGCCTATTATACACGTAACCCGCATGACGCGCGGTAAAAAAGCCGTATCGGGCGGATTATTGCGCTTTGAAAGCGTGTAAGCGATTTGTCGCTTTAGTTAAGCCGTCTTGCAGCCAGATTTCAGTGCAGCGCGCCGCTTCGTCTACCGCCTCGTCAATCAGTTTTTGTTCGGAAACCGGGGGTTTACCGAGCACGAAACCGACAACTTTGTTTTTATCGCCCGGATGGCCGATTCCCACGCGCAAACGGTGGAAATTCGGGTTATTGCCCAGCTTGCTGATGATGTCTTTAAGACCGTTGTGGCCGCCGTGCCCGCCGCCCAGCTTGAATTTTGCTACGCCAGGCGGGAGATCCAGCTCATCGTGGGCGACCAGAATTTCATCCGGATTGATGCGATAAAACGTTGCCATTGCCGCCACCGCTTTACCGCTCAGGTTCATAAAGGTGGTCGGCACCAGCAGGCGAACATCCGCGCCAGCAAGGTTGATACGTGAGGTGTAGCCGAAGAATTTAGGTTCTTCACGCAGGGGAGCACGTAACCGTTCGGCCAGCAGATCGACGTACCAGGCTCCGGCGTTGTGGCGGGTGGCCGCATACTCCGCGCCCGGGTTGGCGAGGCCGACAATCAGTTTAATCGTCACGATTCAATTCCTAATGGGTTCCAGATCTGGCGCGTAGTTTACTGTCTGGCGCGCCGCTTGACAAAATTCTGCGTTCGTCACAGCGAGAAGCAAATAATTACTTATCTGAACAATTAGAATTTCAAGTTGTTCAACATGTTATTTGTAAATTTTTGTCTGGGAGTTATCTGTAATTGTGATCATTCACGCAACTCATAAAAGGGGCGTTGTCTATACTTTACACACAAGGATTAGGGGCTTTTCCCCTGACAACCCAAAGTTCCGGAGGTGACACATGAAACGCAAAAACGCTTCGTTACTCGGTAACGTGCTGATGGGGTTGGGGCTCTTCGTGATGGTAGTCGGCGTAGGTTATTCCATTTTAAACCAGCTGCCGCAGCTTGATCTCCCACAATACTTCGCGCATGGCGCGGTATTGAGCATCTTCCTCGGTGCAGTATTGTGGCTCGCCGGGGCGCGCGTAAGCGGACATGAGGAAGTCTGCGATAAATACTGGTGGGTGCGCCACTACGACAAACGCTGTCGTCGCGACCAGCATAAGCACAGCTAGTGCATGATGAAGAACATCGAAACGACTCCATCCGGAGTCGTTTTTTTTGCATAGCATATTGACCCTCACGTAACGTAAGGCTCCAGAGTGGTGGCACTGGCAAAGTAAAAAGGAGCAGTTATGTTGATTCAGGTGGGTGAGCTGGCGAAACGAGCCGGTATCACCGTGCGGACATTGCATCACTACGAGCAAACAGGGCTGTTGCTGCCTTCTGCCAGAAGCGCGGCAGGTTACCGGCTTTACAACCTGGCGGATGTACAGCGTCTGCACATGATCCAGGCGCTGGCAAAAGCGGGGCTGGAACTTGCCGAAATCAGGGATTTTCTGGAAAAGGAGTCGCTGTCGTTGACCGAGCTACTCGATGCGCAAATCACGCAGCTAGATAAACAGCTGCGCAGTATACACACGCTGCGCGACCGGCTGGTGGAGCTGCGTACCGGGCTTACCGACGATGCAACGCCGGATCTGGAGTCCTGGCTACAGACTCTGGAGTTAATGAATATGTACGATCGCTGGTTTAGCAAAGAAGAATTACAGCAGTTGCCGTTTGCGGTACAGAAGGATGCGCTGGCGGCTATCTGGTCAGGGCTGGTGGCAGAGGCTAACGCGCTGCTGGAACAGGATATACCCGTTACTGACACGCGGGCGATGGATCTGGCGACCCGCTGGATGGAACGTCTTGAACAGGACACGGCGGGCAAACCGGAGTTTCTCACCCGGCTGAACGAGATGCACAGCGTAGAGCCACAGATGCAGGCGCAGACCGGCATCACCCCGGAGATGACAGATTACATCACGCGGGCGTTTGCGGAATCTAAGCTCAGGATATGGGAGAAGTATCTCACTGCCGAAGAGATGGCCTTTACCCGGGCGCATTATTTTGACCGCATGATGGAGTGGCCGCCGCTGGTGGCGAAACTGCATCAGGCGCAGCGGGACAATATCGCTCCTGACTCGAAGGAGGCGCAAAAGCTGGCTGAAAACTGGCTGGCATTGTTCCAGTCCTACGCAGGCACCAACCCGGAGACCCAGCAAAAGTTTCGTACGGCTATGCAGCAGGAGCCGCATCTGATGAAAGGAACCTGGATGACGCCTGCCGTGCTTGCATGGCTCCAGCAGGCGATCGGGGGGATGATGCAGAGACGTTTCTCTGCATCAGGTAACTCACAGATCCGCTAACGCGGCTTCACGGTTAGGATAAAAGGCAAGGCGGCCAGGGATCGGCTGCACGCCCGCACGCGCCATGGTGCGCAGGGGCTGGAATTCCAGGTTGCTGACCCGCAGCTCGCAGCCTTCCGGCAGACGTTTCACAAAGCGCTGGAAGGCATCCAGACCACCGGCATCCAGAACCGGGACGGCATCCCACTTCAGCACCACAACCCGTTTCCCCGCGATGCGGGACTCCAGATCGCTGAACAATCCTTCCGCCGCGGCAAAGAAGAGCGGGCCAATCACGCGCAGCACCAGCACATCCTCAGGCACCTCCACGTTAACCGGCGAGAGGCGCGTCATCTGCGCGATGCGGCGCATAAATAGCAGGGACGCGAGCACGATCCCGACGCTGATGGCGATAACCATATCGAACAGCACGGTCAGCGACATGCAGATCAGCATCACGATGATGTCGTCTTTCGGCGCACGGCGCAGCAGATTCACCACCTTATGCGCCTCGCTCATGTTCCAGGCCACCATCAGCAGCAGGGCGGCCATGGCGGAAAGCGGCAGCCAGGAGAGCAGTGGGGCAAGGATCAGCAGCGCCAGAATCACCAGCACGGAGTGGATAACCGCCGAAACGGGGGAGGTCGCACCTGCGCGCACGTTGGCCGCTGAACGGGCGATGGCTGCCGTAGCGGTAATCCCGCCAAAGAACGGTGCGATGAGGTTGCCTAAGCCCTGACCGACCAGTTCGCTGTTGGCTTTGTGCCTGGTGCCGGTCATCCCGTCGAGCACCACAGCGCACAGCAGGGATTCAATCGCTCCCAGCATCGCCATAGAGAACGCGGCGGGCAGCAGGGCGCGAAGGGAATCCCAGCTCAGGGTGAAGCTCGAACCAGGCATGTCCCACGGCAGCACCAGCTGCGGCAGCAGCTGTGGAATGCCGTTACCCTGCGAACCGTCCGCCAGAACATAGTGGAACTGCGAGCCGATAGTCGCGACATGGCCACCGAACATATTGACGATAGCCATCACCGCGCAGCCCAGCAGCAAGGCGGGCAGATGGCCCGGCAGGCGAATACCGAGGCGAGGCCAGACGATCAGCGTCCCCAGGGTGACTATTCCGATGGCGGCGTCGCCCAGGTTGGCCGTTGGCAGCGCCATAAACAGCGCCCCCACTTTCTGTAAATAGTGCTCCGGAACGTGGGTCATTTGCAGACCGAGGAAATCCTTAATCTGCATGGTTCCGATGGTGATCCCAATCCCTGAGGTGAACCCCAGCGTCACGGAAAGGGGAATGTATTCAATCAGGCGACCAAAACGGGCCAGACCGAACAGAATCAAAAAGACGCCGGACATCAGGGTGGCAACCAGCAGGCCTGCCAGACCAAACTGTTGTGAAACCGGGTAGAGGATCACCACAAAGGCGGCGGTCGGGCCGGAGACGCTGAAGCGCGAGCCGCCCGTCAGGGCAATAACAATCCCGGCAACGGCCGAGGTATACAGACCGTACTGTGGCGCAACGCCGCTGCCAATCGCCAGCGCCATCGCCAGCGGGATGGCAATAATCCCTACGGTGATCCCGGCGATCAGGTCACGGATAAAGCGTGACGAGGTGTACTTCTCTTTCCAGCAGGCGTCGATGAGGGCGCGAAAGGGCAGAACATGTGAGGAGGCTACGTTTTTCACAATTATCTATCATCCGTGTGCGCATCATCTGTCATATGAATGGCAGGTGAAGGAGGCATTAATCATACAAATAAAACCCAGAGACAAAAAAACCCGCCGCAGCGGGTTTTTTGGCCGTGTTCGATTAGTGTTCGAACATTGCAGAGATGGATTCTTCGTTGCTGATACGACGAATCGCTTCGGCCAGCATCCCGGACAGGGTCAGGGTACGCACGTTTGGCAGTGCCTTGATTTCGTCGCTCAGTGGGATGGTATCGCATACCACAACTTCGTCAATGACGGAGTTGCGCAGGTTGTTCACGGCATTACCGGAGAAGATCGGGTGGGTCGCGTAAGCGAACACGCGCTTGGCACCGCGCTCTTTCAGCGCTTCAGCGGCTTTACACAGCGTACCGCCGGTATCGATCATGTCGTCAACCAGCACGCAGTCGCGGCCAGCTACGTCACCGATGATGTGCATCACCTGAGAAACGTTAGCGCGTGGACGACGCTTGTCGATGATCGCCATGTCGGTATCGTTAAGCAGCTTAGCGATAGCACGGGCACGTACCACGCCGCCGATGTCCGGAGAAACCACGATTGGGTTGTCCAGGTTCAGCTGCAGCATGTCTTCCAGCAGGATTGGGCTGCCGAATACGTTATCAACCGGGACGTCGAAGAAGCCCTGGATCTGCTCTGCGTGCAGGTCAACGGTCAGCACGCGGTCAACGCCGACGCTGGACAGGAAGTCAGCGACAACTTTTGCGGTGATGGGCACGCGCGCGGAACGGACGCGACGGTCCTGGCGGGCATAACCAAAGTAAGGGATAACAGCAGTGATACGGCCTGCGGAAGCGCGACGCAGGGCGTCGACCATAACAACCAGTTCCATCAGGTTGTCGTTTGTTGGAGCACAGGTGGACTGGATGATGAAAATATCACCACCGCGTACATTTTCGTTGATTTGTACGCTGACTTCGCCGTCGCTAAAGCGACCTACGGCGGCGTCGCCGAGGGAAGTGTACAGGCGGTTGGCAATACGTTGTGCTAGTTCCGGGGTGGCGTTACCAGCAAAAAGCTTCATATCAGGCACGAGAAGAACCTCAGGCATGCGTCCAGTGGTGGATAGCGTTCGCCGCAAACTGCGGGGCCTAAGCGAAGGCTATCCAGGCGGTGTATTAAAGAGCGCGATGCAACGTCTGGAACAGGGTGACGTTGTCACCGAAACTCAGTCTGCGCCAGAATGGCCTGCTGTAGGGGGGAGGTGTTCATCCCGCGTGCTACAAAACCATGCAGCCAATCCGGCGCTTGCTCAAGCACCTGACGGGCGGCGGATTCGGTGTCAAATTCAGCAAAGACACAGGCCCCTGTACCGGTCAGGCGCGACGGCGCGTATTCTAACAGCCAGGAAAGCACCGCATCAACCTCGCGAAAACGTTTTCTTGCGATATCCTCGCAATCGTTGCTGAATTCACAATTTAATAACGTTTCTATTGACCGTACCGGGGTATTTCTTTTCAGGTCAGGATCTTTAAAGATGACCGGGGTCGGAATACTCACGCCGGGGTGGGCAACCAGATACCATTTCTCCGGCGGGTTGACCGGGGAGAGGATCTCACCTACGCCCTCGGCAAAGGCCGCGTGGCCGCGAACAAACACAGGGACATCTGCGCCCAGCGTTAAGCCCAAACCAGCCAGTTCATCCGTCGACAGCCCGCAGCCCCAGAGGTGGTTCAGCGCAACCAGCACGGTGGCGGCGTTGGATGAGCCCCCGCCGAGACCGCCACCCATCGGCAGACGCTTCTCAATGCGGATATCCGCACCGCTTCCCGCCGGCAGACGGCCCGATTCCGCGGCGGCTTTCATCAGCAGGCGCGCGGCGCGGACGATCAGGTTGTCCTCATGCGCCACGCCGTCGACCGGCGTCAGCAGGCAAATCTGCCCATCCTGACGCGGCTCGATGGCAATCGTGTCGCCATAGTCAATGAACTGAAACAGCGTCTGCAGAGTGTGATAGCCGTCAGCACGCTGGCCGGTGATGTATAAAAACAGGTTCAGTTTTGCTGGAGAAGGCCAGTGGGTCATCATTTAACGATCCAGTTGTCCATTTTCAGCTTGATGCGCTGGCTGCCCTGGGTCAGCTCCATGTTTGATGGCAGCGACGGTTTACTCTTGCTGTCATAGGCGCTGTACACCACTTTCCAGGTTTTGCCGTTCTGGGTGTAGTTGACCTGGCTCAGACGGTATTGATCGTCAAGCGTATAGTCGGTCGCTTCGCCCGGCAGGCCGAGGATCCACTGGCGCAGGCTGTTCAGCGGAATTGGCATCCCGGTCAGCTTGCCAATCATCTCTTCAGCATCGGTCGCCGTGTAGTGCTGGCCTTTGTTATCGGTGATCTGCGCTTCGCCCGGTTTGGCGATAAGCTCCAGCTCGGTGCTGCCAAGCGGGTTCAGCAGCAGCAGGCGATAGTTGTCCTGCCCCGTTTGCTGCCAGAAGAAGCGGGCATAAACCTTTTGTTCGTCAGAGAGATACGCGAAGGCGCCGCGCGTCTGGTACTGCTTCAAATTAAGGACGTCCTGCTGGTGCTGACGCCACTGCGGTGAATCAGGGCTTTTGCCCGGGCCTTTTGGTTGGGTGACAGTACAGGCGGTCAGAACCAGTGCTGCCAGCGGCAGCAGGCGAATCAGTCGGGTCATAATGAGGACAAATCCTTGAGATACGTTGCAGTTATAACTGTTAATGCTAGCGCCCCGCAGTGCTACCGTCTACGTTCAAATTATCTCAAAGCGTTGAGTAACCTATTACTCCGAAAGGAGGCGGTCTCTTTTATTGATCTCGCGCATCCTGTATGATGCGTCCTGCTAACCTTATTAACGCTGGTACTACTCCCGCTCAACATGACCCTATTAGCACTCGGCATCAACCACAAAACGGCCCCGGTTTCGCTGCGAGAACGCGTTACGTTTTCGCCGGATACGCTTGACCTGGCGCTGGACAGCCTGCTTGCACAGCCGATGGTGCAGGGTGGCGTGGTGCTTTCGACGTGCAACCGTACCGAGCTGTATTTGAGCGTGGAAGAGCAGGATAACCTGCACGACGCGCTGATCCGCTGGCTATGTGACTACCACAATCTCAACGAAGACGAGCTGCGCAACAGCCTGTACTGGCATCAGGATAACGATGCGGTCAGCCATCTGATGCGCGTCGCCAGCGGTCTGGATTCGCTGGTGCTTGGCGAGCCGCAGATCCTCGGCCAGGTAAAAAAAGCCTTCGCAGATTCCCAGAAAGGGCATCTCAAGGCCAGCGAGCTGGAGCGTATGTTCCAGAAGTCCTTCTCCGTGGCGAAGCGTGTGCGAACCGAAACCGACATTGGTGCCAGTGCGGTTTCTGTTGCTTTCGCGGCCTGCACCCTTGCGCGTCAAATCTTTGAATCCCTGTCGACCGTCACCGTGATGCTGGTAGGCGCGGGCGAAACCATCGAGCTTGTGGCGCGCCATCTGCGCGAGCATAAAGTGAAAAAGATGATTATCGCGAACCGTACCCGTGAACGCGCGCAGGTGCTGGCGGACGAAGTGGGTGCCGAGGTGGTTGCGCTGAGCGATATTGATGAACGTCTGAAAGAGGCGGACATTATTATCAGCTCTACCGCCAGCCCGCTGCCGATCATCGGTAAAGGGATGGTGGAACGTGCGCTGAAATCCCGCCGTAATCAGCCAATGCTGCTGGTGGATATCGCCGTTCCGCGCGATGTTGAGCCAGAGGTTGGCAAGCTGGCTAACGCCTATCTTTACAGCGTGGATGACCTGCAAAGCATTATTTCGCACAACCTCGCCCAGCGTAAAGCGGCGGCGGTGCAGGCGGAAACCATTGTTGAGCAGGAAACCAGCGAATTTATGGCCTGGCTGCGCGCGCAAAGCGTCAGCGAGACCATCCGCGAGTACCGCGGGCAGGCGGAGCAGGTGCGTGATGACCTGACTGCCAAAGCGTTAGCGGCCCTGGAACAGGGCGGCGACGCGCAGGCGATTATGCAGGATCTGGCGTGGAAGCTGACCAACCGCCTGATCCATGCGCCAACCAAATCTCTTCAACAGGCTGCCCGTGACGGGGATGATGAACGCCTGACTATTCTGCGCAACAGCCTCGGGCTGGAATAGCGCCCTATACCCATTTTCTAAGACAAGGTGCACTTACGCCTATGAAGCCTTCTATCGTCGCTAAACTGGAAGCTCTGCACGAGCGCCATGAAGAAGTACAGGCGCTGCTCGGCGATGCCGGGACTATCGCAGACCAGGAACGTTTTCGCGCGCTTTCGCGTGAATATGCGCAGTTGAGTGATGTATCAAAATGCTTTACCGACTGGCGACAGGTTCAGGAAGATATTGAAACCGCGCAGATGATGCTCGACGATCCTGAGATGCGCGAGATGGCGCAGGAAGAGCTGCAGGATGCAAAAGCGCGTTCCGAAGAGATGGAGCAGCAGCTTCAGGTGCTGCTCCTGCCGAAAGATCCGGACGATGAACGTAACGCGTTTGTCGAAGTGCGCGCCGGTACCGGCGGTGACGAAGCGGCGCTCTTTGCCGGGGATCTGTTCCGCATGTACAGCCGCTACGCCGAATCGCGCCGCTGGCGCGTGGAGATCATGAGCGCCAACGAAGGTGAACATGGCGGCTACAAAGAGGTTATCGCCAAGATCAGCGGCGACGGCGTGTACGGACGTCTGAAGTTTGAATCCGGCGGTCACCGCGTGCAGCGCGTTCCGGCCACCGAATCTCAGGGCCGCATTCATACCTCCGCCTGTACGGTGGCGGTGATGCCGGAGCTGCCGGAAGCGGAACTGCCGGACATCAACCCGGCGGACCTGCGCATCGACACCTTCCGCTCCTCCGGGGCGGGTGGTCAGCACGTTAACACCACCGACTCCGCCATCCGCATTACCCACCTGCCGACCGGCATCGTGGTGGAGTGTCAGGACGAACGTTCGCAGCACAAAAACAAAGCCAAAGCGTTGTCCGTGCTGGGCGCGCGCATCCACGCGGCGGAAATGGCGAAGCGTCAGCAGGCGGAAGCCTCTACGCGTCGTAACCTGCTGGGCAGCGGCGATCGCAGCGACCGTAACCGCACCTACAACTTCCCTCAGGGGCGCGTGACCGACCACCGCATCAACCTGACCCTGTACCGTCTGGACGAGGTGATGGAAGGGAAGCTGGATATGCTGATTGAGCCTATCGTGCAGGAATACCAGGCCGACCAGCTGGCGGCGCTGTCCGAGCAGGAATAATGGATTTTCAGCGCTGGTTACGTGAGGCGGCCGCTGAGCTTTGCAAAAGCGAAAGCCCGAAGCGAGACGCCGAAATTTTGCTTGAGCATGTGACGGGTAAAGCCCGCACGTACCTGCTGGCATTCGGCGAAACTGAGCTAACTGCAGAGCAGGAAGCACGGCTCGCCGCGCTCCTTGCCCGCCGTAAAAACGGCGAGCCGGTGGCGCACCTTGTCGGTGAGCGCGAGTTCTGGTCGCTACCGCTTTACGTCTCGGCGGCGACGCTGATCCCGCGTCCGGATACCGAGTGTCTGGTGGAGCAGGCGCTGGCACGTTTACCCGCAGCGGCCTGCCGCATTCTCGATCTCGGTACTGGCACTGGTGCTATCGCGCTGGCGCTGGCCAGCGAGCGGCCTGACTGCGATGTGACGGCAGTGGATGTGATGCCCGACGCGGTGGCGCTGGCGCTGCGTAATGTGGAACGTCTCAGGCTCAGCAACGTAACGGTGCTGCAAAGCAGCTGGTTTGCCGCGCTGGAGAACCGCTCATTTGCGATGATTGTCAGCAATCCTCCTTACATTGACGAACATGATCCGCACCTTGCGCAGGGAGATGTTCGCTTCGAACCGCTGACGGCGCTTGTGGCCGCCAACGCGGGATTAGCCGATCTTGATCACATTGTGACAACGTCACGAGAGCATTTGCTTCCCGGCGGCTGGCTGCTCGTGGAGCATGGCTGGACGCAGGGAGAATCCGTGCGGGCACTGTTTACCCAGGCAGGCTACGCCGCTGTCGAAACCTGCCGCGACTACGGCGGCAACGAACGCCTGACGCTGGGGCAGTGGTCTTGAGATCCGGGTATCTGCCATTTACTGATAAAGGCGTAAGGCTGACTGAAAGGCAGTTTGGCGTTATCATCTACATCGTTTTGAGTTTTATCGCGCCTGAGCGTCATTGTTCGCTCAGTCGTTACTGGGGTAAGTCATGAGGTCCTTAGCCGATTTCGAATTTAATAAAGTGCCGCTTTGCGATGGCATGATCCTGATTTCGGAGATGATACGCGACGATTTTACGTCGCAGTACGTCTACGATGAGCTGGAGAATCTGGTCAGCCTGGCGCGTGAAGAGATCAATCAGGCGCGCCCGCAGGACTGGCAATTAGAGAAGCTTCTGGAGCTTTTCTACGGCGAATGGGGTTTCTGCGACACGCGTGGCGTGTATCGCCTGTCTGACGCATTATGGCTGGACCAGGTCTTAAAAAATCGTCAGGGCAGCGCCGTTGCGCTGGGCTCTATTTTGCTGTGGGTTGCGCACCGCCTGGATATTCCGCTGGTGCCGGTTATTTTCCCGACGCAGATGATCCTGCGTGCGGAGTGGCTGGACGGTGAGATGTGGCTCATTAATCCGTTTAACGGCGACACGCTGGACGAGCATACGCTGGACGTCTGGCTGAAGGGCAACATCAGCCCGGTGGCCGAGCTCTTTAACGAAGATCTCGACGAAGCCGACAACGCCGAAGTCATTCGCAAGCTGCTGGATACGCTGAAGTCAGCGCTGATGGAAGAGCGTCAGATGGAGCTGGCCTTGCGTGCCAGTGAAGTGCTGCTGCAGTTTAATCCGGAAGATCCGTACGAAATTCGCGACCGCGGGCTTATCTATGCCCAGCTCGACTGCGAGCACGTGGCGCTGAACGATCTGAGCTATTTCGTCGAGCAGTGTCCGGAAGATCCGATTAGCGAAATGATTCGCGCGCAGATCAACGCGATCTCGCACAAACAAATTACACTGCATTAATCTTAATTCCGATTCACACCTGAATAAGGCGATCCTATGAAACAAAAAGTGGTTAGCATTGGTGATATCAAGGTAGCAAACGACCTGCCGTTCGTGCTGTTTGGCGGTATGAACGTGCTGGAGTCCCGCGATCTCGCCATGCGTATCTGCGAGCACTACGTGACCGTGACCCAGAAGCTGGGCATTCCGTACGTGTTTAAAGCCTCTTTTGACAAAGCCAACCGCTCCTCCATCAACTCTTACCGTGGCCCTGGCCTGGAAGAGGGGATGAAAATTTTCCAGGAGCTGAAGCAGACGTTTGGCGTGAAAGTGATCACCGACGTGCATGAGTCCTGGCAGGCGCAGCCTGTGGCAGACGTGGTAGACGTAATCCAGCTTCCGGCGTTCCTGGCGCGTCAGACCGACCTGGTTGCCGCGATGGCGAAAACCGGTGCCGTGATCAACGTGAAAAAACCGCAGTTCGTGAGCCCTGGCCAGATGGGTAACATCGTCGATAAGTTTATCGAAGGTGGTAACGACAAGATTATTCTGTGCGACCGTGGCGCTAACTTCGGTTACGACAACCTGGTTGTAGACATGCTGGGCTTCAGCGTCATGAAGAACGTCTCTAACCAGTCGCCGGTGATCTTCGACGTGACCCACGCGCTGCAGTGCCGCGACCCGTTTGGTGCAGCCTCTGGCGGCCGTCGTGCTCAGGTGACCGAGCTGGCGCGCGCCGGTATGGCGACCGGCCTGGCAGGTCTGTTCATTGAAGCGCACCCGGATCCGGCTAACGCGAAATGCGATGGTCCATCCGCGCTGCCGCTGGATAAACTGGAGCCGTTCCTGAAGCAGATCAAAGCGATTGACGATCTGGTGAAAAGCTTCGACGAGCTGGATACCAGCAAGTAATAAAAAAACCCGCTTCGGCGGGTTTTTTTATGGGACATATTGCCGGGTAAGCGCAGCGCCGCTGGGCAAAAGACTACGCAAAGATCGTCATCAAATACGCTACAAACAGCGCCATATGCGCCGCGCCGTTCAGGACATTGGTGCGGCCAGTGGAGAATGAAATCTGGCACAGCAGCAGCGAGGCCACCATCACAATCATCTCCGGCGCGCCCAGCGCAAACTGCAGCTCGTTACCGGTCATAAAGGCGATCAGCGTCACCACCGGTACGGTGAGTGAAATGGTCGCCAGCACGGAGCCGAAGAACAGATTCATCGCACGCTGCACCTGATTGTTCAGCACCGCCTTCAGCGCACCTAAACCCTCAGGGGACAGGATCAGCAGCGCCACCAGGAAACCGGTAAAGGCCACCGGCGCGTTCAGTTCGGTTAACAGCGTCTCCAGCGGGTTGGCGTTCATCTTGGTGACGGCAATCACCGCAATCAGATGCACGATCAGCCAAACCGTGTGCCACGCGCTGCTGTGGGCCGACGGCTTGCCGTGGTGCGGGTCATCGTCGTCGCTGTCGTCTTCATGCTCATACACAAACAGGCTCTGGTGCGTTTTGGTCTGAATGAGCAGGAACACGCCGTACATGGCGGCGGAAATCAGCGCGACCAGCAGCGCCTGGCCGGTGGAGAAGTTTGCGCCCGGCAGCGCCATCGGGAAGACCAGCACGATGATGGCCAGCGGGAAGAGGGCAATCAGATACTGTTTAATGCCGAAAAGATTCATGTACTGGGTCGCAAATTTGCGTCCGCCCAGTAACAGAGAGAAGCCTACCAGGCCGCCCGTCACAATCATAATGATGGAGTAAAGCGTATCGCGCATCAGGGTCGGGGCGGCATCGCCGGTTGCCATCAACGCGGAAATCAGGCTGACTTCGAGAATAACGACGGAAAGGCTGAGAATTAAAGAGCCATAAGGCTCGCCCAGGCGGTGGGCTAATACGTCCGCATGGCGAACGACGCTAAATGCACTGGTTAAAATACCCACCAGGGCAAGAATATTGATACCAACCACCACTGGCAGTGACTGACTGCTTCCCCAGAAGAGCAGCACAGCCAGTGCCAGAACCGGGAAAATGAGAGACGTCTCCTTGTGGCGGGTTTTTACCGCCTCGTGTGTTGCTGTCATGTGCTTCTCCATCAATGCAGGTGCTTGTAATTATAGATAGATTTTAAGGGCAATAAATTAACAGAAATCTGTTAAATAACCTTTGTTTTTTACTTAATTTTACCCTTTATTATGGTTTTCTTGTTTAATGCCTATAATAAGATATTTCTTTTAAATATATATTTAATAACAATGAATTATGGAATTCATCCGCTCATTGTTTATGACCGGCTGGCACACCGGCGTATCGTCGTCCACACTTAACTCTTTAGGCAAAAGAGAGGTTAGTGATGCCATATAAAACGAAACGCGAATTACCCGATAACGTGAAAAACGTCCTGCCCGAACATGCGCAGGATATCTACAAAGAAGCGTTTAACAGCGCCTGGGATCAGTACAAAGATAAAGACGATCGGCGGGATGATGCCAGCCGGGAAGAGACGGCGCACAAGGTCGCCTGGGCCGCAGTAAAACATGACTATGAGAAAGGAGACGATGATAAATGGCATAAAAAGACATAGCCGTGAAATTATTCGCTGCCTTCATTTTGACTTTTCAGGCGGTTGAACTGCCGTTGTATTGCAACTGGTCCGCTAATTGCTTATCGTAATTTGACTGCTGGCAAAATGACCAGCACAGAATGCCGGGAAGGCGAATTACAGATGTCGCAAGGAAGCATGCAGTGGCGGAGGTGGAAAGTGTTAACGCGTGATTTCTTAATGAAGGCAGATTGTAAGACGGCATTTGGTGCTATTGAGGAATCGCTTCTCTGGTCAGCTGAACAACGTGCGGCGTCGCTCGCTGCCACGCTTGCCTGCCGCCCGGATGATGGCCCGGTATGGATTTTTGGCTACGGTTCACTGATGTGGAACCCGGCTCTCGAATTTGTTGAATCGGCAACCGGCACGCTGCCCGGCTGGCATCGCGCATTTTGCCTGCGCCTGACGGCCGGACGCGGCAGCGCCTGTCAGCCAGGGCGCATGCTTGCACTAAAAGAGGGCGGACGCACCACGGGCGTCGCGTATCGCCTTCCGGATGCAACGCTCGAAGAGGAGCTGACGCTGCTCTGGAAGCGCGAGATGATCACCGGCTGCTATATGCCGAGCTGGTGCAAGCTGGAGCTCGACGACGGGCGCACCGTTAACGCGCTGGTGTTTATTATGGATCCGCGCCACCCGCTGTATGAAGCGGACACCCGCACGCAGGTGATTGCCCCGTTAATCGCCGCCGCCAGCGGGCCGCTGGGCACCAACGCGCAATATCTCTTCTCCCTCGATCAGGAGCTGACCCGCCTCGGCATGCAGGACGATTGTCTGAATGAGCTGGTGGTGAAAGTGAAGGCGCTGCTGGAAGGGAACCCGCTCAACAGCACGCTGCGACCGGGTTTTGCCTGAGAATACGCCCGGCGAGCCGGGCGTTTAAATTATGCTGCCACGTAGCTGACCGAATGCTCCAGCGACTGGCTGTGGCTGTCGATCAGCACATCCCACGTGCCGGTATACGGCACGGTAAGCCAGGCCTTGTCATCCTGCACGGTCAGAATATCCGCCTGGGATTGTTTCTGTGCTTTCGCACTCATCAGATGAATACGACAGCGCTCTGAGCAACGCACCACCACCGTATCCCCGCCAAACAGTTTCAAACTTGTTTTCACCAGTGCCATTTTCTACCCCGTCGATTTTGCCCATCCCGAGCGTGATGTTGTTCACAAAATACTCATTGCATAACACCAAAGCGGGGAGCGAGGGATGCTGATTTTGATCAAAAAATGGCATAACGATTAAACAAAAATGACAAAATTCCTGGAACCTTTCAGCTGACGCGCGTTTACCCTGTTTAACGCGCGCCTGAAGAAAATTAAATGCGGAAATGGCCGGCGGTTTCAGCAAGCTCGCCCGCCTGGCTTTGCAATGCGCTGGCGGCCGCGGCGGACTGCACCACCAGCTCGGCATTCTGCTGCACCATTCTGTCGAGATGGGTCACCGCGTGGTTGATCTCATGAATGCCTTTCATCTGCTCGCTGGTGGCAATCGAGATCTCGCGCATGATGCCGGAGACGCTGCCGATGCTGGAGCGGATCTCATCCATGCTTTCCCCGGCCAGATGCACGTAGCGCGAGCCGGTGGCCACGCTGTCGGTGGTGGAGTCGATAAGCGATTTGATCTCTTTCGCCGCCTGGGCGCTGCGGCTGGCGAGGTTCCGCACTTCACCGGCAACCACGGCGAACCCGCGGCCCTGCTCACCGGCACGCGCCGCCTCGACGGAGGCGTTCAGCGCTAGAATGTTGGTCTGGAAGGCGATGCCGTCGATCACGCTGGTGATATCGCCAATCTTAGCGGACGCCACTTCGATAGACTGCATGGTGCTGATGGCCTGCGAAACCACTTCACCGCCGCGCGCTGCGGCCGCAGAGGCCTTGCTGGCCTGGTCGTTGGCTTCTGCTGCCGATTCATTTGACTGGGTGACGGAGGCGGTGATCTCTTCCACGGCGCTGGCGGTTTCGCGAAGGCTGGACGCCGCCTGCTCGGTACGTCCGGAGAGATCCTGGTTACCAGCCGCAATCTCCTGCGCGGCGTTTTTCACCGAGGCGCTGGCGTCGCGGAGCTGAACCATTACCACCGAGAGCTTATCGCTGAAGGCGTTAAACGCCTGCGCAATTTGCGCCACTTCGTCATCGCCGCTGTCCGGCAGGCGCTGGGACAGATCGTTAGTGCCGTTGGCAATGTTGTGCATCGCGTCACGAATGTCGGACAGGCGCTTCAGCAGGCGGGCAATCAGGACGTGAACAATGGCGCCGCTCAGGAGTGCGAGGATCACCAGCGAAATCGCCGACGCTTTCAGCAGGGAACGCATGCCGGAGGTGGCATCGCTGCTGTCGAGGGCGACGACCAGGAGCCAGTTCGTGCCCGGCACGGCTGAGGCGATAAAGGTTTTATCCTTGTCATTCAGCGTTCCGTCGACCGGGTTACCGCTCTTCAGCGCCGCAAGGTCGATGCCTTTGATCGTCTCGGCAAACGGCTTCAGCGTCAGGGCCGGCTCGTTGGCGGCAATCACCGTGCCGTCGCTGTTCAGAAGCAACCCGCTGCTGGCCGGCGTGGGGTGGATCCCGCGCACGTTCGCCACCACGCTATCCATGGCGACATCGCCTGCCACCACCGCTTTCAGAGCGCCATTCTCTTTCACCGGCACGGCAAACGTGACCACCAGCTTCCCGGTCCCGGCATCAACGTAGGGTGCCGTTACCACCGGGCCGTCCGTGCTCACCACCTGTTGATACCAGGGACGAACGGTGGGGTCATAATCCGCCGGGACGCCTGTCGGGTCGGAGAATTTCGCCGTCTTGCTGGCGTAGCCCACGTAAACGTTGGTGAAACCGCCCGCCTGGGCAAGCTGCTTAAACACCGGAACCGGATCGTCAGCCAGCGCGATGCTCTGCGCGGAGGTAATCACCGTCATTTTGCTTTTGACCCAGTCGGCAATCGCCATGTTGTGGCTGGCGCGGGTGCTGGTCAGAATATCGCGCTGGGACTGCTGGTTATCCTGGCGCGTGACCTGGAAGTTAATTACGGTATTGAGAAGAAGGGCGACGACGAGGCAGCCTGTCGTCGCGGCGATAATGCGTGCGCGAATGGATCTGAACATAAGTGAAATACCTGCTGTGTTGTTTCCATGCCTATCGGCAACCCCGCAGGTAAACTTGATGCTGAAACCGCGTCCATAAGAAAATAATATTTTTACGGGTTTATTATTAAAAAGTTAATACTTTATCCGCGGTCAGCGTCCATTCGGCCAGTTCAACCAGCGTACCGATTTCTACGCCCTCGATCAGCGGCAGCCCGGTAATGCCGCGCCCGTCGGTGCAGGTCTTACAGAGTTTTACCGGCACGTCCTGCGCGGTCAGGATCTCCAGCATCTGCTGAATGTTGTAGCCTTCCGCCGGTTTTTGACCCTTCAGCCCGGCGGTGACGGCGTCGGACATTAAAAATATCCGCAGTACCAGGTCGCTCTCTTTTTCGCGTAGCGCGATCGCCAGGCGCAGGCTGTTGAAAAGGGATTCGCTGCCGTAGGCCGCACCGTTGGCGACGATCACAATCTTCTGCATGTTGACTCCTGTTTTTATAAAGGCACGAATATTGCTTAATTTCCCCGGAGTTTCGCTGTCCGGGAGAGTAAGCATGACATTAATGGCCGGCATTTCGCCAGGTGCAACCGAATGGCTCCAGCGCGCAAGGCGGATGCGCCGAGAGCAGCTCAGCAGGCTGGCGCAGCTGAACGTGCTGGTGCGCGGAATTAGCCAGCTGGTGCATATGCTCCAGTGCGAGCGCGGCGCATCTAACGTCTGGCTCTGCTCACAGGGTAAGCTCTATGCGCCTGAATGCAAAGCCAGCCGGGCGCTGGTGGACGAAAACCTTGCTGCACTGAACGACATTCTTGGAAAACAGTCCGCCTTTCCGGGAAGCGCCGTTTGCGAACGTATCGGCAATGCGCTGCTCACGCTGGAGACGCTTCCCGCGCTGCGCGACGGTGTAAATCGGCAAACGCTGACGGCTCCGCAGGCAATGGAGCACTACTCCCGCATGCTGCGCCACCTGCTCAGTATCGTACCGCAGCTTAATGACAGCATTGACGACCCGCAAATCGCGGGCCGTTTCGTCGCGCTATATAGCCTGATGCAGGGGAAAGAGCTGGCGGGACAAGAGCGGGCCCTGGGGGCAATTGGCTTCACGCAGGGCTTTTTCGATGATGTGACCCGCCAGCGGCTGGTTGACCGCATTGACGGGCAGCAGGCCTGCTTTGAGATCTTTCTCTCCCACAGCCAGGCCGACGTGCAGACTTCGTTCTCCCTTAATTGTCAGCCCGATCGTGAGACGGAGCAGCTCCGGCGCGTGGCCTGTACCCGCCAGCCTGCTGCAGACAATGGACATACCGCACTCGCCTGGTTTGCGCTGCAAACGGCGCGGCTGGAGCATCTGCGCGCGCTGGAGGAGACGATCATCGCCGATCTGATGGTCGCGGTGGATGAGCGTATTCAGCGCGACGAGGCATACCCGCTTCCCGGGGATGAACAGGACGATCCGCTGGCGCACTACCCGGATAAACCGCTGCTGACCCTGGTTCGCCAGCAGGCACGAGAGATAGAGCAGCTTTCCCGCCAGCTCGCGTCGCTGCGCGATACGCTTGAGGAGCGCAAAACCATTGACAAAGCCAAAAGCGTGCTGATGACCCACCAGAACATGAGTGAAGAACAGGCGTGGACAACGCTGCGCAAAATGGCGATGGACAAGAACCAGCGCATGGTCGATATCGCCCGCGCGCTGCTTACGGTGAAGAGCGTCTGGCAGGTAACACCAAAGGAGTAGCTGCACAATCAGCGGGCATTTTATGCCTGATTGAGGTGCGTGAACGCGGGCAAAACCCGGTTTTCGGCCCTGAAAGAGGGTCTTTAAACCTGGCATTGGCTTTGCATTATTTAATTAACCATTTTTGACGGTGCGCCAACGGCGGTGCATCCGTCTTCGGGATAAAGGCGTCCAGCGGTGCTTCGGCACGGCGGGCGCTTTTTTTTGGCTTTTTTTCGGGAGCGGTTATGGCGGATTTGTCGAGACGGCGATTTTTGCAGGCCAGCATGCTGGCGAGTGGTGCAGCGCTGTTACCGGGTGTTATGCAGGCTGCCTGGGCGGCTGGCTCAGATAAACCGGAACAGGAGACGGTGCGCGTCGGGTTTATCCCGCTGACCGACTGCGCACCGGTGGTTATCGCAGCGTTAAAAGGCTTTGATAAAAAATACGGTATCACCATCGTTCCCACCAAAGAGGCGAGCTGGGCGGCGGTGCGCGACAAGCTGGTGGCGGGAGAACTGGACGCCGCACACATTCTTTACGGTCTGCTGTACGGGCTGGAGCTGGGCATCGCCGGCAAGCCGCAGCAGATGGCGAACCTGATGACGCTCAATCAGAACGGCCAGGCCATCACGCTTTCAAGCGATCTGGCGGAGAAGGGCGTTCGCGATCTCGACGGGCTGAAAACGCTGATCGGGCAGCAGGCGCCGGGAACCTACACCTTCGCGCACACCTTCCCGACCGGGACGCATGCCATGTGGCTTTACTACTGGCTGGCCAGCGCGGGCATTAACCCCTTTGACGACGTGCGCACGGTGGTGGTGCCGCCGCCGCAGATGGTGATGAACATGCGCATCGGCAACATGGTGGGCTTCTGCGTCGGCGAGCCGTGGAACGCGCGGGCGATTAACGACCGGATCGGCTTTACCGCCGCCACGTCGCAGTCCATCTGGGCCGATCATCCGGAAAAGATCCTCGGCACGCGCCGCGACTGGGTGGAGAAAAACCCGCACGCCGCCCGGGCGCTGGTGAGCGCGGTGCTGGAGGCCGCGCGCTGGATCGAGGCGTCCCAGGAAAACAAACGCGAAACCGCGCAGATCCTCTCCCGCCGGGCGTGGCTCAACTGCAAAGAACAGTATCTCACCGGGCGCATGCTCGGCGAGTATGACAACGGCCTGGGCCAGCGCTGGCAGGACGCGCACCCGATCCGCTTCTTCAACGAGGGGGCTGTGAGCTACCCGTATCTCTCCGACGGCATGTGGTTCTTAACCCAGTTCCGCCGCTGGGGCTTGCTCAAAGCCGCGCCGGACTACGCGGGCATCGCGCAGCGCATCAACCAGACCGCGGTCTGGCAGGATGCCGCCACCGCCGTCGGGGGCGTGTCCACGCCGTCATCACCGTTCCGCAGCAGCACGCTGATGGACGGCACCGTCTGGAACGGCACCGATCCGGAAGGGTACGCCAGCCGTTTCGCTATTCACCGTAAAGGGGCCTGATTATGCCACATCTGCAAAACACGAAACCACAAGAGACGCCAGAGAGCGGGGAAGTGATTGTCCTGCCTCCGGTACAGGTTCGCCGCCGTCCGCCCGCGTTAGCGCGCCGGATGAACGACTTTTTCCAGCGCGTTATCCCGGCGCTGCTTGGCCTCGGGCTGCTGGTGGTGCTCTGGCAACTGGCGGCGATAAACAGCAAAGGCTTCCCGACGCCGCTCAGCACGCTTGATTCCGCCATTACCCTGTTTGCCGACCCGTTTTATCGCGACGGGCCTAACGATATGGGCATTGGCTGGAACGTGCTTGCTTCACTGCAGCGCGTCGCCATCGGCTTTGGCCTGGCAGCGCTGGCGGGTATTCCGCTGGGCTTTTTGATTGGCCGCTTCACCTTTTTCTCGCGCATGTTCAACCCGCTGATTGCGCTTCTGCGCCCGGTCAGCCCGCTGGCCTGGCTGCCCATCGGCCTGCTGCTGTTCCAGAAAGCGGAGCCCGCGTCGAGCTGGACCATTTTCATCTGCTCTATCTGGCCGATGGTGATCAACACCGCCGAAGGCGTGCGCCGCATTCCGCAGGACTACCTCAACGTCGCCCGCGTATTGCAGCTTTCCGAGTGGACGATCATGCGCCGCATACTCTTCCCGGCTGTGCTACCCGCCGTGCTGACCGGGGTGCGCCTCTCCATCGGCATCGCCTGGCTGGTGATTGTCGCCGCTGAGATGCTCACCGGGGGGCTGGGTATCGGCTTCTGGATCTGGAACGAGTGGAACAACCTCAACGTCGAAAACATTCTGATCGCCATCGTCATCATCGGCGTGGTCGGGTTGCTGCTGGAGCAGGGGCTGATGCTGATCGCCCGTCGCTTTAGCTGGCAGGAAAAATAAGGAGCGAACATGAAACCATTAATTCAGGTCCAGGCCGTGAGCCAGCGTTTTTCCACCGCCAGCGGCGAGTTTCTGGCGCTGCAGAACGTCTCTTTTGATATCCACGAGGGCGAAACCGTGAGTCTTATTGGCCACTCCGGCTGCGGCAAGTCGACGCTGCTTAACCTCATCGCCGGGATCGCGCTGCCGACGGAAGGCGGGCTGATTTGCGACAACCGCGAAATCGCCGGGCCGGGGCCCGAGCGCGCGGTGGTGTTCCAGAACCATTCTCTGCTGCCGTGGCTGACCTGCTTCGACAACGTGGCGCTGGCGGTGGATCAGGTGTTCCGTCACACCATGAGCAAGGCCGAGCGCAAAGAGTGGATCGAGCACAACCTCGACCGCGTGCAGATGGGACACGCGCTGCACAAGCGTCCGGAGGAGATCTCCGGCGGCATGAAGCAGCGCGTCGGGATTGCCCGCGCGCTGGCGATGAAGCCGAAAGTGCTGCTGATGGATGAGCCGTTCGGCGCGCTGGATGCGCTGACGCGCGCCCATCTGCAGGACTCGGTGATGCAGATCCAGCAGGCGCTGAACACCACCATTGTGCTCATTACCCACGACGTGGACGAGGCGGTGCTGCTCTCCGATCGCGTGCTGATGATGACCAACGGCCCGGCGGCCACCGTCGGGGAGATCCTCCGCGTTGACCTGCCGCGCCCGCGCAACCGGGTGCAGCTGGCGGACGACAGCCGCTATCACCACATGCGCCAGCAGATCCTCCATTTCCTCTACGAAAAACAGCCGAAAGCGGCGTAACGAGGGGGCGTTGATGCGACTGGTCATTATCGGGAATGGCATGGCGGCAACCCGGCTGATTGCTTCGCTCACCGGGCGAGCTTCCGGTCAGTTCGCTATCACCGTCATCGGTGACGAGCCGGAGCATGCCTATAACCGCATCCAGCTTTCGCCGGTGCTGGGAGGGGAAAAAACGGCTGCGGGCATCTGCCTTCAGGATGACCAATGGTACCGGGAGCGCGGCGTGACGGTGCTGCGGGGCGAAAAGGCACTCGCCGTGAACTTGGACGCGCGGGAAGTGCAAACCACCGCCCGCACGCTGGGCTGGGATGCGCTGGTCTTTGCCACCGGGTCAACGCCGTTTGTGCCGCCGATTCCTGGGGGCGATGCGCCGCACGTTTTCACGTTCCGTACCCTGGAGGATACCCGCGCCATTCAGGCGATCGCCGGTCCGGCGGTGGTGCTTGGGGGCGGCGTGCTCGGCGTAGAGACGGCGGCAGCGCTGGCTCGTTCAGGTAACAACGTCACGCTCGTTCATCGCGGTCCGTGGCTGATGGAGCAGCAGCTGGACCAGCAGGCGGGCGTACTGCTTGAAGAGGCGCTGGCGGCGCGGGGCGTGCGCTCTGAACTCGCCTCCGGCATCGCGGCGATTAACGGGAATAGCGTGACGCTGCTCAACGGACGCCGCGTCGTCGCCGCTCGCGTGGTGCTGGCGACCGGCGTGCAGCCCAACGTCGCACTGGCGCAGGCCAGCGGTGTTCGCTGCGCGCGCGGCATCGTGGTGGATAGCCAGATGCGGACCTCCGCACCGGACGTCTACGCCATTGGCGAGTGCTGCGAAATTGACGGCCAGACCTTTGGCCTGGTCGCCCCCTGTATGACGCAGGCGGATATTCTCGCCGCGCGGCTGGCGGGTGACACAGCCGCGCCGTTTGCACTCACCGACAACGGCGTGCGCCTCAAGGTGACCGGCGTGGAGCTGTTCAGCCTCGGGCGCACGGCGGTGCAGGAGGATGATGTGGTCTGGAGTTCCTGGGATCCGCTAACCCGTCACTATCGTCGGTTACTGATCCATCAGGGTGCGCTGGCTGGCGTGCTGCTGATGGGCGACTGCCGCAGCGCGGCAACATTTACCGATTTACTGGCAACGGCTGCGCCCGCACGCGCGGACTGGCTGTTCGATCGTTTCACTACGCAACCGCAGGTTGCAGGACAGAACGCTATGACAAAACCTACTCTGGTGGTGGTTGGGCACGGTATGGTCGGCCATCATTTTCTCGAAGACTGCGTTAACCGCAATCTGCATCAGCAGTATCAGATCGTTGTCTTTGGTGAGGAGCGCTATGCCGCCTATGACCGCGTGCATCTGTCGGAATACTTTGGCGGCCGAAGCGCGGCGTCGCTCTCGCTGGTGGAGGGGGAATTCTTTGCCGATAACGGCATTGAGCTGCGCCTCTCGCAGCAGATCGTCGCTATCGATCGCGACGCGCGCGTGGTGCGTACCGCCAGCGGGCATGAGACCCACTGGGACAAGCTGGTGCTGGCGACCGGCTCATACCCGTTCGTACCGCCGGTACCGGGCAACGATCTGCCGGGCTGCTTTGTCTACCGCACCCTTGACGACCTGGACAACATAGCGGCCCACGCGGCGGGCTCGCGTCGTGGCGTGGTGATTGGCGGCGGCCTGCTCGGGCTGGAGGCGGCGAATGCCCTCAAGCAACTCGGGCTGGAAACGCACGTGGTGGAGTTTGCGCCCAACCTGATGGCGGTGCAGCTTGATAATGACGGTGCGGCGATGCTGCGCAGGAAAATCGAGGCGCTGGACGTTGGCGTTCACACCAGTAAAGCCACCACGGAAATTGCTGCGACGGACGACGGGCTGGTGCTGCGCTTCGCAGACGGTGAACAGCTGGAAACGGACATGGTGGTCTTCTCTGCCGGTATTCGTCCTCAGGACGCGCTGGCGCGCAGCAGCGGGCTGGCTGTCGGCGAGCGCGGCGGGATCTGCATTGATGACGCCTGCCGGACCTCCGATTCGAACGTGCTTGCCATCGGTGAATGCGCCCTGTGGGAGGGGAAAATCTTTGGCCTTGTGGCGCCGGGCTACCAGATGGCGCGCGTGGCCGCCGCTGCGCTCGCGGGCGAAGATAAAACCTTCACCGGGGCAGATATGAGCACTAAGCTCAAGCTGCTCGGCGTGGACGTGGCGTCGTTTGGCGATGCTCATGGGCGCACGCCGGGGGCGCTAAGCTACCAGTGGACGCACGGCCCGCAGCAAATCTACAAGAAAATCGTGGTCAGCCACGACGGCCAAACGCTGCTCGGCGGCGTGCTGGTGGGCGATGCCAGCGAATACGCCACGCTGGTGCAGATGATGCTTAACGGCATCAGCCTGCCGAAAGAGCCGGAAACGCTGATACTACCCGCGCTGTCAGGCAGCGCGCCAAAAGCGCTGGGCGTGGCGGCGCTGCCGGAAAGCGCGCAGATCTGTTCGTGTCATAACGTCAGCAAAGGCGATATCTGCCGGGCGGTGAGCGCGGGCGCAGCGGATATCGGCGCCGTTAAGCAGTGCACCAAAGCGGCGACCGGCTGCGGGGGCTGCAGCGCGCTGGTGAAGCAGGTGATGGAGTTCCAGCTTGCCGAGCAGGGCGTGGAGGTGAAAAAGGACATCTGCGAACATTTCCCGTACTCGCGCCAGGAGATTTACCATCTGGTGCGCGTCAACCATATCCGCACCTTTGAGCAGCTCATCAGCCGCTACGGTCAGGGGCACGGGTGCGAGATCTGTAAGCCGCTGGTGGGGTCCGTGCTGGCCTCCTGCTGGAACGAATACCTGCTGAAGCCGGCGCATCTGCCATTGCAGGACACCAACGACCGCTACTTCGCCAATATTCAGAAGGACGGGACGTATTCCATCGTGCCGCGCATGCCCGCAGGAGAAGTGACCGCCGACGGGCTGATCGCCATCGGCCAGATTGCGAAACGCTACGGCCTGTACAGCAAAATCACCGGCGGGCAGCGTATCGACCTGTTTGGCGCCACCCTGGAACAGCTGCCGGAGATCTGGCAGGCGCTGGTGGAGGCCGGGTTTGAAACCGGGCACGCTTACGGGAAATCCCTGCGCACGGTGAAATCCTGCGTCGGGTCGACCTGGTGCCGCTACGGCGTGCAGGATTCCACCGGTCTCGCGGTCAGGCTGGAGCACCGCTACAAGGGCCTGCGCGCCCCGCACAAAATCAAAATGGCCGTTTCCGGCTGCACCCGCGAGTGTGCGGAGGCGCAGAGCAAGGACGTGGGGGTGATTGCCACGGACAAAGGCTGGAACCTCTATCTGTGCGGCAACGGCGGGATGAAGCCTCGCCATGCGGATCTCTTCGCCAGCGATCTGGATGACGAAACGCTGATCCGCACCGTAGACCGTTTCCTGATGTTCTACATCCGCACGGCGGATCGCCTGCAGCGCACCAGCACCTGGATGGACAACCTGGAGGGCGGCCTCGACTATCTGCGTGAGGTGATCCTCAACGACAGTCTCGGCATCGCCCATGAGCTTGAGCAGGAGATGGCCCGGGTAGTCGAGACGTACCAGTGCGAATGGCAAACCACGCTCAACGATCCTGACCGCCTGGCGCTGTTCCGCACCGCGGTGAACGTCGCGCCGTCGGACGAAAGCAAGCGCTGGCAGGAAATCTGCGGCATTGACGATATCCCGGAGCAGGCGGGCATTGGCGCGCGTCTTGGCCGTAAACCGATCGCGCTGTTCCGCTTTGGCACGTCCGTTTATGCCCTGGACGACCTCGAGCCGGGCAGCAGTGCGAACGTGCTGTCACGCGGCATCCTCGGCGATGCGGCGGGCGAACCGGTGGTTATTTCTCCGCTCTACAAGCAGCGCATTCGCCTGCGCGACGGCTGTCAGGTGGAGAGTGGCGAACCCGCTGTACGCGCCTGGCCGGTCAAAATTGAAAATGGCAAGGTGTGGGTCGGCAACGAAGAGCTGGTGATGCGCGCGGAGGCCTCATGACGGAAACCAGAACAACGTGCCCCTACTGCGGGGTCGGCTGCGGCGTGATCGCCAGCGTGGAGGATGGAGCGGTCAGCGTTCGGGGGGACGACACCCACCCTGCAAACTTTGGCCGCCTGTGCGTGAAAGGATCGGCCCTGGGGGAGACGACGGGCTTGCAGGGGCGATTGCTGTACCCCGTTGTCGATGGACTTGAGGTGGACTGGTCGCAGGCGCTGAACGCGGCGGGCGAGCGACTGCGGGAGATCATCGACACATGGGGGCCACGGGCGGTGGCGTTTTATGCCTCCGGCCAGCTGTTAACCGAGGACTACTATGCCGCCAACAAGCTGATGAAAGGGTTTATCGGCGCGGCGAACATCGATACCAACTCCCGGCTCTGCATGTCCTCGGCGGTGGTGGGCTACAGGCGCGCCTTTGGCGAAGACGTGGTGCCGTGCAGCTACGAGGATGTGGAAAACAGCGACCTGGTGGTGCTGGCTGGCTCGAACGCGGCCTGGACGCATCCGGTGCTCTATCAGCGCCTGGTGCAGGCAAAGCACATCAATCCACAGATGAAGGTGGTGGTGATTGACCCGCGTAAAACAGCCACCTGCGATATTGCCGACCTGCATCTGGCGCTTAAACCCGGCAGCGACGCCGGGCTGTTTGTGGGGTTGCTCAATCTGATCCAGGGCACCGATGAGTGGCCGATTGACCGCGTGGCGGCGTTTTGCGACCTTCCGGCAGAGGATATTGGTACCTTTTACGACTGGTTTGTTACCGTGCCTCGCGCCATTACGCTCTACACCATGGGGATCAACCAGTCCTCCAGCGGCAGCGACAAGTGCAGCGCCATCATTAACGTGCATCTTGCCAGCGGGAAGTTCAACCGTCCGGGCTGCGGCCCGTTTTCGCTGACCGGACAGCCAAACGCCATGGGCGGCCGGGAAGTGGGCGGGCTGGCGAACCAGCTGGCGGCGCATATGAGCTTCGAGCCGGACGATCTTTCGCGGGTGGCGCGTTTCTGGGGAACGGAACGGCTGGCGCAGACGCCGGGGCTGATGGCGGTGGAGCTGTTTGACGCCATCGCCCGCGGCGAGGTGAAGGCGGTGTGGATCATGGGCACCAATCCTGCCGTGTCGCTGCCGGACAGCCACGCGGTGTGTCAGGCGCTGGCGGCCTGTCCGCTTGTGATTGTCTCTGAGGTGATGAAAGATACCGACACCAGCCGGTTCGCCCATATCCGTTTTCCGGCGCTGGGCTGGGGGGAGAAGGACGGCACGGTGACCAATTCCGAGCGGCGCATTTCGCGCCAGCGCGCGTTTCTGCCCGCGCCGGGTGAGGCGAAGCCGGACTGGTGGATCGTGGCTCAGATTGCAAAACGGCTGGGCTACGGCGAGGCCTTTGCCTGGCAACATCCGCAGGAGATTTTTTGCGAACATGCGGCGCTGACGGCGTTTGAAAATGACGGTGCGCGGGCGTTGAACCTTCAGGAACTGGCGGGGTTAACCCGTGAAGCGTGGGAGACGCTTGAGCCGTACCAGTGGCCGACGGGGAATTTACCGCGCCGAAACGTAGTGCCTGTCGATCCGCTGCCGCACGGCGCGACGGCTACCGCGCTATACCCGGCGATCCTCAATACTGGCCGTATCCGCGACCAGTGGCACACCATGACCCGTACGGGATACGTGCCCCGGCTGATGCAGCATATCGCGGAGCCGTTTGTTGAGGTCTGCGCCGCAGACGCCATTCGGTTTTCACTGTGCGACGGCCAGCTGGCGCGGATCGGCTCGCCGCGCGGCGTGATGGTGGCCAGAGTACGAATCAACGAGAGAATACGGGAAGGCGAAGCGTTTGCCCCGATGCACTGGAACGCTGAGTTTGCCCGCCAGGGAAAGGTTAACGCGCTGGTGGAAGGGCGCATCGATCCGGCTTCCGGGCAGCCGGAGAGTAAGCAAACCGCCGTCAGAATCATGCCCTGGCAGCCCGCCTGGCAGGGGGAGCTCTATGCCCGGGAATGGCCGGAAATCCCCTCTTCGGTTCACTGGTGGCGTAAAGCCTCGCGAATGACGATAGCGGGTGATAAGCCGCTGCTGTCGTGGGTGATGGACTATGCCAGCGGCCGGGGCTGGCAGCTGCAGGTTGCGCAAACCGGGGAACGCAGCAGCGTGCTGGCCTGGCATAACGGCCATCTGATGCTGGGTTTTTGGGAAGGCACCGCCTTGCCCGATCTGGCGCACCCGGTGATAGAAGCCGCTTTTCAGTCACCACCCTCGACGCCCGCAGAACGCCATTCGCTGCTGAACGGGCAGGGCGTGGGGAAGGTTACAGATCCGGGGCGCATCATCTGCAGCTGTTTCAGCGTTGGAGAAAACGCGATACGGGAGGCGATTGCCGGAGGCTGCGGTTCCGTTATCGCGCTGGGGGCGACGCTACGGTGCGGCACGAACTGCGGTTCGTGCGTGCCTGAGCTCAAAACAATGTTTCAGGAAATTCCGGAAAATTCCCCGTAAAGCTGCAAAGAGGGAGAAATCACGTTAAGGTACCTGGTGTTCTTACGTAAGCACCAGGTAATTCTTACGACATTGATGACTGTTTCTTCCCCTTTCCGAACGCTGGTTTTACTCTCCCTCGTTACAGCCGGAGCCGTTCACGGTGCGCCGAATTCCTTTATCCAACAGGCACAAAATCCCTTTGATAATAACGGGGATAATCTCCCCGATCTCGGTATGGCAGCCCCGACCGGGGAGGGGGAAAAGCATCTCGCCGAAATGGCGAAAGCCTTTGGTGAAGCCAGTATGACCGACAACGGCCTGACTACGGGCGAGCAGGCGCGGCAGTTTGCCTTTGGTCAGGTGCGCGACGCGGTGAGCGGCGAGGTGAACCAGCAGATTGAATCCTGGCTGTCGCCCTGGGGGAACGCCAGCGTCAATTTGCTGGTGGATAACGACGGGAAATTCAACGGCAGCAGCGGGAGCTGGTTTATCCCCTGGAACGATAACAACCGTTACCTGAGCTGGAGCCAGCTCGGCCTGACGCAGCAGACGGATGGCCTGGTCAGTAACGCCGGAATCGGCCAGCGCTGGGTGGCCGGAAAATGGCTGCTGGGCTACAACACCTTTTACGATAACCTGCTGGATGAGAACCTGCAGCGTGCCGGACTGGGCGCGGAGGTATGGGGAGAAAATCTGCGCCTGTCGGCTAACTATTATCAGCCTTTTGCCGGCTGGCGCGACAGCTCTGACGTCCAGGAGCAGCGCATGGCGCGGGGATATGACGTGACCGCCAAAGCCTGGCTGCCGTGGTTTCATCACCTGAACACCAGCGTCAGCTTTGAGCAATATTTTGGCGACAACGTTGACCTCTTCAACAGCGGAACCGGGTATCACAACCCGGTGGCGGTCAATCTCGGGCTTAACTATACCCCCGTGCCGCTGGTGACGCTGACCGCCGGGCATAAGCAGGGAGAAAGCGGAGAGAGCCAGAATAACCTCGGGCTGAAGCTCAACTATCGCTTCGGCGTGCCGCTGGTTAAGCAGCTCTCCGCCGGAGAGGTCGCGGCCACGCGATCCCTGCGCGGAAGCCGCTATGACTCGCCGGAGCGTAACAGCCTGCCGGTGATGGAGTTCCGCCAGCGTAAAACGCTCTCCGTCTGGCTGGCAACCCCGCCGTGGGATCTCAAAGGGGGCGAAACCGTCATGCTGAAGCTGCAGGTTCGCAGCACTCACGGTATTCGTCAGATCCACTGGCAGGGTGATACCCAGGCATTGAGCCTGACGTCCCCGGGGAAAAGTGACAGCACCGACGGCTGGAGCGTGATCATGCCTGCCTGGAATGACGCTGAAGGGGCGACAAACCGCTGGCATCTCTCGGCGGTGGTGGAAGATGCGAAGGGCCAGCGCGTCTCGTCCAATGAGATCACGCTCGCTGTGGTGCAGCCGCTGGTCGCATTACCTGACGACGACCCGCGCTGGAAGCTGCTGCCGGATGAGTAATGCTTAAAAAATACGTTCCTGATGGACCCACACCGCGGCTTCAACGCGGGATTTTAGCTTCATTTTCTTGAGCATATGCTTCACGTGCACTTTAACCGTGCTTTCGGTGATATCCAGGCGGCGGGCGATCATTTTGTTCGGCAGGCCCTGGGCAATCAGCTTCAGAATATCGCGCTCGCGCGGGGTTAACTGGCTGACGTCGCGGTCAGAGGTGGCGCGGTTCGCCCGCAGGCTGGCGGCCAGCACCGGCGTCAGGGCCTCGCTCAGCACCATCTCGCCTGCGGCGGCCTGCTGCAGCGCCTTCAGCAGGTCTTCCGGCTCCATATCCTTCAGCAGATAGCCATCCGCGCCGCGCTTCAGCGCCGTGACCACATCCTCTTCGTGGTTGGAGACGCTAAAGACCACCACGCGACCGGAAAGGGATTTCTCGCGCAACTTGTCGAGGGTTTCCAGACCGTTCATGCCGGGCATGTTGAGATCGAGCAGGATCAGATCCGGATCGAGGGATTCGGCCAGCTCAATACCCTGTTCACCGTTGCTGGCTTCGCCAACCACGGTAATGTCGGGTGCCATGCTGACCAGCTGTTTTACGCCAGTACGCAGCATCGGATGGTCGTCGATCAACAGGATGGATGCCGGTTCCTGATTAGTCATGGGTTTCTCCTTGAGCAGTTGTAAGCGGTTTTTCGGGAATAAAGGTGACCACAACTTCCGTGCCACCCGTCTCTCTCCGTCGAACCTGGCAATCACCGCGCAGGCTTTGGGCGCGGTCTCGCATAATGATTAAACCATAGTGGTTAGTGCGTTCGGCATTTTCCGGCACGCCGCGACCGTTGTCGTGAACCGTCAGCCTGACCTGATTAGCGTGCTGGCTGACGGTAACCGTAACCGCCGTCGCTTCAGCGTGTTTGAGCACGTTGCTCAGCGCTTCGCGGGCGATCTGCAGCAGATGAATCGCCTGATGGGAAGGGACAAACCGCGGCGGCAGCTGGTAATCCAGCTTCACCGGGAAGCCAAGCCGGGCGCTAAATTCCTGGCAGCTGGATTCCAGCGCCGGGCGTAGCCCCGGCTCGGTCAGCTGCAGGCGGAAGGTGGTCAGCAGCTCGCGCAGCTGTACCCAGGAGGTGTTCAGCTCGTTGCGGATCTGGCTCAGCAGCTGTTTGTTGATTTCCGGCATTTCCGCGTCCTGCATCTGCAGGCAGCTCACCTGCATTTTCATACAGGAGAGCGACTGGGCGATAGAGTCGTGGAGCTCGCGGGCGATGGTCGCGCGCTCTTCCATGACGATCAGCTGCTGTTGTTTTTCCTGGTGCCTGTCGAGCGCCAGCGTGGCCGTTAGCTGTTCAACCAGGGTGTCCACCAGCTGCTGCTGGTCGTGGCTCAGATGACGTCCGGCTGGCAGGGTGGCCAGCAGAATACCGTACTGGGTGTGGCTGTCCGTCAGCCGCCACTTCAGGGTAGTGCCGCCAGAAGCCTGCAGCGGCAGGCCGCGCGGGCACAGGTGGCAGCCTTTATCATCGCAGGACATGTCGGACTGACAGGTAAACTCCTGATGATTATCTTCATCTTCCACATCGTAAACCCGCAGCTCCAGGTCATGCAGCAGGGTCAGATTTTGCAGGCCGTTCAGCACCGGCGAAAGGCGTTCACATAGCGGCACTTGCATGTGCAGCCGACGGTTGGCTTGCCACAGGAAGGAGAGGATCTCATTTTTCTGCTCCAGCCCGGCGGTTTTTTCCTGCACGCGCTGTTCCAGCACCGCGTAGCTTTCGGAGAGCTCCGCCGACATGGTGTTCAGCGCCTGGCCGAGCATGGCCATCTCGTTGCGGCCGCTGATGTGCGTGCGCTGGGTAAAATCTCTGTTCGTTACGGCGCGCGCCATCGCCAGCAGCTGTTTCCAGGGATTCAGCAGCCGCGCCCGGAGCCAGATAATGGTGAAGATCAGCAGCAGGCCCATAAACAGCGCCATGGCACGGTGTACCATTACCACCCGGTCGATGCGTAATTCGGTGGTTTGGTCGAAAGAGGAGACCAGCGCGTCAATGCGGGAGACGAAACCCGCTACGTCCTGCGCAACGGTTTCGGTGCTGCGCGCCTGTTTCAGACCGGGTTCCAGCTGGGTGTGCCAGTAGCCCTGCAGGGCTTTAAGCTGGGACTGCTGGCCGGCGCGGATGGCGGCGTTTTCCAGTTCGGGGCTGAAGGCCGTGCGCTCCATTTCATCAATTAAGGGCCGATCGTCCTGCGTCAGGGGGACCGACGCCAGCAGACGATAACTCTGCATGCGTAGAGAACCTGCCTCGTTGATGGCATGCGCATTACCCTGTACCCCTTGTACCAGCCAGCCGGAAATCGCCATGCCGGCCACGCCAAGGGCGGTAGACAGCAAAACAATCAGGGCTAGCTGATTGACGAGAGTCAGCGGTGATAAACATCTTTTTAACATAGAGTTGCCGGGCTCCTGACGTGGCCTGCTTGCAGGAATGGCGCTATTCTGGTGCATACCCTGGAGTATACCCATACCAATAAAGGATTACCCCTAAATTGCCAACGGAGTATAGGTGAAGAAGCGGTGGTAGCAAGGAACCTTCAGTGCAGTGAAAAACCACGTCTTTTTTACCGAATTATCCTACTCACTAAGGATAACCCCTTTTTTTGCGCCGCAAATCCCCGCACTTTTCCTTTGATTTATATCAACTTACCGCCGCCCTAAAACCCTAATGTTTGCAGCATCATTCGAGAATCAGAGGTGTCTATGAGTCACTCATCCGCTCCCGAAAGGGAAAATGGTGCCGTTATTACAGACTGGCGTCCAGAGGATCCGGCGTTCTGGCAACAGCGCGGCCATCGTGTAGCAAGCCGGAATCTGTGGATTTCCGTTCCGTGTCTGCTTTTAGCGTTTTGCGTATGGATGTTGTTTAGCGCGGTCGCGGTAAACCTGCCGAAAGTAGGGTTTACGTTCACGACCGATCAGCTGTTTATGCTTACCGCATTGCCGTCGCTGTCTGGCGCGCTGCTGCGTGTCCCTTACGCGTTTATGGTCCCGGTATTCGGTGGCCGTCGCTGGACGGCGTTCAGTACGGGCATCATGATCGTCCCTTGCGTGTGGCTAGGCTTCGCGGTGCAGGATACCTCCACGCCGTTCAGCGTGTTCGTGATTATCTCCCTGCTGTGCGGTTTCGCCGGCGCTAACTTCGCCTCCAGCATGGCGAACATCAGCTTCTTCTTCCCGAAAGCGAAGCAGGGCGGCGCGCTGGGTATTAACGGCGGTCTGGGCAACATGGGCGTAAGCGTGATGCAGCTGATTGCGCCGCTGGCGATCTCTGTTTCTATTTTTGCCGCCTTCGGTGGCGGCGGCGTTGAACAGGCGGATGGTTCTTCCCTCTACCTGCAGAACGCGGCCTGGTTTTGGGTCCCGTTCCTGGTGGTCTTCACCCTCGCTGCGTGGTTCTTTATGAACGATCTGAGCGCGTCGAAAGCATCCCTGAGCGAGCAGCTTCCGGTGCTGAAGCGTGGACACCTGTGGGTGATGGCGCTGCTGTATCTGGCTACCTTCGGTTCGTTTATCGGCTTCTCAGCGGGCTTTGCCATGCTGTCGAAAACTCAGTTCCCGGACGTGCAGATCCTGCAATTCGCCTTCTTCGGTCCGTTCATTGGCGCACTGGCGCGTTCGCTGGGGGGCATGATCTCCGACCGTCTGGGCGGGACTCGCGTTACGCTGGTGAACTTTATTGTGATGGCAGTCTTCTGCGCGCTGCTGTTCCTGACGCTGCCTTCTGACGGGCAGGGCGGTAACTTCTTTGCCTTCTTCGGCGTGTTTATGGTGCTGTTCCTGACGGCCGGGTTGGGGAGTGCTTCCACCTTCCAGATGATCTCCGTGATCTTCCGCAAGCTGACGATGGATCGCGTGAAAGCGCAGGGCGGAAGCGAAGAGCAGGCTATGCGTGAAGCGGCGACGGATACGGCTGCGGCCCTGGGCTTTATCTCGGCTATTGGCGCAATTGGCGGCTTCTTTATTCCGAAAGCGTTCGGCATCTCGCTTGACCTGACCGGATCTCCGGCTGGCGCCATGAAAGTCTTCCTCGTCTTCTATATCGCCTGCGTCGTGATTACGTGGCTGGTATATGGCCGTAATACCAAGAAAAATAAGTAAGTGTGATTATCCGTTAACGCGGCCTTCGGGCCGCGTTTTTTTTCGACTGAATAATAGTTACAACATACTGAAAGCTTTTACAGCAGTCATCTGCGGGTAACACCGTGATCGCCATCGCTTTGCAGGGATGTCTACCCCTTAATACCTGAGATGTTAAATTTTGCCGGGGTTATTGTACGATGAATGATAAATATCTTTATAAATCATTCATTTATTCGTTTTAAAAATATACCGCTTTGGTGGTATTTGGTCTAACCCCTCCTTTTACAGTCCCTCTTCGTCTTGATCGTTATCAATTCTCCCCCTCTTTCAGGGCGTTACCTTCGCTGCAAATCAGCAATGTCGATTTAGAGAGCCACAGGCTCCATACAGGAGATACCCGATGAGCAAATTTTTGGACCGGTTTCGCTACTTCAAACAGAAGGGTGAAACTTTTGCCGATGGGCACGGCCAGGTTCTGGATACCAACCGGGACTGGGAAGACGGTTACCGCCAGCGCTGGCAGCATGACAAAGTCGTCCGTTCTACCCACGGCGTAAACTGCACTGGCTCATGTAGCTGGAAGATTTTCGTTAAAAACGGTCTGGTGACCTGGGAAATGCAGCAGACCGACTATCCGCGCACCCGTCCGGATATGCCGAACCATGAACCGCGCGGCTGCCCGCGCGGGGCCAGCTACTCCTGGTATCTCTACAGCGCCAACCGTCTGAAATACCCGCTGATGCGCAAACGCCTGATGAAAATGTGGCGTGAAGCGAAAGTGCAGCACAGCGACCCGGTTGATGCGTGGGCCTCTATCATTGAAGATGCCGACAAAGCGAAAAGCTTCAAGCAGGCGCGCGGTCGCGGTGGTTTCGTTCGATCTTCCTGGAAAGAGGTGAACGAGCTGATTGCCGCCTCCAACGTCTATACCGTAAAAACCTACGGTCCTGACCGCGTGGCGGGCTTCTCGCCAATCCCGGCGATGTCGATGGTCTCTTACGCTTCCGGCGCGCGCTACCTGTCGCTTATCGGCGGGACCTGCCTGAGCTTCTACGACTGGTACTGTGACCTGCCGCCTGCCTCTCCGCAGACCTGGGGTGAGCAGACCGACGTGCCGGAATCCGCCGACTGGTACAACTCCAGCTACATCATCGCCTGGGGCTCTAACGTTCCGCAGACCCGTACCCCGGACGCGCACTTCTTTACCGAAGTACGCTACAAAGGGACAAAAACCGTTGCGGTCACCCCGGACTACGCGGAAATCGCCAAGCTGTGCGACCTGTGGCTGGCACCGAAACAGGGTACCGATGCCGCGATGGCGATGGCGATGGGCCACGTCATGCTGCGCGAATTCCACCTCGACAAACCGAGCCAGTACTTCACCGACTACGTGCGTCGCTACACCGACATGCCGATGCTGGTGATGCTGGAAGAGCGTGAGGGCTACTATGCCGCGGGCCGCACGCTGCGCGCCGCCGATCTGGTGGACGCGCTGGGCCAGGAAAACAACCCTGAGTGGAAAACCGTTGCCTATAACAGCAACGGCGAGCTGGTGGCGCCAAACGGCTCTATCGGCTTCCGCTGGGGCGAGAAGGGCAAGTGGAACCTTGAGCAGCGCAACGGCACCACCGGTGAAGAGACGGAGCTGCGCCTCAGCATGTTGGGCAGCCAGGACGAGATCGCCGAGGTTGGCTTCCCGTACTTTGGTGGTGAAGGTTCCGAGCACTTCAACAAGGTCGAACTGAAAAACGTGCTGATGCACAAGCTGCCGGTTAAACGCCTGCAGCTGGCCGACGGTTCTACCGCGCTGGTCACCACCGTCTATGACCTGACCATGGCGAACTACGGCCTGGAGCGCGGTCTGAACGACGAAAACTGCGCAACCAGCTATGACGACGTGAAGGCCTACACCCCGGCCTGGGCGGAGCAGATCACCGGCGTACCGCGCGCGCAGATCGTTCGTATCGCCCGCGAGTTTGCGGAAAACGCCGACAAGACCCACGGTCGCTCGATGATCATCGTGGGTGCCGGTCTGAACCACTGGTATCACCTCGATATGAACTATCGCGGTCTGATCAACATGCTGATCTTCTGCGGCTGCGTCGGTCAGAGCGGCGGCGGCTGGGCGCACTATGTGGGCCAGGAAAAACTGCGTCCGCAGACCGGCTGGCAGCCGCTGGCGTTTGCCCTTGACTGGCAGCGTCCGGCACGTCACATGAACAGCACCTCCTACTTCTATAACCACTCCAGCCAGTGGCGCTACGAGACGGTTACCGCGCAGGAACTGCTGTCGCCGATGGCGGATAAATCCCGCTACAGCGGCCACCTGATTGATTTCAACGTGCGCGCTGAACGCATGGGCTGGCTGCCGTCTGCGCCGCAGCTGGGCACTAACCCGCTGCGCATTGCACAAGAGGCGAAGCAAGCGGGCATGTCGCCGGTGGATTACACCGTGAAATCGCTCAAGGAAGGCTCCATCCGCTTCGCGGCAGAACAGCCTGAGAACGGCAAAAACCATCCGCGCAACCTGTTCATCTGGCGCTCCAACCTGCTGGGCTCGTCCGGTAAAGGTCACGAGTACATGCTGAAATACCTGCTGGGCACCGAGAACGGTATTCAGGGTAAAGACCTCGGCAAGCAGGGCGGCGTGAAGCCAGAAGAAGTGGAGTGGAAAGACAATGGTCTGGACGGCAAGCTGGATCTGGTGGTGACGCTGGACTTCCGTCTGTCCAGCACCTGCCTGTACTCCGATATCGTGCTGCCAACCGCCACCTGGTACGAAAAAGACGACATGAATACCTCGGACATGCATCCGTTTATTCATCCTCTGTCTGCCGCCGTTGACCCGGCGTGGGAATCGAAAAGCGACTGGGATATTTACAAAGACATCGCGAAGAAATTCTCCGAAGTCTGCGTAGGTCACCTGGGCAAAGAGACCGACGTGGTGACGCTGCCAATCCAGCACGACTCCGCAGCCGAACTGGCGCAGCCGCTTGACGTGAAGGACTGGAAAAAAGGCGAATGCGACCTGATCCCGGGCGTGACCGCGCCTCACATTATTCCGGTTGAACGTGATTACCCGGCAACTTACGAGCGCTTTACCTCTATTGGCCCGCTGATGGAGAAAATCGGTAACGGCGGCAAAGGCATCGCCTGGAACACCCAGAGCGAAATGGACCTGCTGCGCAAGCTCAATTACACCAAAGCAGAAGGCCCGGCCAAAGGCCAGCCAATGCTGAACACGGCAATTGATGCGGCGGAGATGATCCTGACCCTGGCACCGGAAACCAACGGCCACGTGGCGGTGAAAGCGTGGGCGGCCCTGAGTGAATTTACCGGTCGCGACCACACGCATCTGGCGAAGAATAAAGAGGAAGAGAAAATCCGCTTCCGCGATATCCAGGCTCAACCGCGCAAGATTATCTCCAGCCCGACCTGGTCTGGTCTGGAAGATGAGCATGTGTCCTATAACGCTGGTTATACCAACGTCCATGAGCTGATCCCATGGCGCACGCTTTCTGGTCGTCAGTCACTGTATCAGGACCACCAGTGGATGCGCGACTTCGGTGAAAGCCTGCTGGTGTACCGTCCGCCAATCGACACCCGCTCCGTGAAAGCGGTGATGGGCGCGAAATCGAACGGTAACCCTGAGAAGGCGCTGAACTTCCTGACGCCGCACCAGAAGTGGGGTATCCACTCCACCTACAGCGACAACCTGCTGATGCTGACCCTGTCGCGCGGTGGTCCGATTGTCTGGATGAGCGAAGCGGACGCCAAAGATCTGGGTATCGAAGATAACGACTGGATTGAAGTGTTCAACAGCAACGGCGCCCTGACGGCGCGTGCGGTGGTGAGCCAGCGCGTACCGGCCGGGATGACCATGATGTATCACGCGCAGGAACGTATCGTGAACCTGCCGGGTTCAGAGATCACCGAGCAGCGCGGCGGTATTCACAACTCCGTGACCCGTATTACGCCGAAGCCGACCCATATGATCGGTGGCTATGCGCAGCTGGCCTACGGCTTTAACTACTACGGCACCGTAGGATCGAACCGCGATGAGTTCGTGGTGGTACGTAAGATGAAGAATATTAACTGGTTAGATGGCGAAGGTAATGACCAGGTACAGGAGAGCGTAAAATGAAAATTCGTTCACAAGTCGGCATGGTGCTGAATCTGGATAAATGCATCGGCTGTCATACCTGCTCGGTCACCTGTAAAAACGTCTGGACCAGCCGCGAAGGTATGGAGTACGCCTGGTTCAACAACGTGGAAAGCAAGCCGGGCACCGGCTTCCCGACCGACTGGGAAAACCAGGAGAAGTGGAAGGGCGGCTGGATCCGCAAAATCAACGGCAAGCTGCAGCCGCGCATGGGTAACCGCGCAATGCTGCTGGGTAAAATCTTCGCTAACCCGCACCTGCCGGGCATTGAGGACTATTACGAGCCGTTTGATTACGACTACCAGAACCTGCACAACGCGCCGGAAAGCAAACACCAGCCGATCGCCCGTCCTCGCTCGCTGATCACTGGTCAGCGCATGGACAAAATTACCAGCGGTCCAAACTGGGAAGAAATTCTGGGCGGCGAGTTCGAAAAGCGCGCCAAAGACCAGAACTTCGAGAACATGCAGAAGGCGATGTACGGCCAGTTCGAAAACACCTTCATGATGTATCTGCCGCGCCTGTGCGAACACTGCCTGAACCCGGCGTGCGTCGCGACCTGCCCGAGCGGTGCCATCTACAAGCGTGAAGAAGACGGCATCGTACTGATCGACCAGGACAAGTGCCGCGGCTGGCGCATGTGCATCACCGGCTGTCCGTACAAAAAAATCTACTTCAACTGGAAGAGCGGTAAGTCTGAGAAGTGCATCTTCTGCTACCCGCGTATCGAAGCCGGTATGCCGACCGTCTGCTCCGAGAGCTGCGTAGGTCGTATTCGTTACCTCGGCGTGCTGCTGTACGACGCGGACGCGATTGAGAATGCCGCAAGCACCGAGAATGAGAAAGATCTCTATCAGCGTCAACTGGACGTCTTCCTCGATCCGAACGATCCGAAGGTGATTGAGCAGGCGCTGAAAGACGGCATTCCGCAGAGCGTCATCGACGCCGCACAGCAGTCGCCGGTGTACAAAATGGCGATGGACTGGAAGCTGGCTCTGCCGCTGCACCCGGAATACCGCACCCTGCCGATGGTCTGGTACGTGCCGCCGCTGTCTCCGATTCAGTCTGCGGCGGACGCGGGTGAGCTGGGCAGCAACGGTATTCTGCCAGACGTGGAAAGCCTGCGTATCCCGGTTCAGTACCTGGCAAACCTGCTGACCGCCGGAGATACCCAGCCGGTGCTGCTGGCGCTAAAACGTATGCTGGCAATGCGTCACTTCAAACGTGCGGAAACCGTTGACGGCGTTAACGATACCCGCGCGCTGGAAGAGGTCGGCCTGACCGAAGCGCAGGCGCAGGAGATGTACCGCTATCTGGCAATCGCTAACTACGAAGATCGTTTCGTGGTGCCAAGCAGCCACCGCGAGCTGGCCCGCGAGGCCTTCCCGGAGAAAAGCGGGTGTGGCTTTACCTTTGGCGACGGTTGCCACGGGTCAGACAGTAAATTCAACCTGTTCAACAGCCGCCGCATCGACGCGATGGATGTGACCAGCAAAACGGAGCCGCACCAATGATCGAACTCGTCATTGTTTCGCGCCTGCTCGAGTACCCTGACGCTGCGCTTGCGCAGCATCAACAGGAACTCTTTGATGCACTCGCGTCATCTGAAAACCTGGATAAAGAGGATGCCCAGAAGCTGGGCGTTTTCCTCCGCGATCTGCTGGCACGCGATCTGCTCGACGCGCAGGCGGACTACAGCCAGCTGTTTGACCGAGGGCGCGCGACGTCGCTGCTGCTGTTTGAACACGTTCACGGGGAATCCCGCGACCGCGGTCAGGCGATGGTGGACCTGATGGCCCAGTACGAGCAGCACGGCCTGCAGCTCGACAGCCGCGAGCTTCCGGACCACCTGCCGCTGTACCTGGAGTATCTGGCGCAGCTGCCGAAAGAAGAGGCGCTGGGCGGTCTGCAGGATATCGCCCCGATTCTTGCGCTGCTCGGCGCGCGTCTACAGCAGCGCGAGAGCCGCTATGCCGTACTGTTCGATCTGCTGGTGAAGCTGGCGAACGCCTCTGTAGACAGTGAAAAAGTGGCGGAGAAAATCGCGGATGAAGCCCGCGACGATACCCCGCAAGCGCTGGATGCGGTCTGGGAAGAAGAGCAGGTGAAATTCTTTGCTGACCAGAACTGCGGCGAGTCTGAAATCTCCGCTCACCAGCGTCGTTTTGCCGGCGCGGTTGCCCCGCAATATTTGAATATCTCTAACGGAGGACGGCACTAATGCACTTCCTGAATATGTTCTTCTTTGACATTTACCCGTATATCGCGGGCACCGTGTTCCTGGTGGGAAGCTGGCTGCGCTATGACTACGGCCAGTACACCTGGCGTGCTGCCTCCAGCCAGATGCTGGACCGCAAAGGGATGCACGTCGCGTCTAACCTGTTCCACATCGGTATTTTGGGGATTTTTGCCGGTCACTTCCTTGGGATGCTGACGCCGCACTGGATGTACGAAGCGTGGCTGCCGATTGAAGTGAAGCAGAAGATGGCGATGATCGCCGGTGGTGCCTGCGGTGTGATGACCCTTGTGGGTGGCCTGCTGCTGCTGAAACGTCGTCTGTTCAGCCCGCGCGTGCGTGCAACCACCACTGCAGCGGACATCCTGATCCTCTCCCTGCTGATGGTGCAGTGCGCGCTGGGTCTGCTGACTATTCCATTCTCTGCGCAGCATATGGACGGCAGTGAAATGATGAAGCTGGTGGGGTGGGCGCAGTCCGTCGTGACCTTCCACGGCGGAGCGTCTGAGCACCTGGAGGGCGTGGCGTTTATCTTCCGTGTTCACCTTGTGCTGGGGATGACGCTGTTTGTGCTGTTCCCGTTCTCCCGTCTGGTGCATATCTGGAGCGCGCCGGTGGAGTACCTGACGCGCAAATACCAGATTGTGCGTGCCCGTCGCTAATTCAGCGTCTTGATACCAACCCCGCAATCGCGGGGTTTTTTTTCGCCCCAGCCCAGGTTGTTGCCCGCTGCAGCAAACAGGATCAGCGCGCCGCCCGCCAGCTGCGTCAGGTTCAGCGAGTGCTCGAACACCAGGTTATCGACAACGATCGCCACCACCGGATAGATAAACGACAGTGAGCCGGTAATGGGGGTAGGTAGCTTCTGAATCGCGCTGTAGAGCAGCTGGTACATAATGCCGGTATGGACGATGCCGAGCGTCAGTAGGATCGGCCAGGGAAAATCACCGGAAAATGACGGCCAGCTGGCAAACGGCAGAAGCATCACGACGCCCGTCAGCACCTGAATAAAGGCAATATGCTGCGGTGCGATAGTTTTCAGTTTGCGCGCAATGATTGCCGTCAGCGCGTAGAAGAAGGCCGCGGCCATTGCCAGACTAATACCCGCCAGCCATTCAGTGTCGTGGGTGCCGGTCAGCTCGCTGGAGAGCAGTATCACCACGCCGCCGAAGGCAAGGAACAGCCAGCCCCATTTCACCACGCTGACGCGCTCGCCTAAAAACATCCCAATCAGGACCAGCATAAACGGCTGAGTATTATAGACCACGGTCGAAAGACCAATAGAGATCCGCTCATAGGCTGCGAAGAGCAGCAGCCAGTTCACCACTAATGCCACACCGCCGAGTATCGCCAGCAGCAGCGTGGTGCGGGTGAGGGGGCTAAAGGGCTTTTGACTTACCCGGATAAAAATGAAAAGCGCTATTGCCCCAATAAGGCAGCGCCAGAACACCACTTCCGTCACCGGCAGACCGCTGAGCAAAACAAACGCGCCGATAGAGCCGGAAATTAACATCGCCAGACTCATCTGCCAGACGCCTTTATGTAAATCACGCATTATTCACCTCCTGATTAATAACGCTATTGTCGGAAATCGCTGTTGGGTTTTACAGGGATGAGATAAGGTTGAAGGTGTTAACTGCATTTTTAAATTAGGTGAAACGAGTGGAATACCTTATTGATGATATCGATCGGCAAATTTTAGCCTGTCTGGTTGAGGATGCGCGCATGTCGCTGAAGGTGCTCAGCGGCCGCATCGGTCTGACCTCACCCAGCACGGCAGAGCGCCTTAAGCGGCTGGAAGAGCGGGGCGTGATTCAGGGGTATGGCGCACGGGTGAATCTCGCGGCGCTGGGGTATACGCTGCAGGCGCTGGTACGGGTGCGGCCTTTGCCGGGGCTGTTGCATAAGGTGGATAAATACATACAGGCGATGCCGGAGTGTATTGAGAGCGACAAGGTGACCGGGGAAGACTGCTTTGTGATTAGGCTGGTGGTGCGATCGATAGAACAACTGGATGCGCTGCTGGACGGGCTGGCGGAACATGCCCAATGTAATACGTCGATTGTGAAAAGTTCGCCGGTGAAGCGTCGTTTGCCGCCAATGTAGTCGTCTGTCGCCGGGGGGCGGATGCGCCTTACCAGGCCTACAGAGGCGGATTCGGTTGAGTGTTTGGTTTTAATATGACTTGGGATTTTGCTGGACGTGATGGTGGTGGGGGAAGGATTACTCGGCGCGTTGCGCCTCGCCCTTCGGGTCGTTGCCTGCGGCAACGCTTTCTCGCTGCGCTCGAATCGAACCTTAGTCGAAGCTTCTCATCCTTCCCCTTGCGGAAATACATGATGCACGGTGCGAGCAGAATATTAAGTGTCGTTTGAAATGATGGTGGTGGGGGAAGGATTCGAACCTTCGAAGTCGATGACGGCAGATTTACAGTCTGCTCCCTTTGGCCGCTCGGGAACCCCACCACGGGGTAATGCTTTTTTACTGGCCTGCTTCCTGCTGGAAGCGGGGCGCATCATATCAAATGAGACGCCCCTGTAAAGCATTCCTTTAGGGAAAAGACGCTGTTTGCCTGCTTTTTATCCGTAAAGGCGCAAAGCTAATCAATTCATTTTCCGAAAGATTAAAGAATGATGGTTCTGTTACCGTAGACAAAGACACGCTGCGCCAGCACCTGATACAGGGCACGACTCAACACGTTCTTCTCAACGTCACGTCCGGCGCGCATCATATCTTCTGCGGTGTAGGTGTGATCCACGTGAATCACGTCCTGCATGATGATGGGACCTTCGTCCAGATTGTCATTAACGTAGTGCGCGGTTGCGCCGATGATCTTCACGCCGCGCTCGTACGCCTGGTGATAAGGCCGCGCGCCAATAAAGGCCGGCAGGAACGAGTGGTGAATATTGATAATCTTGTTCGGGAAGCGGGCGACGAAGGAAGGCGTCAGCACGCGCATATATTTCGCCAGCACCACGTAGTCCGGGTTATGCGCTTCAATGGCAGCAGCCATCAGGTTGTCGTGCTCTTCACGGGTATGGCCTTCATGGCTTACCAGCTCAAACGGAATATCAAAACGTTCAACCAGCGTGCGCAGGGTTTCGTGGTTGCCAATAACAGCGGCAATTTCTACGTCCAGGCCGCCGTAGTTGGCCTTCATCAACAGATCGCCCAGGCAGTGAGCTTCTTTCGTCACCAGAATCACAATGCGACGACGGCCCGCAGGATTCAGCTCACGCACGGAACCGTCCGGCAGCGCGCTGTCCAGATCGGCCAGCAGGGTGGTGTCGTTGAAAATGCCTTCCAGTTCGGTACGCATGAAGAAGCGACCGGTACGGTGGTCAACGAACTCGTTGTTCTGCACGATATTCAGTTCATGCTTGTAGCAAATATTGGTGATTCGTGCGATCAGCCCTTTTTGATCGGGACAGATAGTGCGCAGAACTTTACGTTGTAATGATTGCATCGCCGGGAAATCCTGTTTGTATTTGCGAAGTCTGGGTTGTCAGGCGTTACTGCCCGCAACACTTTTTGAATTTTTTTCCTGAACCACAAGGGCAGGTATCGTTACGACCAAACTGTGGGCGCGTACCGTCAATATAGTACCACTGCCCGCTTTCCTTTAAGAACCGGGAACGCTCGATAATGGCGCCAGGCCTGGCGTTCTCGGTAAAACGGGCAACAAAGCTGACAAAGCCTTCGTCGTGGTGGCTACCGGGTGAAGATTCAAACACGGTAAGCCCAAGCCAGTGGGTGTTGGCGAACCCGGCTTCGATCTCCTGTCGGAAATCGGCGGCGTGGCAGGACGGGTGCCAGGTTTTTATCAGGTAGTCTGCGTCTTTGATCACAAAAGCAGTATACCGTGAACGCATGAGGTGTGACGGATCCGGTGCAACCTGATTGCCAGAAAGATATCGCTGGCAACATAGGCTATACTCCAGAGCGCTACCACAGGGGCAGAGTTGAGACACGATTCTCTTCCTGGAACAAAAAATAAGGGCGTAAAACGCCTCGGGTAGCACTATGTTAACTGAGCAGTTGCGTTGACGCTATGTCAGGAATCCAGGGGAAGTAAAACAGGGCTAATGAGAAAGGTTAAAATTGGACTGGCGCTGGGATCAGGTGCAGCCCGGGGATGGTCTCATATCGGCGTGATTAATGCCTTAAACAAGATGGGCGTTGACGTTGATATCGTAGCAGGATGTTCAATCGGATCGCTTGTCGGCTCCGCCTACGCGTGCGGCAAGCTTCCGGATCTCGAAACCTGGGTGCGCTCCTTCAGCTATTGGGACGTGCTGCGTCTGATGGATCTCTCCTGGCAGCGCGGTGGGCTGTTGCGCGGTGAACGCGTCTTTAACCAGTTCCGCCGGGTGATGCCTCTCGAAGACTTTACTGACTGCCGGATGCCTTTCGGTGCCGTCGCAACTAATCTCAGCACAGGCCGTGAACTCTGGCTGACCGAAGGGGATATTCACCTTGCGGTGCGTGCTTCATGCAGTATTCCTGGGCTTATGGCGCCCGTGCCCCATAACGGTTACTGGCTTGTCGATGGTGGTGTCGTGAACCCGGTTCCCATCTCTCTGACGCGCGCCATGGGGGCGGACATCGTCATCGCCGTTGATTTGCAGCACGACGCTCATCTGATGCAGCAAGACCTTATGCCGGTCAATCTGCAGAGCGAAGATGCCGACGTTGAAAAGCTTGCCTGGCATGAACGCCTGCGCGGAAGAATTGGTCGCCTGGCCGCACGACGCTCGGTTGCCGCACCGACGGCCATGGAGATCATGACCACCTCAATTCAGGTTCTTGAGAATCGCCTTAAACGTAACCGTATGGCTGGCGATCCTCCGGATATTCTTATTCAGCCTTACTGTCCGCAAATCTCTACCCTTGATTTCCATCGGGCTGAGGCCGCCATCGCAGCGGGCTCGCTAGCCGTCGAAAAGAAAATAGACGAGTTGCTGCCGTTTGTGCGAACAGCACGTTAAGCACCTTTTTTTGACTACTTCAGCAAAATCTGACAGGCGATAGTGCCGATAGCATGCCACTATTTAGTAACTGTCAGCCAGGGGAGGAACCATGACGCAGCCATTGGCCGGAAAACACATTTTGATTGTTGAAGACGAGCCCGTTTTCCGATCGCTACTGGATTCGTGGTTATCCTCGCTGGGAGCAAACACTTTACTGGCTGAAGATGGTGTCGACGCGCTGGAAAAAATGACCGGTATTACGCCCGATCTGATGATTTGCGACATCGCGATGCCGCGAATGAATGGGCTGAAACTGGTTGAACATCTGCGCAACGAGGGTGACCAGATGCCCATTCTGGTGATCTCCGCGACAGAAAATATGGCGGATATTGCCAAAGCATTACGTCTTGGCGTTCAGGATATTTTGCTGAAACCCGTCAAAGATCTGAACCGGTTACGTGAAACGGTATTAGCGTGCCTTTATCCAAATATGTTTAATTCCCGCGTTGAGGAAGAGGAACGCCTTTTTCAGGACTGGGACGCGCTGGTGAGTAATCCGCCAGCGGCGGCGAAATTGTTGCAAGAACTTCAGCCTCCCGTTCAGCAAACTATTTCCCACTGCCGCGTAAACTATCGCCAGCTGGTGGCGGCCGATCAGCCTGGGCTGGTGCTGGATATTGCACCTCTGTCTGATTCCGACCTCGCATTTTATTCTCTGGACGTAACCCGTGCAGGGGATAATGGCGTATTAGCTGCATTGTTACTTCGCGCGCTCTTTAATGGATTATTGCAGGAACAGTTATCACATCAGGGACAACGGCTCCCAGAGTTAGGCAGTTTACTCAAACAGGTAAACCAGCTTTTTCGTCAGGCCAATTTACCCGGACAGTTCCCGCTGCTGGTTGGTTATTACCATAGCGGTTTAAAGAATCTTATCCTCGTTTCTGCAGGTCTCAACGCGTCACTGAATACCGGGGAACACCATATTCAGGTGAGTAACGGGGTGCCGCTTGGAACACTGGGAACGGCGTATCTAAATCAAATTAGCCATCGCTGTTCTTCCTGGCAGTGCCAAATTTGGGGTGCCGGGGGAAGGCTTCGCTTAATGTTGTCCACGGAATAATCAATTGGATCTTAATTTTAAGATTGCTTTACCTGTGTTTTCTCGGGAGTGCTACTATCGCTGCCCAGATTCATGCGTATTTGTCCTAATTCATCGGCAACGCGTTCTTTTCAGACCCGGACTGCGGGGCGAGGCTGATATACTCAACGCGTTATTTATTGCATAAAAGTTCAAAACTTGAACAGCTCAGGAGAATTTGAATGGCTGCCCTAAATTCGAAAGTCAGAAAGGCCGTCATCCCGGTAGCGGGATTGGGGACCAGGATGTTACCAGCAACTAAGGCGATTCCTAAAGAGATGCTGCCACTGGTTGATAAGCCATTAATCCAGTATGTCGTTAATGAGTGTATCGCGGCCGGCATTACTGAAATTGTGCTGGTTACGCATTCATCTAAAAACTCTATCGAAAACCACTTCGATACAAGTTTTGAACTCGAAGCCATGCTGGAAAAACGCGTTAAGCGTCAGCTGTTAGAAGAAGTTCAGTCTATTTGCCCTCCGCACGTCACCATTATGCAGGTTCGTCAGGGGCTGGCTAAAGGTCTGGGCCACGCGGTTATGTGTGCACACCCGGTTGTGGGTGATGAGCCCGTCGCGGTTATTCTGCCTGACGTGATTCTGGATGAATACGAATCCGATCTTTCCCAGGACAACCTGGCTGAGATGATCCACCGCTTTGACGAAACGGGCTGCAGCCAGATTATGGTTGAGCCAGTTGAAGACGTGACCGCTTACGGTGTGGTTGACTGCAAGGGCGTGAACCTTGAGCCAGGCGAAAGCGTGCCAATGGTTGGTGTCGTAGAGAAGCCTAAAGCCGACGTAGCGCCGTCTAATCTTGCAGTGGTGGGTCGCTATGTCCTGAGTGCTGAAATCTGGCCTCTGCTGGCGAAAACGCCTCCAGGAGCAGGGGATGAAATCCAGCTGACGGATGCCATTGATATGCTGATCGAGAAAGAGACCGTTGAGGCTTACCACATGAAAGGTAAGAGCCATGACTGCGGTAATAAGCTCGGTTATATGCAGGCGTTCGTTGAATACGGCATTCGCCATAATACGCTGGGTGAAGAATTTAAAGGCTGGCTCAAAGAGAGTATGGGTATTAAGAAATAATCCAGGCGTAAATCTATGAAACCGGTGTGGCGCTGCCCACCGGTTTTTTTATGCCCATAAAACGCCATGATCAGCCTGTTTGTAAGCGAAACTAAATAGCCGAATAACGCTTTATGACGGAGTGTAAGAGGATGTTAGTGATAAATTGCGGGCAAAAAAAATCCCACCAGAGGCGGGATTTTTCTGAATTCGGCTTGATTAATCCTTGATCAGGAAGTCATCCAGCTGTTTACCTTGCTCATCCATAGCTTTCTTGATTACAGCAGGAGTACGGCCCTGGCCGGTCCAGGTTTTAGTTTCGCCGTTCTCATCTACATAGCTATATTTAGCAGGACGGGCAGCGCGTTTTGCTTTGGTACCGGTTTTTGCAGCAGCAATGCTGTTCAGCAATTCATTTGGATCGATACCATCAGCAATCAGCATTTCACGATATTGCTGCAGTTTACGCGTACGCTCTTCGATTTCAGCTGCAGCAGCGCTTTCTTCTTCGCGACGTTCATTAACTACAACTTCTAATTTTTCCAGCATTTCTTCGAGCGTTTCAAGGGTACATTCTCTTGCCTGCGCACGAAGAGTACGGATGTTGTTCAGAATTTTAAGTGCTTCGCTCATTGTAGTAATCTCAAACTTATAATGGGGGGTGGTTTGTTGACCTAATAATAGAGCCATAAATTCAGATGTGCAATAGCCAGGAATGTAAGGAATTCAAAAAATACTAAATAAAGCCGCTATTATTAATTACGCTAACTTAAATTTCCTCTTTGGCAGTCTCGCTTGTTATCACGATAACCTGCTTAACCCCGCCGCTTGCATCTTTTTTTTGTGACATTTGCCGCAGGAATTATAGTTGCGGCGGATAAATATCAGCCTTTTGTATTTGTTCCAGGCGACGGTGTTAAGGCAGGAATAGTTAATAAATAGTGAATTTTAATGAACGCAGATTCCACTATAAAAAGAAGTGTTATGTTTGGTTAACCATATAACCTATTCACCAGCATGACCGTCATTACTCTCTGTTTTAGCGGATTATTTTTGCGAAAAGAGGGCGTTTTACACCTTTCAGCACGGCATCGTTTGTGCGGCGTGTCGCTGATGACCAGACAAAATATGGTACAATGAATCATCGGGAATATTACACATTGATTAGGGTTTTACGGCCAATGGCACAACTTTATTTCTACTATTCGGCAATGAATGCCGGGAAATCCACCGCACTGCTGCAATCCTCATACAATTACCAGGAGCGAGGAATGCGTACCGTTGTTTATACCGCTGAAATTGACGATCGCTTCGGTGCAGGGAAGGTGAGTTCCAGAATAGGCCTCTCTTCGCCAGCCAGGCTGTTTAACCCGCAAACTGACCTGCTGGAGGATATCCGCGCTGCGCATGCGTCAGAGCCCATTCACTGCGTGCTGGTTGATGAGAGCCAGTTCCTGACGCGTGAACAGGTGCACGCGCTCTCTGAAGTGGTTGATGAGCTCGATATCCCCGTTCTGTGCTACGGTCTGCGTACGGACTTCCGCGGGGAGCTGTTTGCCGGAAGCCAGTATTTGCTTGCCTGGTCAGATAAGCTGGTTGAACTAAAAACTATCTGTTTCTGCGGACGCAAGGCCAGCATGGTGCTTCGTCTCGACCAGGCTGGAAAACCTTATGCGGACGGTGAGCAGGTGGTGATTGGTGGCAATGAACGCTATGTGTCGGTCTGTCGTAAGCATTATAAGGAAGCGTTGTCCGTAGGCTCGCTGACGGCGATCCAGCACGACAACAGAAAATAATATCCGCCGCTATTCAGACATAAAAAAACCCGCCATACAGGCGGGTTTTTTCCTCAGGCTGTCAGTTAAGCGCTTTTCTTCGCTTTCTTGTCAGCTTTAATGACAGGAGCTTCTGTTTTCACAGCTGCAACGTCACCTTCTTTGAACTCTCGACCGTAGTAGGTATCCAGCAGAATCTGTTTCAGCTCGGAGATCAGTGGGTAGCGCGGGTTAGCACCAGTACACTGGTCATCGAAGGCATCTTCAGACAGCTTGTCTACGTGAGCGAGGAAGTCAGCTTCCTGAACGCCTGCTTCACGGATAGATTTAGGAATACCCAGTTCAGCTTTCAGGCTTTCCAGCCATGCCAGCAGTTTCTCAATCTTCGCAGCAGTACGGTCGCCCGGTGCGCTCAGACCAAGGTGGTCAGCGATTTCAGCATAACGACGGCGCGCTTGCGGACGGTCATACTGGCTGAACGCAGTCTGCTTGGTTGGGTTGTCGTTGGCGTTATAGCGGATAACGTTGCTGATCAACAGGGCGTTCGCCAGACCGTGAGGAATGTGGAACTGTGAACCCAGCTTGTGCGCCATAGAGTGGCAAACACCCAGGAAGGCGTTCGCAAACGCGATACCGGCGATGGTTGCTGCACTGTGGACACGTTCACGTGCTACAGGGTTTTTAGAACCTTCGTTGTAGGACGCTGGCAGGTTTTCTTTCAGCAGTTTCAGAGCCTGCAGAGCCTGACCGTCAGAGAACTCAGACGCCAGTACAGAAACGTAGGCTTCCAGCGCGTGAGTCACGGCATCCAGACCACCGAACGCACACAGAGACTTCGGCATTTCCATTACCAGGTTGGCATCAACGATAGCCATATCTGGCGTCAGCGCGTAGTCAGCCAGCGGGTATTTCTGACCTGTTGCGTCATCTGTTACTACCGCGAATGGCGTCACTTCTGAGCCGGTACCGGAAGTAGTGGTGACGGCGATCATTTTCGCTTTCACGCCCATTTTCGGGAACTTGTAGATACGTTTACGGATGTCCATAAAGCGCAGCGCCAGCTCTTCGAAGTGGGTTTCCGGATGTTCGTACATAACCCACATGATTTTCGCGGCGTCCATTGGGGAACCACCACCCAGTGCGATAATCACATCTGGTTTGAAGGAGTTCGCCAGTTCAGCACCCTTGCGTACAACGCTCAGGGTTGGGTCAGCTTCAACTTCGAAGAACACTTCAGTTTCGACGCCAGCCGCTTTCAGCACAGAGGTGATCTGGTCAGCGTAGCCGTTGTTGAACAGGAAACGGTCAGTCACGATGAGCGCACGTTTGTGGCCATCAGTAATCACTTCATCCAGCGCGATTGGCAGAGAGCCACGGCGGAAGTAGATAGATTTCGGAAGTTTGTGCCACAACATGTTTTCAGCTCGCTTAGCAACGGTTTTCTTGTTGATCAGGTGTTTTGGACCAACGTTTTCAGAGATGGAGTTACCACCCCAGGAACCACAACCCAGAGTCAGGGAAGGTGCGAGTTTGAAGTTATACAGGTCACCGATACCACCCTGAGAAGCAGGGGTGTTAATCAGGATACGAGCAGTTTTCATCATCTGACCGAAGTGGGCAACACGCTCTGGCTGGTTATCCTGGTCGGTGTACAGACATGAGGTATGACCGATACCGCCCATGGCAACCAGCTTCTCGGCTTTTTCTACCGCGTCTTCGAAATCTTTCGCACGGTACATAGCAAGCGTAGGAGACAGTTTTTCGTGAGCAAACGGCTCGCTTTCGTCAACAACTTTAACTTCACCGATCAGGATCTTGGTGGTCGCCGGAACGGTAAAGCCTGCGAGTTCAGCAATTTTATAGGCTGGCTGACCTACGATAGCAGCGTTCAGCGCGCCATTTTTCAGGATGATGTCCTGAACCGCTTTCAGCTCTTTGCCCTGCAGCAGGTAGCCGCCGTGGCTGGCGAAACGCTCGCGTACTGCGTCGTACACGGAATCAACAACAACTACAGACTGTTCAGATGCACAGATAACGCCGTTATCGAAGGTTTTAGACATCAGCACAGACGCAACAGCACGTTTGATGTCAGCGGTTTCATCGATAACAACGGGGGTGTTACCTGCGCCTACACCAATTGCTGGTTTACCGGAGCTGTATGCTGCTTTAACCATACCAGGACCACCGGTCGCCAGAATCAGGTTAATGTCCGGGTGATGCATCAGCGCGTTAGACAGTTCAACAGAAGGTTGGTCGATCCAGCCAATCAGATCTTTTGGTGCGCCCGCAGCAATTGCTGCTTGCAGAACGATGTCTGCTGCTTTATTTGTTGCGTCTTTCGCACGTGGATGTGGAGAGAAGATGATTGCGTTACGGGTCTTCAGGCTGATCAGCGATTTGAAGATAGCCGTTGAGGTAGGGTTAGTCGTTGGAACAATACCGCAAATGATGCCGATAGGTTCGGCGATGGTGATCGTCCCGAAGGTGTCGTCTTCAGACAGAACGCCACAGGTTTTCTCATCTTTATAGGCGTTGTAGATATACTCAGAAGCAAAGTGGTTTTTGATCACTTTATCTTCAACGATACCCATGCCAGATTCGGCAACGGCCATTTTAGCGAGAGGGATTCGAGCATCTGCAGCAGCCAGAGCGGCCGCGCGGAAGATTTTATCAACCTGTTCTTGGGTGAAATTGGCATATTCACGCTGGGCTTTTTTAACGCGCTCGACGAGGGCGTTCAGTTCAGCGATATTAGTAACAGCCATAATGCTCTCCTGATAATGTTTAAACTCTTTTAGTAAACCAGCGCTCGATACGTCAGACAGTATAGACAGTGCCAATACGACTTGCGTTACATAAAGTAAAACAAAGGGTTACTTTATGCTCCAGTACACTAATTTACTAAAAGAGCCTTACCTTAGCATCATTCCTTTTTGTCAGGTGACCTCCCTGGGGGCGTAATCAAGATTACTCACTTCTGAGTACGGAAATCATGATCTGCATCAATTTTCCACCAAGCTGATACCTTTCAGCAGGGTTATTTAATGGATATATGTCCACTGTTAATTAATTAAGTAACTATTGGAAGTGACGCTATCATTGTCTCAACATATGTTTAACATTCTGAAATGCTAACGTTTTGGCACAGATTTCTGGTGAAGTATGCTAATAAAAAGCGTATCTTCAGCGCGATTTTTCCTAACAATGTAACTGTCCCGGGCATGCGCAAAAGCGGAGCAAAACGTGATCCAAACGCTCTTTGATTTTCCAACGTATTTCAAATTTTTTATTGGTCTGTTTGCCCTGGTCAACCCGGTGGGGATCATTCCTGTCTTCATTAGTATGACCAGTTACCAGACGGCGGCGGCCCGGAACAAAACCAATCTTACCGCTAACCTGTCTGTGGCAATCATTTTGCTCACCTCGCTTTTCCTGGGTGATGCCATTCTCCAGCTCTTTGGCATCTCGATTGACTCCTTCCGCATTGCGGGCGGGATCCTGGTGGTGACCATTGCCATGTCCATGATCAGCGGTAAGCTGGGTGAGGATAAGCAGAACAAGCAGGAAAAGTCAGAAACCGCCATCCGCGAAAGTATCGGCGTGGTTCCGCTGGCATTGCCCCTCATGGCCGGGCCGGGTGCCATCAGTTCAACCATTGTTTGGGGCACGCGTTACCATAGCCTCATGCATTTGATTGGTTTTTCTGTCGCGATTGCCGTTTTCGCGCTCTGTTGCTGGGGCGTATTCCGCATGGCGCCGTTGCTGGTACGCCTGCTGGGGCAGACCGGCATCAACGTTATTACGCGTATCATGGGGCTGCTGTTAATGGCACTCGGGATCGAGTTCATTGTCACGGGTATTAAAAGCATTTTCCCCGGCTTGTTACATTGATATTTCATACGAAAGAACGGCGCTTCGGCGCCGTTTTTTTTGTATCAATATCAGCAAATCATATAAATAAAGTTGAAAAGCTTACCTGTCATAATAAATTCTACTAATAATGTTCATCTCATATATTTCATAGAGTTATGAATTCATCTCAAGCCTGCCTGCACAGAAAATCTTCGAACGCACTGTTATTTTACTCACACGATAGTCTTGGGCTTGCTGCGGGATAACCGAAATGATATTAGTAATTTCAACATTTCGTTAGATGAATGTGCTAAATAATAATCAATTGTTAAATTTTCGTACAAAACTACCCGATGATAATGCAGCGACGCGCCTGAAGGGAATATCTTCCATATTGGTTTGAATTTTAAGTGTTTTTTAGGATGATTAACGTATGGAAGGGCTGGGCAGGACGATACGACCTGGGCCGTAAAAGAGAATTGCTTAACAAATTTGCAAAATGTATTGGCGCGTGTTTACGCCATTTGATACTTTCCGGCCTACTATTTTGCAGCCTAAAACAAGTAGATGAGAATTATTTTCATATAATCCTCTTCTCAGATATCCAGCACAGGTCTCAAACAGGGGAGGCCTGGCAAGAATCGACGCAAGACGGCCATACGAGCGGTCAGTAATAAAAAAGTCGGTGATAGCAAGCAGTAAAAAAAGAACCTGACAGCAGCAAAAAAAACTCCTGCGCTGTACAGGCCCCAACAGGGGATTAGACAGCTGGCGAAAGCCAGTAATTATAATGAGTGGAGTACCAACACAATGTCCATCATCACAAAAAAAAATCTGGTAGCGGCGGGGATTTTAACTGCGCTAATCGCGGGAAACGCTGCAATGGCTGCGGACGTTCCTGCTGGTGTTCAGCTGGCGGAAAAACAGACGCTGGTGCGTAACAACGGTGCGGAAGTGCAGTCTCTCGATCCGCATAAAATTGAAGGCGTTCCTGAGTCAAACGTTAACCGCGACCTGTTCGAAGGTCTGCTGGTGACTGACGTAGACGGCCACCCGGCACCGGGTGTGGCAGAAAAGTGGGAAAACAAAGATTTCAAAGTCTGGACCTTCCATCTGCGTAAAGATGCCAAATGGTCCGACGGTACACCGGTTACCGCCGAAGATTTCGTGTATAGCTGGCAGCGCCTGGCGAATCCAAATACCGCCTCTCCGTATGCGAGCTATCTGCAGTATGGCCACATCGCCAATATCGATGACATCATCGCCGGTAAAAAGCCGGTCACCGACCTGGGCGTGAAGGCGATCGATGCTAATACCTTTGAAGTGACGTTGAGCGAACCTGTTCCGTACTTCTATAAGCTGCTGGTTCACCCGTCCGTCTCGCCGGTACCAAAATCCGCCGTGGAAAAATTTGGTGAAAAATGGACGCAGCCTGCCAATATCGTGACCAACGGCGCCTATAAGCTGAAAGACTGGGTGGTCAACGAACGTATGGTGCTGGAGCGTAACCCTCAGTACTGGGATAACGCGAAGACCGTGATTAATCAGGTCACCTACCTGCCAATCTCTTCCGAAGTGACCGACGTTAACCGCTACCGCAGCGGTGAAATCGACATGACCTATAACAACATGCCGATTGAACTGTTCCAGAAGCTGAAGAAAGAGATCCCGAAAGAAGTTCACGTCGATCCATATCTGTGCACCTATTATTACGAAATCAACAACCAGAAAGCACCGTTCACCGACGTGCGCGTTCGTACCGCGCTGAAGCTGGCACTGGATCGCGATATCATCGTGAACAAAGTGAAAAACCAGGGCGATCTGCCGGCGTACAGCTACACGCCTCCGTATACCGATGGGATGAAACTGGTTGAGCCTGAGTGGTTCAAATGGTCGCAGGAAAAACGTAACGAAGAAGCGAAAAAACTGCTGGCTGAAGCAGGATACACCGCAGACAAGCCGCTGACGTTCAACCTGCTGTATAACACATCAGATCTGCATAAAAAACTGGCGATTGCCGTCGCGTCTATCTGGAAGAAAAACCTGGGCGTGAACGTTAAGCTGGAAAACCAGGAGTGGAAAACCTTCCTCGATACGCGTCATCAGGGGACCTTCGACGTGGCGCGTGCGGGCTGGTGTGCGGACTATAACGAACCGACATCATTCCTGAACACCATGCTCAGCGACAGTTCAAACAACACGGCGCACTATAAGAGCCCGGCGTTTGACAAGATCATCGCTGAAACCCTGAAAGTGTCTGACGATGCGCAGCGCGCAGAGCTGTACGCGAAATCAGAAGAACAGCTCGATAAAGACTCTGCAATTGTACCGGTTTACTACTACGTTAACGCCCGTCTGGTGAAACCGTGGGTAGGGGGTTATACCGGTAAAGACCCGTTGGATAATATTTCCGTTAAGAATCTTTATATTATCAAGCATTAATGGCAATACGTGGGGCGAGCCTGGCTTGCCCCACTGTGTCTACTTTGTAACATTCATCAGGCACACGCCAGAAGGTACGGGCAATGTTGAAATTTATCCTGCGTCGCTGTTTAGAAGCGATACCAACGTTATTTATTCTAATTACGATTTCCTTCTTTATGATGCGTCTCGCGCCGGGAAGTCCATTTACCGGTGAACGTACGTTGCCGCCAGAAGTCATGGCCAACATCGAAGCGAAGTATCACTTAAACGATCCCATCACCACCCAATACTTCAATTATCTGAAGCAGCTGGCGCACGGTGATTTTGGACCGTCATTTAAATATAAAGACTATTCCGTTAACGATCTGGTGGCCTCCAGCTTCCCGGTCTCGGCAAAACTGGGTGCTGCAGCATTCATTCTGGCCGTCGTTCTCGGGGTCACTGCAGGCGTTATCGCCGCGCTCAGACAAAATACCAAATGGGATTATGCCGTAATGGGGGTGGCAATGACCGGGGTAGTCATACCCAGCTTCGTTGTCGCGCCATTGCTGGTGATGATATTTGCCATCACGCTGAAATGGCTGCCCGGGGGCGGCTGGAACGGCGGGGCATTGAAGTTCATGATTTTGCCGATGGTGGCATTATCGCTGGCCTACATCGCCAGTATCGCGCGTATTACCCGTGGTTCAATGATCGAAGTGCTGCACTCAAACTTCATCCGCACCGCGCGCGCGAAAGGGCTGCCGATGCGCCGGATCATCTTCCGCCACGCGCTTAAGCCGGCGCTGCTGCCTGTGCTCTCCTATATGGGACCGGCATTCGTCGGCATCATTACGGGTTCAATGGTTATCGAAACAATTTACGGCCTGCCGGGTATTGGTCAACTGTTCGTAAACGGGGCGCTTAACCGTGACTACTCGCTCGTTCTGAGCCTCACGATCCTCGTGGGCGCACTGACCATTCTCTTTAACGCCGTTGTCGATGTGCTTTATGCCGTTATCGACCCGAAAATTCGTTACTAACGCTGGAGCACGCCATGATGTTGAGTAAGAAAAACAGCGAGGCGCTGGAAAACTTCAGTGAAAAACTGGAAGTAGAAGGTCGTAGCCTCTGGCAGGACGCGCGCCGTCGCTTTATGCATAACCGTGCGGCGGTCGCCAGCCTGGTTGTGCTGGTGATCATCGCGCTGTTTGTCACCCTGGCGCCGATGCTGTCGCAATTTACCTATTTCGATACGGACTGGGGCATGATGTCCAGCGCGCCTGATATGGAGTCCGGCCACTATTTCGGCACCGATTCATCCGGCCGTGATTTGCTGGTGCGCGTGGCGATTGGTGGCCGTATTTCCCTGATGGTCGGTATCGCCGCCGCGCTGGTGGCGGTGATCGTGGGGACGCTTTACGGCGCGCTTTCCGGCTACCTTGGCGGCAAAGTAGACTCGGTGATGATGCGTCTCCTGGAAATCCTGAACTCCTTCCCGTTTATGTTCTTCGTGATTTTGCTGGTGACATTCTTCGGCCAGAACATCCTGTTGATCTTCGTGGCCATCGGGATGGTTTCCTGGCTGGATATGGCGCGTATCGTGCGCGGCCAGACGCTGAGCCTCAAACGCAAAGAGTTTATCGAAGCGGCGCAGGTAGGGGGGGTATCAACCAGTAATATCGTGGTTCGCCATATCGTGCCTAACGTGCTGGGCGTGGTGGTGGTCTATGCCTCACTGCTGGTGCCAAGCATGATTCTGTTTGAATCCTTCCTCAGCTTCCTGGGGCTGGGCACGCAGGAGCCACTGAGCAGCTGGGGCGCGCTGCTGAGCGACGGCGCAAACTCGATGGAAGTTTCACCGTGGCTGCTGCTTTATCCGGCGGGTTTCCTGGTCGTTACCCTGTTTTGTTTTAACTTTATCGGCGATGGCCTGCGTGATGCCCTCGACCCGAAAGACCGTTAAGGAGCGCCGTCATGACAATTATTGAAACGGCCACCGCGCCACAGGCGCAGCAGCAGAGTAATCTACTGCTGGATGTTAAAGACCTCCGCGTGACCTTTAAAACCCCGGACGGCGATGTTACTGCGGTCAACGATCTCAACTTTAACCTGAGCAAAGGGGAAACGCTGGGGATCGTGGGTGAATCCGGCTCTGGAAAATCCCAGACGGCTTTTGCGTTAATGGGCCTGCTGGCCGCTAACGGCGTTATTGGCGGTTCGGCGAAATTCAACGGTCGCGAAATTCTTAACCTGCCGGAGCTCGAGCTGAACAAGCTTCGCGCCGAACAGATCTCAATGATTTTCCAGGATCCGATGACCTCCCTGAACCCGTATATGCGCGTCGGTGAGCAGCTGATGGAAGTCCTGATGCTGCACAAAGGTCTGGGCAAAGCGGAAGCTTTTGAGGAATCCGTTAAAATGCTGGATGCGGTAAAAATGCCGGAAGCACGCAAGCGCATGCGCATGTTCCCGCACGAGTTCTCTGGTGGTATGCGTCAGCGCGTAATGATTGCCATGGCGCTGCTGTGCCGGCCAAAACTGCTGATTGCCGATGAACCGACTACCGCGCTGGACGTCACCGTGCAGGCGCAAATCATGACCCTGCTGAACGAGCTTAAGCGTGAGTTCAACACGGCGATTATCATGATCACCCACGATCTGGGCGTGGTTGCCGGTATCTGTGACAAAGTGCTTGTGATGTACGCCGGGCGCACCATGGAATACGGCAAAGCGCGCGACGTATTCTATCAGCCAGCCCATCCGTACTCGATTGGCCTGCTGAACGCGGTGCCGCGTCTTGATGCGGAAGGGGAGTCCCTGCTCACCATTCCGGGCAACCCGCCAAACCTGCTGCGACTGCCGAAAGGCTGTCCGTTCCAGCCGCGCTGCCCGCACGCGATGGAAATCTGTAACAGCGCGCCGCCGCTGGAAGAATTTGCCCCAGGCCGTCTGCGCGCCTGCTTTAAGCCGCAGGAGGAGCTGGTATGAACGCAGTAGATGAAAAACGCAACGTGCTGCTCGAAATCGCCGACCTCAAGGTGCATTTCGACATCAAAGATGGCAAGCAGTGGTTCTGGCAGCCGCCGAAGACCCTGAAAGCGGTAGATGGCGTCACCTTGCGTCTGTACGAGGGGGAAACCCTGGGCGTGGTGGGCGAATCCGGCTGCGGTAAATCCACCTTTGCGCGTGCGATTATCGGTCTGGTGAAAGCCACCGGCGGCAAAGTGGCCTGGCTGGGCAAAGATCTGCTGGGCATGAAGCCTGACGAGTGGCGCGACGTGCGCAGCGATATCCAGATGATTTTCCAGGATCCGCTGGCCTCATTAAACCCGCGTATGACCATCGGTGAGATTATCGCCGAACCGCTGCGCACCTATCATCCAAAGATGCCGCGTCAGGAAGTCCGCGACCGCGTGAAGGCGATGATGCTCAAAGTCGGGTTGTTGCCTAACCTCATTAACCGTTACCCGCATGAATTTTCAGGCGGCCAGTGTCAGCGTATTGGCATTGCGCGTGCGCTTATCCTTGAGCCGAAACTGATTATTTGTGATGAACCGGTCTCCGCGCTGGACGTGTCGATTCAGGCGCAGGTGGTTAACCTGCTTCAGAAACTACAGCGCGAAATGGGGCTGTCGCTAATCTTCATTGCGCACGACCTGGCGGTGGTAAAACACATCTCCGACCGCGTGCTGGTGATGTATCTGGGCCATGCCGTGGAACTGGGAACCTATGACGAGGTGTACCATAACCCGCTGCACCCTTATACCAAAGCGCTGATGTCGGCTGTGCCGATCCCCGATCCGGATCTGGAAAAGAATAAAACGATTCAGCTTCTGGAAGGGGAATTGCCGTCGCCGATCAATCCGCCGTCGGGCTGCGTGTTCCGCACGCGATGCCCAATGGCCGGGCCGGAATGCGCGAAAACGCGACCGGTGCTGGAGGGCAGTTTCCGACATGCGGTTTCCTGCCTGAAAGTAGACCCGCTATAATCGCAAGGGCTGACATGATGTCAGCCCTTATTTTTTTGCGAGGTTACCGTGTCGCGTTTATTCACTTCAGCCCGTCGGCGGCTCTATCATCTTTTATTCGATCCTGAAACGGTATCGGGACGCCGTTTTGAAGGTCTGTGTGCGCTGTTTGCGCTATTGAGCGTAGTGGTCATCTTTATTGAATCGGGTGTGGGGACGCAATATCACCTGACATTTGAGGAATGGCATGCGTTTGTCTGGCTGGAACTTATTATTACCCTGGTCTTTACCGCTGAGTATATTCTGCGTGTTGTTTGCTGGCCCAACCCGGCAAAGTACGTCTTTAGCTTCTGGGGCTTTATTGATTTAGCGACGATCCTGCCGCTCTATGTGATGTGGCTGTGGCCGGAGATCAGCCTCAACTATGTTTTCGCCTGGCGAGCGATGCGCGTTATTCGGGTCTTGCGTATTCTGAAGTTACTGCGCTTTATGCCGTCGCTGCGCGTATTCTGGAGTGCGATCGTCAGCGCACGCCATCAGCTTATTCTGTTCTATTCGTTTATTGCCATCGTCATGATTGTTTTTGGCGCGCTGATGTATTTGATCGAAGGGCCGAAATATGGCTTCACGACGCTCAACGCGTCCGTCTACTGGGCGATAGTGACCGTTACGACCGTGGGGTATGGCGATATAACGCCCCATACGCCGCTGGGACGTATTGTGGCATCCGTGCTGATTCTGATTGGGTATTCGGTAATTGCCATTCCGACGGGGCTTATTACCACGCACATGAGCAGCGCGTTTCAGAACCATAAACAGCGGCGCAAATGTCCGAACTGCCACCAGGCCGATCATGAACACAGCGCGCGGTTTTGCAACCGCTGCGGAAGCGCGTTACCGGATTAAATAAAAAAGGCTGCTATCGCAGCCTTTTTTATTATTCGCGCCAGAGTATGTGGCACAGCTTGTGGTCTTTCTCACGACACAGCAGGACGCGCGCAAAAATGTCGTTAATTTCACCGCCGTCTTCATCAGCCAGCCCAATAACCACTTCGGCAAAGAAGTCAGGGTTCAGGTCGAAATCTACATGTTCGGCCCAGTCCTCTGAAGGGTCGAACAATTCGGCACCGCCGCGCTCTTCGAACTGCAGATTAAAGAGGATCACGTCTGCGGGATCGAGGTTATCAACCGCCAGTTCGAGAAAAATGTCATAGGCCTGCTCGAGCGTTTCGTCTTCGGTCAGGCGATTGTTCAGATCCATTTCCATGATGACTACCTGTTTAACATCGTTGGGCACGTTTTACAGCAACGGACTAAAGAAGTAAAACAGTCGTTCAGCTATTCGCTGCCATAACGGACGTTTTACCCACAGCCTGGCATCCAGCAGCCGCGAGCGGGAGATATAGTCATCCTGAACCGCCGCCAGGTCACCGCCAAAGCCGGCGTCATCAATCACCAGGGTGATTTCAAAGTTTAGCCACAGGCTGCGCATATCAAGGTTAACCGTGCCCACCAGGCTTAATTCGCCGTCGACCAGCACGCTCTTGGTGTGCAGGAGACCGCCTTCAAACTGGTAAATTTTCACCCCGGCGGCAAGCAGTTCGCTAAAGAAGGCACGGCTGGCCCAGCCCACCAGAAGGGAGTCATTTTTGCGGGGCAGAATGATACTGACATCGACGCCGCGCTGCGCTGCGGTACAAATCGCGTGCAGCAGATCATCGCTGGGGACAAAGTAGGGCGTCGTCATGATCAGATATTCACGCGCGGAGTAGGTTGCCGTCAGCAGCGCCTGGTGAATCAAGTCCTCCGGGAAGCCTGGTCCGGAGGCGATAGTATGAATTGTATGACCGCTGGCCTCTTCAAACGGCATAATATTGCCATCCGGCGGTGGCGGCAGGATACGCTTGCCGGTCTCTATCTCCCAGTCGCAGGAGTAAACGATGCCCATCGAGGTGGCAATCGGCCCCTCCATTCGCGCCATCAGATCCACCCATTGCCCGACGCCGGAGTCCTGTTTAAAGAAGCGCGGGTCAACCATGTTCATACTGCCGGTGTAGGCAATATAGTTATCGATCATGACCATTTTACGGTGCTGGCGAAGGTCCATCCGGCGCAGAAACACGCGCAGGAGATTCACCTTCAGTGCCTCAACCACCTCGATACCGGCGTTACGCATCATGCCCGCCCAGGGGCTACGGAAAAATGCCACGCTGCCCGCGGAGTCCAGCATCAGACGGCAGTGGATCCCCCTGCGTGCAGCCGCCATCAGGGATTCAGCGACCTGGTCAGCCATGCCGCCGGGCTGCCAGATATAAAACACCATCTCAATATTATGGCGAGCCAGCTGAATATCGCGGATTAACGCCTGCATGACATCATCGGACGACGTCAGAAGCTGGAGCTGATTGCCCTTAACGCCGCCAATCCCCTGGCGGCGCTCGCAGAGCTTAAACAGCGAGGAGGCGACGCTGCTGTTCTCCTCGGCAAAGATATGCTTACAGGCTTTGAGATCGTTAAGCCACTTCGCGGTGGAAGGCCACATTGCGCGCGCCCGCTCGGCACGGCGCTTACCCAGATGAAGCTCACCGAAAGAGAGATAGGCAATAATTCCCACCAGTGGGAGGATATAAATGATCAGAAGCCAGGCCATGGCAGAGGGTACGGCTCTGCGCTTCATCAGGATGCGTAACGTCACACCCGCGATTAACAGCCAGTATCCCAGAATGACCAGCCAACTCACCACGGTGTAGAAGGTTGTCATAGATAAAAAAATCCTTTTGAAAGCGTATTGTTATGAGTGTACGCATCAGGATTCATCTGGCAAATAAAAACGCCAGGTAAAAGCGCTGGTTTGCTGCCGGGTTGGGTTTATAATGGCGGCTCTGTTTGAGAAAGAGTTGTAGACATGAAGCGCAGTAGAACAGAAGTAGGGCGCTGGCGTATGTTGCGACAGGTGAGTCGTCGCAAGGCTCGTTGGCTGGAAGCACAATCCCGCCGCAATATGCGTATCCACGCCATCAGAAAATGTGGATTGACCCGGCACCGCAATGCGTTGCTGTTCGCAGTCCAGGATATCTGAAACCCATGAGGGCACCGCAAGGTGCCCGCTGATTATATTGTGTCTTATTTTGCGAATATCGTTATTGCGGCGATATTCCGGTTATTTTTAGCAAAAGGAGGGAGAGGTGTTTGCGGAGTTTGGCGTACTGAATTTCTGGACGTATGTTGTTGGCGCATTTTTTATCGTGCTGGTTCCCGGGCCAAACACCCTGTTTGTGCTGAAAACGGGGATTGGTCACGGTGTTAAAAAAGGGTATCTTGCCGCGACCGGCGTGTTTATCGGTGATGCGGTATTGATGTTCCTGGCCTGGGCGGGTGTTGCGGCATTGATCCAGACGACCCCCGTACTCTTTAATATCGTGCGCTATCTCGGGGCTTTCTATCTGCTGTGGTTGGGCGGAAAAATGCTCTGGTCGGTGATCACACGTCAGAATAATGCTCAAGAGAGCGGAACCGAGCCTGCCAGCACGATCATGAAACGCTCCCTCGTCCTGAGCCTGACCAATCCAAAAGCGATTCTGTTCTACGTTTCGTTCTTTGTGCAGTTTATCGACGTGAATGCGCAAAATACCGGGACCTCTTTCCTGATCCTCGCTACCACGCTTGAGCTGATTAGCTTTATGTACATGAGCTTCCTGATCTTCTCTGGGGCGTTTGTTACGCGTTATCTGAAAACCAAAAAGAAACTGGCAAAGCTGGGGAACGGGCTGATAGGGCTGCTGTTTGTCGGGTTTGCGGCGCGGTTAGCGTCACTGCATTGATGTGAAGAAAGGCTCCTGCGGGAGCCTTTTTGATGTCTGGCGTAGCTGGAAAGCCGCGCCAGACAAGGCTTCACGTTTTACTACTAGCAGTCAAAAGCCATAAAAAGCGGCTAGGGAGTGGACACATTGTGGACACTCTGCAGGTACTGAGGAGCGAAGTGCGCATAGACCATCGTTTGCGCAATTTTCGTATGACCTAAGATCCTCTGAAGTGTAATGATGTTGCCCCCGCTAATCATAAAGTGCGTGGCGAAAGAGTGTCGTAGCGCATGTGTTGCTTGTCCGGCCGGTAAATCGGGCTTAACCTCTTTGAGGGTTCGCCTAAAGTCAGCATAAGTGGCCTCAGGAAACAGAAAGCCTCGTGTTTTGCCGACTACGTAAGCCGCAACGTCATCAGAGATCGGGACCGTGCGCGGTGTGTTGGTTTTCGTCTTAACGAAAGACACCCGGTTATGAATCACTTTCTCCGCCATTAACCGTGCCGCTTCTCCCCATCTTGCCCCGGTGCTCAAACATAAAACCGCAATTTTACGATTATCACCTGAGAGCGCAGCTAGTAAGGCGTCAATTTCCTCAAGAGTGAGATAGCCCGTTTCGGCTGTCTGCTCTTTCAGTTTTTTGAATCCCCTGAATGGATGTTCACCGTTATAGAGCTCTGACTCAATCAGGGTTGTGAACATCCCACCTAGCGTGATTAGGTCGCGGTTGATGGTAGTTGGCTTAATACCTTCACCCCGGCGTTGAGCATAATATTGCGTTATCAGGCGCTTGGTGATCTGGAAAGCGCACGGGTTTCCGGTCATCGTTTCGAAACGCTCAATTTTCCTGAGATAAGATTGACCGTGTTCCTCATGTTTACCTTTCAGCTTCCACCACAACTCTTTCAGTTCCGACAATTGGCGTTTGTCCGTTGGTTTTGAAAGCCATTCCTTTGAGTGATGGTTATATTGAGTATGCTTTTCAAAAGCTATCGCCTCGCTTTTCTTGTAGAACTTCCGACGGATGCGTTTTCCGTTACGCCCGCTCGGTCTAATGTCCAGTTCATATCGACCATCATCGAGCTTTTTAACAGACATAAAGCCTCCCGATGATGTTACTGCGTACTTCAATTTCCTGATTTAAATAGCAAAAACTTACTGTGCATTTACTGCACAAATAAGCCCCGTAGATGGTTAGCCAGTTTTCTGGTCTGAGTGGGACGATGTTGTTGTCTGCTGTCCATAGTGCGCGAGAGCCGGTGCAATTTGCCCAGCTTCGGGTGTTATTTGATCGGCCATGAACCACAACGTGTACTTTGTGAACCGGGGGTGTTGCAGGATTTTCATGATTTGCTCAACTCCGGGCTTTTTGTCGCCGGATTCATAACCAGCAAGAGAGCTATACGCTATCCCTGTTAACTCACTGAATTGCCTTTTGTTTAATCTCTCTGACTCTCTAATCAGCTTTATCTTCTCAAATACCGGGGTTGACATGGTTACTCCTATGGAGAAAATATTGCCCCTATTGGGATGTTTTGCTCTTATTGGGTTATCTAGTGAGAGCAATTAAAGCCCATTAAGAGCAATTAATCACACTAAAGGAGAATCGTAGCAGATGAACAACTAGCTTGTAAGTAGAACAGATGCGGTTCCATATCAGAAATTCGCGCGCCTCATTGGTAAAACACCTGCAGCCGTTAAAGGCATGATTGAAAAGGGCAAGCTGCCTGTAGTCGAGATGACTGATCCGCAGTCAACTAGTGGACGCGCAGGGGAATATCTCTGCCGAATCTGGAGCCTGATACGCACCGCTTTCAAAGATAACGATTTAGACGTTTACGGGATGCGCGTTGTCGAGCCGCACCACGACGGCACGCCACACTGGCACATGATGCTGTTTTGCAAACCCGATCAGCGTAAAGCCATTAACGACATTATGCGTCGTTACGCCCTCAAAGAGGACGGACACGAAAAGGGTGCGGCAAAACAGCGTTTCGAGTCACGTCACCTTAATCAGGGCGGCGCGGCGGGTTATATCGCTAAATACATTGCCAAAAATATCGACGGCTACGCGCTCGACGGCCAGCTCGACCACGACACTGGCAAGCCCCTCAAAGATACGGCCGCAGCCGTCACCGCATGGGCGTCTACATGGCGCATCCCCCAATTTAAACTGATTGGCCTCCCGACGATGGGCGCTTACCGCGAGCTCCGCAAACTGCCGAGCGGGGTGAGTATTGCCAGCGAGTTTGACGACCGTGTCGAGGCTGCGCGAGCGGCTGCAGATGAGGGGGAGTTTGACCTGTATATCATCGCTCAGGGCGGGGCAAACATACCGCGTGATGCTCAGGCGGTCAGGGTCGCTCGTAAGGTTACGGATGAGGTCAACGAATACGAGGAAGATATCGAGAGAGTGGCCGGGATTTATGCCCCTCACCTTGGGGCTCACCGTGTCCATGTAACCCGTACAGCCGAATGGCGAATCGTTCCAAAGGTTTTGGCCGTTGAGCCTTTGAAATTAAAAAGCGGCTCTGCCGCGCCTCGGAGTCCTGTCAATAACTGTGGAAAGCTCACCGGCGGTGGCGATCCAGTTATGACCACTACACCGTCTGAGCAAGCCGCAGCGGTGTTAAATCTGATTGAGCGCGGGGTTATCGGCTGGAATGAGCCGGACGTCGTGAAGGTACTTAACGGGGCGTTAAAAGCTGGCGCACCGCGCAAAAATCGCCAGCAAAGAAGCAATAAGCCTCTCAAAACCAGCGAGCAAGCGCCATCAGCCCGTATGACAAGAGCCGAAAGGGAGCGTGTCGCAAAAATTCGTTTCGATTTGGCACAGGACGGTATCATCCCGGAACGCTGGGAACTCGACGCGCTGGCGCGAGGAGCAACGGTGATTTATGGCGATAAAAAAATCAAATTCCCGGCTGCTGATGAGTGGACGGGAGAATTAGCTCAAACATGGTGAAAAATGCTCGAGGTTTCGCAGATCTCTCTGTATAATTCACGAGTGCATAACCGGAGACAAAAATGCTAGTTAAAGTTGTTGATCTTTTCTGTGGCGCTGGCGGCCTAACCCATGGCTTAGAGATTGCTGGCTTAGATGTTGTTGCTGGTATCGATTTAGAAGGTGCTTGCAGAGTAGCCTATGAAAGCAATAACTCAGCGCGCTTCATCGAAAAAGACATATCCTTAGTATCAAAAGAAGATATTGATACGTTTTTCTCGGGTGCTGATATTCGAGTTTTAGCCGGTTGCGCTCCGTGTCAGCCTTTCTCAAAATACACTCAAGGCAAGGATAAGAAAAATGATAAGAAGTGGCCTTTGTTATATGAGTTTGAGCGTTTAATTAAAGAGGTTAAGCCAGAAATAGTTACTATGGAGAATGTTCCTGATGTAACAAAACATTCAGTTTATGATGATTTTTACAATAGCCTTAGGTCGATGGGTTATTATATTTGGGCTGACAAAGTCGAATGCGTAGATTATGGTATCCCACAAAATAGGGTCAGGCATGTACTGTTGGCTTCTAAGTTGGCACCATTAATGTTAATAAAGCCTGATACATACACTCCGCTCACAGTAAAAGAGTGCATTGGTAATTTGCCTACGCTAAATGCAGGTCAAACAGACCCCAATGATCCTTTGCATAAAGCTAGCAAACTAAGTGAAATAAACCTGAAGCGTATTATGCACTCTAAGCCCGGCGGAACCTGGAGAGATTGGCCCCCAGAGTTAGTTGCATCTTGCCACGCTCGAGAAAGTGGTCAAGGTTATGCCAGTGTATACGGTCGTATGGAATGGGATAAACCCAGTCCTACAATTACGACCCTGTGCTATGGATTTGGGAATGGACGTTTTGGTCATCCTGAGCAGAATAGAGCTCTATCTTTACGAGAAGCTGCACTACTCCAAACCTTCCCTAAAAATTATGTTTTCTGCACATCAGAAAAAGGTATTTCAATGAAGAGTGTTGGCAGAATGATTGGAAATGCGGTTCCTGTTAGGCTAGGTGAGGTCATCGGTAAATCAATTTTGACTCACCTAGCTGAACAAAGCTAAACAGCTAATTGCTGATTTGGTTGTATAATTGGTGGCCTAAGATACAACTGGCCATCAAGATACTGCTGAATATTTTCTAAAATTTCTTCTAAATAATTAAATACTTCATCCTTCAATTCTTTAAGAGCATCAATTGATGTCTCCTGTCCTTTGTTAAGAAATGACTCCGAGCCATGAGCTAGGGAATTTCTTGCTTTTTTTATTTTGACGAGATTCCCTCCATTTCGTGTGCGTGTAGCATTTGTCACTGAGGAAAAACCATATTCATCAGCAACTTCTCTGATGACGCGAGCATCAACATTCCCTGAGAATAAAGGGTTTTTATTTTCTTTCACCAATTTATCATGCTCATTTAACCAAGCTCTAAGTACTAGTTTTGCAACTTCGTCATTGGCAAAGTTCATGTTTCCGACAACATTACTATCTATTCTCTTTAAAGCCATTTTGGTGATTTTTTCACATAGCTGATCAACGCATAAATCAGGGTTTTTGCTTAATTGGCTATGGATGTCCTCAATAGCATTGGCAGCAGTGGCTTCAATCAAGTTATACAAAAGAATGAACATATTAGCTTTCAAAATATGAGTCATTTCAATGTCAATCTTTTTCTCTTCATCAACGCCAGTTAATTTGTTTCTGAAAGAAAAAGCAGGTTTGTCATCAATGATAAACTTTACGAAATCAAAATACTTTTCTATATCATCTCGTCGTTCTACGAAAAGAATTTTGCTCTGCATTACAACCATGAGGTTTACTCCTCAGTGTCATCAATAACATCGTGCACGGGCACACCTAACAGCTTGTCGCGAACAAATTCAATTCGAGCTTTTACTTTCGGTCTTGAGTTTGACGCATCAGAACGTGTATGTGTTATAAATTCAGGGGAGTTTATCCATCCATCAACTGCTGGTGGTATTAGCTGAGGGTTTTGCATGAGAGCGAGCGTGGTACCAACAGAAATAGCTTCGAATCGAATTCTTGGGACAGTGTTAGCATTTGCGTTTTTTCTAAAGCCATTAGGAAAATGTTGCATCACGAAATGGCACATGTTCATGAATTGTGCAGTAAGAGAGGCTCGTTGCTCTTCTCGATAAGAGCGGTTTTTTTCAATTAAATAGTCAGTTAAGAAAGAATCAACACTTTTATCGAACTCTAGATATTTATCAGTATAAGCAAAATATCGTAAAACTAATTCAGGGTATTCTGAACGTCGCTCGCGAGCTGCATTTAAAGGACAAATGCTCCTGAAAATAGGCTCTTCAGATAGTTGATTGACCAAGTCCAAGAATGGGCCATCATTAGTCCCCTGACGTTGCTCCATTGTAGTCAACTTAATACCGCCAGTATTTAGGCGGTCAAAAATTTCTCTTCGCGCTTCCTCATCACAAAGTTCGGTTAGCTCAATCATACGGATTGTTTTACGGTCGAAACGCAATTTTCGTGCAGGAGTGAAATCGGAGTACTTGAAACCATTTGCCGAAGTGAGTTTTTTCAGTCCATTTAGCTCAAATTTGTCATTCAAAAAATGGTAAAGGGTTCTTATGCGCTGGCTACCATCAACAATCTCTAGACGCCCATCATCATTACCGATATCAGCAACGAAAACGTATGGGATGGGTATATTTAACAGCAGTGACTCGATAAACCTAGACTTCTGCACGTTGCTCCATACAAATTCCCTTTGATAATCAGGTATATAAAGCTCGGCTTCGTCTGTTTCTAGTCCAGTTTGGAATTTATCAACTATAACACTGACTGGAAATTCTCTGATTTGATGGTCCGTGATTTTTTGCATGGCAACGATTTCTGCATCAAGCGCAGTTCTTTCTGCATCGCTTATCTCACGTACTGGATTTCTCGGTGGTCGGGCCATAAAAATTCCTTATCGTTTATCGCATCAATGTGCATTTTTTTGCATGTGTATTTTGCCCTAAATTTAATAACACAAGGCTTTGGTACGCAAGCGTTAGAAACGACAATGCACCTGCATGAAAAGCGACCCGTTAAGCGCGCAGGCGAGACGGGGATAGCACTGCGCGCCGGGCGTGGTGACAGGATTTATTTTACGCGTCTGTGCGCGTCGTGGTGGCGCGCTGTTGGATGCGGTCGGTAATGAGGTGTTGGCGCAGTTGCGCCGCGTGTACGGCGGCTGGCTCGCTCTGAGGGGGTGCCGCCCGGAGGCGGCATTCTGGCTGGGTTTAGTCGGTCTCAATGCTGTAATCCTTAAAGCGGATCACCTCCATTTCTAACCAATCGTTAATCTCTTTGAAACGCTCCTGCAGCGTCGTCAGCTCGTTACGCACGAACACACGCGCCACCTTCTCGATATCGCCCATTGAGCCGATATTCTCAGGCTTGCCGCCCATGAGCTGGAACGGTACGCGGTGCGCATCGAGCAGGTCGGCGGCGATCACCTTCTTGATGTTAAAAAAATCATCCTTAGTGGCGACTTCACTCAGCGGAATAATCTTGATGCCATCCGGTTTACCGTTAGGAGCATGGAGGAAAATATTTTTAAAATTCCCCATTCCTTTCGAGTTAGCCATGGCTTTTCTGATTGCTTCAACGTCGGTGCTGTATTGAGCAGCGTCTGTTACATACATGATGTACCCCGCGTGCGCGCCGTTCTGGTAATACTTGCGAGGATAAAGTGTGGCGGATTCATTCAGCCAGGCTGAATTGAGTGCGCTCAGGTATTCCGGCATCCCGTAGAGCTCCTGATTGATGTCGGGCTCCAGCAAATGGCACGCCGAGCCGGGCGCGAACTGGTGCGGGTGCGTGTAGTCCGACACGTACCAGTAAACGTCCTCCTCGACACCCCGGCGGGTGTATTTGGCCGGGGAGGTTACCAGCTTCAGGAGCTGGCCGGTGACGCTCAAACGCTTTTCCAGATAGCCGTTGGCAAAGACCAGATAATCGAGCACAAGGCGACTGAAATCCTGACGTGACAGCAACGGGTGCGGGGTGTAGGTACTCGTCAGAATGTTGCGCTTCACGTAAGCGATCCGGTCGTTAATGGCGACCTGAGTGCAGATATCAGCAGGCTTGAGCACGCGCTCGCCGCCTGCGCGCTGCAAATTGAAACCGTCAAAGACTGTCAGGATAAACTCGATGAAGAAAGCAATCAGCCTGCGCAAGGCGTTAATTGACGCCGTCCCGCAGCTTAAAACCAATCCCGAGATGATGCGCATTTTTGCCGACGGGGGCAATATCGATGCGCGGCTCGCGGCTTCCCTGTCCCACGAGAAAATGTACACCCTGAATGTGATCGTGTGTGATTTTGTTGGCGACCCTGATTTTATTTTCGTGCCGGTGGCCGCGTGGCTGCGTGAGCATCAGCCGGATATCTGCACGCTCGATGACGGGCGCAAAAAGGGCTACCGTTTCCAGATGGATTTAAACGACGAGGACAGTGTCGATATCAGCATCAGCCTGCAGCTCATCGAGCGCACCCTCATCAGGGAGGAAGACGGGGCGCTGCACGTGAGCTATGCCCCTGAGCCGGAGCCCGTCACCCGGTCAAAAGAGCTCTACATCAACGGCGAACTGGTGAGCAAATGGGATGAGTGACTTTAAGCCCTTTGACGACCGGCTCAATGGCCTGATTGCTGCCCTGTCACCGGCTGCGCGCCGTAAGCTGGCTGGTGAGATAGCTAGAGCTGCGCAAGTCGCAACAGCAACGTATCAAACAGCAAAAAGCCCCGGATGGCTCACCGTATCAGGCGCGAAAGCGTCAGCCTCTCAGGGCTAAGACCGGGCGGATTAAACGGGCGATGTTCCAGAAGCTACGCACAAGCCGATACATGAAAGCCACTGGCCGTGAAAACAGTGCTGTCGTGGAATTTACAGGTAAAGTGCAGCGCATCGCGCGCGTTCACCAGTACGGGCTTAAAGACCGGCCAAACCCTCACGTACATGAAGCGCGATATGCAGAGCGAAAGTTACTAGGATTAGGTTCAGATGATAGAAGAGAGATTGAAGAAAATATCATTGCCTATTTAAGCTGACTCTATTGCATTCTAAGCAATTATTGTTAAATTGTATCTAGTTGTGTGAAAGTGTTAGTGTGCGTTCATATGGTTATGGGTGTAAGCTGAGTTTTGTGTACAAAAATTAAATATGTTTTTGTATAGTTGCGCCTAAACAGCATTTTTTAAACTGTGCTTTAATTGGATGGTTTGGAAATGCAATGTAGTTTTGGTTAAGGGTTTGATTATATTCGATTTTAATATTCAATGTGGAAGGCGGTGTCGATAATGTCAAGCATTAGCAGGAGGTAAAATGAGTGAAATAATATCAAGGTTTTTTGCATTGCTAAGGGTTGTTACATTGTGGGTGGAGAATGTAGTACAGGGTTTTTTCTCTGTCACTACGCGATATGATGTGGAAGAAAAGATTGAGAATCTTAATAAAGAACGAGATAGAATCTATGTTAGATATGCACACTTTACAAAATTAAGACGTTTAAAACAGCATGGTTATACTGTTGAGCACTTGAAAGCTTTTGATAGTAAGGAATTTGCCGATGAGGAATTGGCTGAGATATATAAGAATCTAGAGATTGTGGATTCTATGTTGAAAACGGAGCAAGACAGTGCGTACGCCAATAAAAACGAAACTGTAGTTAATTTATTTTTGCTCAATGAGAAGAAAAAATATTTTAAGTGTAAACTAATTGCTGTTTTGGTTCTAATGATTAGTGCTATATCAATAGCTTTTTTAGGTGTCCCTTATTGGGCGATTTTCATTGGCGTTGCGCTATACGTTTTGTTTGAGTTGAAAGATCAAGTTGTTAGTTATCGTGTCGGAAAGGGTTATTTTGGAACGACGACATCTGAAGCAATCGAATTAATCAAGTTTATTCGGGAGAATATCGACGACATTGATTCAGGTGATGGAGGAGGTGCAGGGCGGAAAATACTAAATCCAATTAAGGATGCTACTGCAGATGATACTCAAACTACAGGGGAGTTACCAAATGTCTAGTATGGATATGGATATGGTTTCAAAGCGATTGAATAAATCATTGGACATTATCTTCTTGCGGCATCCTATTCGTACGGCATTTGGTTTTTTTGTTGGATATATTATTTTCATGTGCGTGTACACGATCAGGAATATCATAGCTGCTAATTGGTTTGATGTCGATTCAGTGCATTATGTCGGTTGCTTTGTTTTGGGTGTGGTGCTTATGCATACAAATACCATCATTGACGCCTACAATGGAACGGCATTGGATGAGCGACTTTCAACTTTGTTAAAAACAGTTGAAAAAAGAACGGATTTATCTAAGGATCAAAAGAGAATTATGGTTATTAGTATATTGAATCAAGAAATTAAATCCCTTACGTCGCAGGAGTTGGATGCAGCTGAGAAAGGAGTTGCTGATGAATGAAGTTAAAGGTTTGGTTTCGGCTGTTTCACTGCTCTTGTAAATTATTCGGGTCTTATAATTTGTTAGGCTATTTTTGAGCGTGGGTGTCTTCATTTGTCGTTTCATTCAGATGAGGCTGCATCTTGGTGTTTGTAACTTACAAAACCGTTAAAGCTGATACCGCAATCAATATGTTGGGGTTGAATTTTAGTAAAGAATAACTCCCAAATATAATATTATACCAGAATTGTTGTGCCATATCTTATAAAACCCCGCTTGATTGCTGCTGGCCTTGTCCGGCGGCATCCTTTCCCCATGAATAATTTAAATTCTCTGCAGGAAATCGCACGCGCGATTCGCAACCTCATCCGCACCGGCATTGTGACCGACGTTAACCTCGACGAGGGGCTGTGTCGTGTCCAGACCGGCGGCGTGCAAACCACCTGGCTTAACTGGCTCACCTGTCGCGCCGGTCGTTCTAGCCTGTGGTGGGCTCCTTCGGTCGGTGAGCAGGTGTTATTGCTGGCCATCGGTGGCGAGCTTGATACGGCCTTTGTGCTGCCGGGCATTTTTTCTGACGACCATCCCGCGCCCTCGGCCTCGCCCGATGCGATTCATGTCGCCTTTCCTGACGGGGCGGTTATCGAGTATGAGCCCGAAAGCGGCGCGCTCACCGTGTCCGGTATCAAAACCGCCGACGTCACCGCGTCGGATTCCATTACGGCCACCGTGCCGGTGGTGCTGGTGAAAGCTGAAACCCGCATCACGCTCGACACACCCGAGGTGGTATGCACCAACAAGCTGACGACCGGCACGCTCGAAGTGAAGCAAGGCGGGAAGATGTCCGGGAACATCGAGCACACCGGCGGGACACTGAAATCAAACGGCGTGCAGGTGGATAACCACGCGCACGGCAACGTACAGAGCGGCGGAAGCTGGACTAAGGGGACGCAATGATGGTGCGTTATCTGGGAATGAACAGCCAGACCGGCCTCAGTATCTCCGAGTTCGAGCATATCAGGCAAAGCGTGCGCGACATTCTGGTCACGCCGATAGGCTCGCGCGTTATGCGCCGTGAATACGGCTCGCTCCTGTCGGCTCTGATTGACCAGCCGCAGACCAAGGCGCTGCGCCTGCAGATTATGGCCGCGTGTTATTCCGCGATCCAGAAATGGGAGCCCCGTGTCAGCCTGACAAGCATCACCTTTGAGCGGTCAGAGAATGACGGCGGGCTGTATGTCGACATCACCGGCACGCGCTCGGCTAACGGCCAGCCTTTTTCCCTTACCATTCCACTGAGTTAAACGCTATGGCAATTGTTGACCTGAACCAGCTCGCCGCGCCTGATGTCGTGGAAGTACTGGACTATGAGAGCATCCTGAGCGAACGCAAGGCAACGCTCGTCTCGTTATATCCCGAAGAGCAACAGGAGGCTGTCGCGCGCACCCTGACGCTCGAATCAGAGCCGATTGTTAAGCTGCTGCAGGAAAACGCCTACCGGGAAGTTATCTGGCGACAGCGCGTCAACGAGGCCGCGCGTGCGGTCATGTTGGCCTACGCTGCTGACAGCGACCTCGACCAGATAGGCGGAAATTACAACGTTGAGCGCCTCGCCATCACACCTGCAGACGACACGACGTTTCCGCCCACGCCAGCCGTTATGGAGTCGGACACCGACTACCGCCTGCGCATTCAACAGGCTTTTGAGGGGTTGAGTACCGCAGGCTCTACCGGCTCATATCAGTTTCATGGCCGCAGCGCGACGGGCGGGGCGCAGATATTTCCGTCATCAGTCCCGAGCCAGCGTGCGTGACCGTGTCCGTGCTGTCGCGTGAAAATAACGGCGTGGCCTCTGACAAGCTGCTCGCCATTGTGCGCACTGCGCTTAACGACGAGGACGTCCGACCGGTTGCCGACCGCGTGACCGTGCAGTCAGCAAAAATTGTCGACTATAAAATCACCGCGTCGCTTTACCTTTACCCCGGTCCCGAAAGCGAGCCGGTGCTCAGTGCGGCAAAAGCAAAGTTACAGGCATATATCACCGCGCAGCACCGGCTCGGGCGTGACATCCGTAAATCGGCCATCTATGCGGCGCTCCACGTCGAGGGCGTGCAGCGTGTCGAGCTGGCCGCGCCGGTGGCCGACATAGTGCTCAATGACACGCAGGCGTCATGGTGCACCGAGTACAGCGTGACGATCGGGGGTAACGATGAGTAATACCCGCCTGTTGCCGGTGGGCTCCTCGCCACTTGAGGTCGCGGCGGCGCGCGCCTGCGCTGAAATCGAAAACACGCCCGTACCCCTGCGCCGTCTCTAGAGTCCCGACGACTGCCCGGCAAACCTGCTGCCGTGGCTGGCGTGGGCGTTTTCCGTCGACCGGTGGGATGAGAGCTGGCCGGAGGACACAAAGCGGGAAGTGATCCGCGCGGCGTGGTTTATCCATGCGCACAAGGGAACGATTGGCGCAGTGCGCCGCGTGGTGGAGCCGCTCGGCTACCTGATTAACGTCTCGGAATGGTGGGAGACAAACGACCCGCCCGGCACATTTCGCCTCGATATCGGCGTGCTGGAGACCGGCATCACCGAGGAAATGTATTACGAAATGGAGCGGCTTATCGCCGATGCAAAGCCAGCCAGCCGCCATTTAATTGGCCTCAATATTATTCAGGATATCCCCGGCTACCTCTACACCGGCGCTCTGTCCTATGACGGCGACATCATCACGGTTTACCCCGGATAAGTGAGAGCACAATGACAGTGAAATACAAAACGGTCATCACCAAAGCCGGTGCAATCAAACTGGCTGCAGCGACCCTCCCGAACGGGAAAAAGGTGAACCTGACGGCGATGGCCGTGGGTGACGGTGGCGGCACGCTGCCGGTGCCTGACCCGAACCAGACAAAACTCGTCAAAGAGGTATGGCGTCACGCGCTGAACAAAATCAGCCAGGACAAAAAGAATAAAAATTACGTCGTGGCGGAACTGCTTATCCCGCCGGAGACCGGCGGTTTCTGGATGCGCGAGCTCGGGCTCTATGATGACACCGGCACGCTGATTGCGGTCGGCAATATGGCCGAAAGCTACAAGCCAGCGCTGGCGGAGGGGTCAGGCCGCGCACAGACCGTGCGTATGGTAATCATAGTGAGCGACATTGAGTCAGTCGAGCTGACGATTGATACCTCAACGGTGATGGCAACGCAGGACTACGTCGACGACAAAATTGCGGAGCATGAGCAGTCCCGCCGCCATCCTGACGCCACGCTCACCGCAAAGGGCTTTACTCAGCTAAGCAATGCGACCGACAGCACGTCTGAGAGCGTCGCAGCGACGCCGAAAGCGGTTAAGACGGCGTATGACCTTGCGAAAGGTAAATACACAGCTCAGGACGCCACCACGGCGCAAAAGGGTATCGTCCAGCTCAGCAGTGCGACCGACAGCGCGTCTGAGAGCGTTGCAGCGACGCCGAAAGCGGTTAAGGCAGCGTATGACCTTGCGAAAGGTAAGTACACGGCTCAGGACGCCACCACGGCGCAAAAGGACATCGTCCAGCTCAGCAGCGCGACCGACAGCACGTCGGAGACGCTGGCTGCGACACCGAAAGCAGTTAAGGCTGCGTTTGATGCCGCTAAGTCAGCGAATGAAAATGCTGAAGGGCGCGTGCCAAAAGGTGCTGGCCTGAATACCTATGCTGAATCATTTGCCGATGTCGCTGTTGATTTAAGAACGCGAAGCGGCTTTTTTAACGGCTCCTCTGTAAAAAATGGCATGCCCGGCGGCCATACGTGGAAGCAATATATCAACGCCGCACACTCTAATACTCAGGGCTATAACATCGTCATTGGGATTGATTTTGATGGCAATGTTATTGGTTTTGCCGCTGTCACAGCTGGCGTTTTTAAGGGCTGGAAACTTATTCATCATGATGGATATAACAATTACCCGGTAGGTGCGCCGATTCCGTGGCCGTCTGATACGGTGCCAGCCGGTAGCGCCATTATGGCAGGGCAAGTTTTTGATAAAGCAGCATATCCACGTCTGGCGGTAGCCTATCCTTTTGGCGTCATCCCGGATATGCGCAGCTGGACGATTAAAGGGAAACCCGCAAGCGGTCGCGCAGTGCTGTCACAGGAGTTAGACGGCGTTAAGTCGCACACCCACGGCGCATCGGCAACATCAACCGATCTCGGCACTGAAACGACCAGCGCATTCGATTACGGGACGAAAACGACCAGCGCCTTTGACTACGGAACAAAGTCCTCAAACAGCACGGGCGCACACACGCACAGTATTTCCGGTACAGCAGCAAGCGCAGGTGCTCATAACCACTCCGTCCCTGTGTGGGTTGGCAGCGGGGGGGGCTGGTGCTGGCCGATATGTGGATCGTAATGAGTTTAATAACGCACAGAATAACAACCCAAATGGTCCGCCTACCACGAGTGCGGGTGCGCATACTCATACCATTTCAGGCACGGCGGCCAGCGCTGGCGCGCATGCGCATACGGTAGCCGTTGGGGCTCACACGCATACGGTGGCCGTAGGTTCGCACACTCACTCGGTTGTTATGGGGTCACACACCCACACCATCACCGTTGCCGCCAATGGTAACGCAGAGAACACCGTCAAAAATATTGCTTATAACTACATTGTGAGGCTCGCATACACGACGGGCTTAGAGCTTGAGGTTAAGGTTTCGGATGTGGAGTATGAAAGCGAAGAAATAACACAATAAAGGTTTTTTATGTGTTTGATATGAAAGGATTTAATGGTTAAAGTTAACGCATTGAAAACGCTCTGAGGTGCTCGCCATGTTTTACTGTCCAAAATGCCATTACGCCGCCCACGCTCGCACAAGTCGCTATTTTTCCGATACGACAAAAGAGCGTTATCATCAGTGCACAAACATCAACTGCAGTTGCACGTTTGTCACCACTGAGACGGTCGAACGGTTTATCGTTTCGCCGGGTAAGGTAGTGCCCGTGCTACCGCATCCTGCAAAATCAGGGCAACAACAGATTCATTGGGGATGAAAGAATGTTAAGCCCCGCATAATGCGGGGCGCTGGAATTTGCTTAATCCGTAAAGTGATAACAATTTTCAATTTTTGATAGTCACTCTTCCTCAACATCACAGGTAGGGCAAGAATTTTCTATGAGATACCCTTTGCATCGATCACATGGTTTCATTTCTACAAACCCACCCTCTTTACCGTAATAACATTTCTCGTAAAGACATACCCCTGCGAGATTACTTTCATCATAGAAGAGTGTTGGGTTGCCGCACTCAGGGCAAATATGTAAATCATAACTTTCGATATTGGAAAGTTTATAATCGCAGCAAATACAATATGTTTCTACTGGATAGCTGGTGTCTTTATATAAGATGAAGTGGGAATGATTTTCACATTTTGGACATAGCGCTAAATAGTTATCGCTATCCCCTTGAATAGCTAGGAATTTTTTTTCAGCAGTAATGATTTGTTTTTCTAAGGAGGAGTTATATTGGTTAACATATGTTAATTTTGATAGAATAATTTTAAATGCGGGTTTGAAGACATCAATGTATAGGCTTGTTAGAAGCTTCGATAAAGTTTCTTGCTCTATGTTTATAGTAAAATGCTGGATTTTGTTTCTCTCTTTCGCAAGTCCTTTTACAATTTCAATCTTCCCCTTGAATTCAGCAGGATAAAATTTTAAAATTTCAGAGCATAAACTATTAATATCGATGGACTTAAGCTTGTATAGTTCATTTTCAGTAGGGTTGCTAGGGTCTACACAGGTTTTATACAGAGAGTTTTTATCAAAAATTAATGTCACATCAATCCTTCTCAATAACTCCTTTAAAATAAGCTCTGAGCCATGAAACATATTGATTAGACATTGTTTATACTTTCTTGGGGTGAATTCATTTTTTCCATCTTGAAAATATAAAAGCCCTAGCTCTATAGAATCAAGTGCATTTTCAATCAATGTAAACTTAATAGTTGGCTTTCTATTACTATCCATGTCATAGCTCTACTTGCATGAAGGTGATTGTCAGTAATTGACATTTTAAACAATTTAGGAGGAAAGGCAAACTAGTTGTTATTAAATTAAATACTGACAATGGATGTTTATTACTAAGTTTAATTTTAGTAAATGATTGGAATGGGAACAATTGTTGTGTCAAAAATTTTGCAAAACAGCACACAAAAACAGTGGTCTAAAACTTATCATTCATAAAAATATGTTGCGGGAATGCTCTTAAGCTTCGGTTGATTAGTGTTTTTTGAAGATGTGTCAGATACAGTTTAATTCCAAAGTCCCAATTTGAGCGACTTTTTTAGTCGTGAAAATTCATTTTGCCTAAAATTTGACCGCATAAGGCTAGGGTAATTTAGCCCCGCATTTGCGGGGCAATCTTATCGATGTGGTCAACTTGTGGATGTGACCTGAAATAAATCCTTTTATTCATTGTGTTGAAGCGTTTAAAAAAGCTCCTGAGGGCGCCTTTTTACATCAGAATACTTTCTTATACGGTCGCACCGTCACTTTTGCATACACACCCGCCGCAACGTATGGGTCTGCGTCAGCCCAAGCCTGCGCCGCTTCAAGAGACTCAAACTCAGCAATAACCGTGGAGCCAGAAAAACCGGCGGCTCCCGGGTCATTGCTGTCAACAGCAGGCATTGGACCCGCGGTCAGCAAACGGCCTTCGTCCTGGAGCAGCTGCAGGCGAGCCAGATGGGCAGGGCGAACAGAGAGACGTTTTTCGAGGGAATCAGCGACATCTTCAGAGTAAATCACGTAAAGCACGGTGAAGCTCCTTAAGCGTTATAAAGTGTCAGTTACGTTATGTGAAAGGGCAATTGACTGCAATGTAAAGATAAAAACAACGTTAATACCCCGATCTGGATGTCCTTTTTTTGACCACTCCTGCGCTTAAATTGCGCCAGAACAAAGTGTCTTATTGAATATGATTGCTATTTGCATTTAAAATCAGGGTCCGGTTTTTAACGTTGATGATTATGACTTCGATGACCCTTGATTTACCTCGCCGTTTTCCCTGGCCGACGCTGTTGTCCGTCGTGATTCACGGTGCCGTCGTGGCGGGTTTGCTCTACACCTCGGTTCATCAGGTTATTGAAATGCCCGTACCCGCCCAGCCGATCTCGGTAACCATGGTCTCGCCAGCGGATCTCGAACCGCCGCAGGTTGCGCCACCACCGCCACAGCCGGTTGCTGAGCCTGAACCGGAACCCGAGCCTGTACCGGAGCCACCGAAGGAGGCACCGGTGGTAATCCACAAACCTGAACCGAAGCCAAAACCTAAGCCGAAGCCAAAGCCGGTGAAGAAGGTCGAGGAGCGTCCGAAACGTGAAGAACGCCCGGTTGAACCGCGCGCGACCCAGCCGGTCGAGAATGCAGCGCCTTCGCGTCCGGTCATGAATAACAGCGCACCGGCGGCGAAGCCGACGGTTGCCGCACCAGCGGGCCCACGTGCGTTGAGCCGTAATCAGCCTCAATATCCGGCGCGGGCTCAGGCCTTACGTATTGAAGGTCGCGTACGGGTGAAATTTGACGTCACTGCGGATGGCCGCGTGGATAACGTGGAAATCCTGTCTGCTCAACCTTCTAATATGTTTGAGCGCGAAGTGAAGTCGGCGATGCGCAGATGGCGCTACGAACCCGGGAAACCGGGAAGCGGACTGATCGTGAACATTGTTTTCCGCCTGAATGGCGGGGCGCAGATGGAATAAGAAAAGCCTCCGAAAGGAGGCTTTTTTTTGCCTGCCATTCAGGCTGGCGGAAGCTGACGAGGTTTACTGTCGCTATCGACAGCGACATAAATAAACAGCGCTTCAGTTGCTTTATAGCGCTGTCCAATCGGTTCAGAAGAGACTTTCTTCACCCAGACTTCAATGTTGATGGAGATGGATGTATTGCCGCGCTTTACGCAGCGGGCGTAACAGCAAACCACATCACCTACCGCAACCGGACGCAGGAAGGTCATTCCATCCACCCGCACGGTCACCACGCGTCCGTGAGCAATCTCTTTTGCCAGAATTGCGCCGCCCATATCCATCTGCGACATCAGCCAGCCGCCAAAAATATCGCCATTGGCATTGGTGTCAGCGGGCATTGCCAGTGTGCGTAAAACCAGTTCGCCCTGAGGGGCGTTATTTGTTGTCATTGTTTTAACTCATAACGGAAGACTTCAGGCGGGATGCTACTATGATTTCACAGCGGAGAGAATAGACCAGAACGCCTGTCGAACACGTTCTGGTCAGTCAGCAATCAGTGCTTGTCGTCCTGCGGCATGTGGCGATAGATATAAATGCCGCTTAGCAGGGTGAATATCAGCGTCAGGGCCGTCAGGCCGAAGACCTTGAAGTTGACCCAGATATTCTGTGGCAGCCAGAAAGCGATATAGATATTGGCAAGACCGCAAAGGATAAAGAACACCGCCCAGGCGATATTCAGGCGCGACCAGACCTCCTGAGGCAGCGTCAGCTCTTTACCGAGCATGCGCTGGATCAGCGGCTTTTTCATCACCCACTGGCTGATGAGCAGCGCACCCGCAAACAGCGCGTAGATCACCGTCACTTTCCACTTGATAAATTCATCATTGTGGAAGAAGAGGGTTAGCCCACCGAATACGGCGACCAGGACGAACGTTACCAGCGCCATTTTCTCAACTTTACGGTAGCGCACCCAGCTGTAGATCAGCACAACCGCTGTCGCAATAATCAGCGCTGTGGTGGCAGCATAAATGTCATACAGTTTGTAAAACGCGAAAAAAACCACCAGCGGTAAAAAATCAAGAAACTGCTTCATTCTGTGATTCCATCTTCTTTGTTGAGCCGGGCCCTGTCATGCACCCGGCATCAGGGTTACTGACGAATTAACATATACAGGCGGAACAGATAGACAAGCAGCACCGCTGAAATCAGGTTGCTCAGTGTATTCGCGACCACCGCGCCGACGTTCGGGGTTAATACCGCAAAATTCGGAGCAAACAGAAGCAGGAGCGTTTTTGCCAGCAGCCAGGCAATGACTGCGGGAGCCACCAGACGCATATTAGCCCATGCGAGTCGGATGCTGCTGCGCATCGCGGTAAAAATTCCCATTTTATCCTGAACGATCATTACTGGGGCAAAAGCGAGCACAATAGCCAGTAACACGCCCGGCACCACAACCAGCATAATTCCCATCTGCACCAGCATGGTGGTTAAAAAGATCAGGATAAACAGCTTAGGTAAGACCGGCGCGCTGGCACCAATCGCCCGCAAGGCGCTGACCCGGTGGCCCGCCGACACCAGTTGGATCATCAGCAAAACGCCGCCCGCCAGAATGGCGTTACCAATCAGGCCAGAAAACGTGGATGCGGCAGACGCCCGGAGCAGAATTTGTTGCTGCTCTGGCGTCATGTTTTGCACCAGTTCAAATAGCCCAACGCTTCCTGCAAGATGGTCGCCCTGGCTCAGGCTGGCAATCTGTTCTTCACTCGGTGAGAACGCATGACCGAGCACCACAGTGATAAAGGCGCAAAGCAACGCGATCAGTAAAAAGGTAATGAACTGATTGCGGAAAAAATTTCCCGTGTCACGGTAGACAGACTTCGCCGTGATAGACATGCACTCTCCTTGCGTATTGCAGGTGTTAATTAGCCGGCAATTGTACACCGGATGAACCTGCTGTGGCAGCATCAAGGCTTGTATGGAAAAGCATATCTTTGTAAAGCGGTGGTAATCCAAAGCGCGCGCGGGCGCGATTACAGGCTTCGTTGACCTGCCCATCTTCCCCCGACATGGCAAATTCCCGGCACGGGCTGGGGCGATCCTCATAGATCGCGCACCGGGTCGAAACCCCGGGCTCACCTTGTAAGGCCGCGCAGCGGGCCTGCTTTTGATTGGTGCCGCTCATGCAGCGCAGAAAGGGGGTTAACGGCTCAGTAAGATGAACCGGAACGGTACCGCCGCCATCGCTGGCTTCAGCCCAGTAGAAAGAGACTCGAAAATACGCACAACAGGCTCCGCACGTCATGCACGGGTTAACTTCACTCATGGCACACCTGCAAAAAAGAACGCATCAAATCAACTTGTGAGAGCGATAAATTATCCAGCCGACAGAGGAAGAGCAAGAGGGGGAAAAGAAAAATTTTGTAACTGTGAAATGCCAAAAATTGACATAGAAACAACTTATTGCTTTTCAAAGCGCCACAAAAAATTAACCCAGATCAATGAATGTTAACTTACTGGTTTTAATGTGATCTGTGGCAGATCACTTATTACTCTTTTGTGAGTATATTCTCATCCGCGATTAAAACCACAACGATGGAGCGGATATGAAAAAATTAGCGGTGGCAGCCCTTGTATTAAGCAGTCTCTCTGGCGGCGCGTATGCGCATGAAGCAGGCGAATTCTTTATTCGTGCCGGTTCGGCTACGGTTCGCCCAACTGAAGGATCGGATAACGTGTTGGGTATGGGCGGTTTTAACGTCAGTAACAACACCCAGTTAGGTTTAACATTCACCTGGATGGCGACGGATAACGTTGGGGTTGAGCTTCTGGCGGCAACGCCGTTCCGTCACCGTGTCGGTCTTGGTGCGACCGGTGATATCGCCACGGTTCACCATTTACCGCCAACGCTGATGGCGCAATGGTACTTTGGCGATGCCAGCAGCAAGGTGCGTCCATATATTGGCGCGGGTGTGAACTACACCACCTTCTTCGATGAGAAATTCAACGATACCGGCAAAGAAGCAGGACTCTCCGATCTCAGCCTGAAAGACTCGTGGGGTATGGCTGGGCAGGTTGGTCTGGACTATCTGATTAACCGCGACTGGCTGATCAACGCCTCGGTCTGGTATATGGATATTGATACGGACGTACGCTTCAAGGCGGGCGGCGAGCAGCAAAGCATCAATACGCGTCTGGATCCGTGGGTATTCATGTTCTCTGCGGGTTATCGTTTCTAATTCTGTATGTTTAATGCGCCCCCTCGGGGGCGCATTTCGTCTATTACTTCTGAATCAAATAGCGAATGGTTGGCCCGTCCTGCTGGATATCCAGCACCGTATAACCGTGGTTTTTTGCATCCAGCGGAATGTTGTTGATGGATTGCGGACAATCGCTCACCACCTCCAGAATTTCACCTTTTTCCAGCTGCGGCAGTGCCTCAAGCGTGGCAACCGCCGGATACGGGCAGGGTTCACCGACCATATCCAGACGATAGTCGGGGACGATCTCTTTCATGCAGCGTTCTCCTGCGTTTCAGTTTTGACGACGGCACGGCGGAAGAAGCGTTTCTCCTGCGCGACAACCAGTAAAAAAGCGACCAGCAGCAGGGCATAAGTCACCAGCAGGCCGCCGAGAGGGCCGAAAGCGCTCAGCAGGTTAACCTTGTCCCAGTTTGTGGCAAGCACCGGGGACACATCGTCCCAGAAGTATGCGAGGAGTGTGGATCCAAGGACATTCCCAAGCCCGACCCACCAGTAGTGCACCTGTCCCTCAACCGCGCGGTACATCCAGCCGGTTTCACACCCGCCCGCCAGCACAATCCCGAAGCCAAACAGCAGACCGCCAATCACCGCGTTCGGGCCAGCCCACATGATCTTCGGTTCAACACCGAGCTGAACATAGCTGAAAATGCCGACAGCGCTCACCGCCATGCCGGCAATGATTGCCTTCGCCATCATCGTCCTTCCGGTGATCCACATATCGCGAAACGCAGAGGTAAAGCAGATCTGCGCGCGTTCGATCAGCAGGCCAAAGCCGACGCCGAACAACATCGCCAGGCCAAGCTTCGGCTGATTCATCGCCGTGCAAATGGCCCAGGCGATCATAGCAAAAAAGACCAGCATACCCAGGCGGAAACGGCGCTTTGCCTGCTCTGGTTTTTGGGTTAGCGGGGACGCCGCGCTGACTTTTATCATTTTCACCGGAATGCGGAACAGCGGCAGAAGGGTGAATTTTGCTCCGAAGTAAGAGCCAATCGCCGTGGCCACGGCAAAAAACCAGGCATGAAGGGAGAACTGCGGAATCCCCGTAAAGAACGCGGCCAGATTACAGCCCATCGCCAGGCGGGCGCCAAACCCGGCAATCATACCCCCGACTACCGCCTGCATGATGCGAACGCGGCTTTTGGGCATGCGCAGCTTAACGTTGTTTGCCCACAGCGCCGCAGCGAAACAGCCGCCGAACATGCCGATAATCATCATTCCGTCGATGCGGGTAAGCGGGGTGCCGTCCAGGTGAATGAGTTTGAAGTATCCCCACTCTTCGGTGTGCACGCCTGCGAGCTGCAGCAGTTGCCCACCCCAGCGGGTGAATTCACCGGTGACGGCCCAGAAGGTGCCGGTAATGCCGAAATAATAAGTAGAGAGAATGCCTGCCGCGATGACGGCCGGAACAGGTGACCAGAACTTAACCAGGTAAGTCTGTTTGAAGGATTGCCATGACATGAATAAGCCTCTGAACTCAGAAGGATTAGTGCTAAAAAGAGTCCAGATCATACGCTTACGCGAAAGTTTGAAAAGCTATTCACACCGAAAATATCGACGGGATCAATTTTGACGTAATCCTTTGTAGAGGATGGAGAAGGAGGAGTAACCGTCTGGCAGGGTTGCCAGACGGTGGAGGGATTATGCTTTACGCGTCGCTGCTTTCATTGCGGTCACGAACGCGTTCAATTCGCTCAGCATCTGCTCGGGCTTGTCCACGTTCTTCTCGATGATCTTCACAATCGCAGAGCCGGAGATGGCGCCCGCCGCCTTCGCGTCAATCGCCGCGGTGACCTGATCCGGAGAGGAGATCCCGAAGCCCTGCAGCGGCGGCGCGGCATGGTACTCGGCCAGCTTTTCCACCAGATGATGCAGCGGCAGTGCAGCTTTATTTTCGGCGCCGGTCACGCCCGCGCGCGAAAGCAGATAGGTATACCCGCGCCCGTAAGAGGCTATCTGGCGCAGCAGTTCATCATCGGCGTTTGGCGGACAGATGAAAATAGGGGCGACATTGTGACGCATCGCAGCCTGGCGGAACGGCGCGGACTCTTCCACGGGCACGTCTGCTACCAGGACCGAGTCGACACCCACGCGCGCGCATTCTGCATAGAACTCGTCAACACCACGGTTGAACACCAGGTTGGCGTACATCAGCAGGCCAATTGGAATGGTTGGGTGCTTCTGGCGGATCGCCGCCAGCATTTCAAAGCACTGGGTTGGGGTCACGCCTGCCGCAAAGGCGCGCAGGGTGGCGTTCTGGATGGTCGGGCCATCCGCCAGCGGATCGGAGAACGGAATACCCAGCTCCAGCGCGTCGGCGCCGGCTTCAATCAGGGCGTCGATAATCTTCAGAGACTGCTCAGGGCCGGGGTCGCCCAGCGTAACGAAGGGGACGAACGCGCCTTCCTGGCGGGATTTCAGTTCAGCAAATACGTTATCGTAGCGTTCCATCAGATTTCCCCTCGTGCTTTCAAAATATCGTGAACGGTGAAGATATCTTTGTCACCGCGACCGGAAAGGTTCACCACCAGCAGTTGCTCTTTTTCCGGGTTCTCTTTCATCATTTTCAGCGCGTGCGCCAGCGCGTGAGAAGACTCCAGCGCCGGGATGATCCCTTCGCTGCGGCACAGCGTTTTGAAGGCTTCCAGCGCTTCGTCATCGGTAATGGAGACATAGTCCGCGCGCCCCGTGCTGTTCAGGAACGCGTGCTGTGGCCCAACGGACGGGAAGTCCAGTCCGGCAGAAATTGAGTAAGACTCTTCAATCTGCCCTTCATCGGTCTGCATCATCGGGGCTTTCATGCCGAAGTAGATCCCCACGCGGCCATGCTTCAGCGGCGCGCCGTGCTCGCCAGTTTCAATCCCATGACCGGCAGGCTCGACGCCAATCAGCCCTACGCGGGTTTCGTCGATAAAATCGGCAAACATGCCGATGGCGTTAGACCCGCCGCCGACGCAGGCAATGACTGCATCCGGCAGGCGACCCTCTTTTTCAAGGATCTGCGCTTTGGTCTCTTCACCGATCATGCGCTGGAATTCGCGCACGATGGTCGGGAACGGGTGAGGACCTGCCGCGGTGCCGAGCATATAGTGCGCGGTTTCGTAGCTGCCGGACCAGTCGCGCAGCGCTTCGTTACAGGCATCTTTCAGCGTCGCAGAACCGCTGTGCACCGGGATCACTTCCGCGCCCATCAGGCGCATACGGAATACGTTCGGCGACTGACGCTCAACGTCTTTAGCACCCATATAGATGCGGCACTTCAGGCCGAGCAGGGCGCTGGCGAGCGCAGAAGCCACGCCGTGCTGGCCCGCGCCAGTTTCGGCGATGATTTCGGTTTTACCCATACGCTTCGCGAGCAGCGCCTGGCCCAGCACCTGGTTAGTTTTATGCGCGCCGCCGTGCAGCAGATCTTCACGCTTGAGATAAAGCGTGGTTTTGGTGCCTTCGGTCAGGTTGCGGCATTTGGTCAGCGCGGTTGGACGCCCGGCGTAGTTTTTCAGCAGGTCGGTAAACTCCGCCTGAAACGCCGGATCTTTCTGCGCGCTCACGAACGCTTCTTCCAGCTGGCGCAGCGCGGGCATCAGGATTTGCGGAACATACATCCCGCCGAATTCACCAAAATACGGGTTAAGTAATGTCGTCATCTTCTCTTCCTTAATATGCACGCAGAGTTTTAAACACCGAGGCCAGCTTGCTGGCATCTTTGATACCCGGTTGCGACTCTACGCCTGAATTGAAATCGAGGCCTGCGCAGCCGGTTTTCGCGGCTTCCACACAGTTATCCGGGCTTAGTCCGCCCGCCAGCAGGACGTTGTCCAGCTTTTCGCCGTTCAGCAGCGACCAGTCAAAACGTTGTCCGGAGCCGCCCTGGCCGTTGTCGAGCACGTATTTGTCAACGTGGTGAAGATTACGTGCGGGCAGGGTGGTGCCCACGCTTTGTGCTTTCCAGATTTGAACCTGTGGTGCCAGCGCGTCGCGCAGGGCATTGATGTACGCCTGATCTTCATCTCCATGAAGCTGAACGGCACGCAGGGATAACGCGTCGGCTTTTGCCACAACGTCCGCGACATCCGCATTGCGGAACACGCCAACATAGCTCAGCGGGGCCGCCGCGATTACCTTGCGGGCCTGTTCCTCATTGACTGCCCGAGGTGAGGTGTCGACGAAGATTAAACCGCCATAGATTGCTCCAGCCTCATACGCGGCCAGCGCATCCTGTTCGCGGGTCAGGCCGCAGACTTTGTTTTCACCCAGCAGCACGCGACGCACCGCCGCATTGAGGTCGTCATGTTCCATCATGGCGGAGCCAATCAGGAAACCGTTGGCGAAGTGGCTCAGCTCGCGCACCTGGGCGTAGCTGTTAATGCCGGACTCGCTGATCACCGTGACGTCCGCACCCAGACGCGGCGCCAGCTGGCGGGTACGGTTCAGGTCAATCGACAAGTCGCGAAGATCGCGGTTGTTGATGCCGACCACTTTGGCTTCCAGCGCGATGGCGCGCTCAAGCTCTTCTTCGTTACTCACTTCGGTCAGCACGCCCATTTTCAGGCTGTGCGCCACGGCAGCAAGCTGCCGATACTGTTCGTCGTCCAGTACCGAGAGCATCAGCAGGCAGGCATCGGCCTGGTAGAAACGCGCCAGCCAGATCTGATACGGGTCGATAATAAAGTCTTTGCACAGGATCGGCTGCGGTGCGATGCCGCTGACGATCGGCAGAAAATCGAAGCTGCCCTGGAAATATTTCTCATCCGTCAGCACGGAGATTGCCGACGCATGATGCTTATAAATACCGGCGATACGCGCCGGGTCGAAATCGTCACGAATAACGCCTTTTGAGGGAGAGGCCTTTTTACACTCCAGAATAAAGGCGGTACGTGCACCCTGCAGGGCGTCATAGAAACGACGGCTGCTTGGAACGACGTCATTCTGGAAACTGGCAAGCGGCTGCTCTGCTTTGCGTGCTTCCACCCAGATGGCCTTATCGGCAACGATTTTCGCTAAAACGGTCTGCATTCTTTACCCTCTTGCCGCAAGTGCGGTAACGCGATCGTAAGCTGCACCGGAGCGCAGTACATCCAGAACTTTTTGAGCATTGGCCTTCAGGTCTTCCTCACCGTGCAAACGCATCAGCATGGCGACGTTGGCAGCCACGGCGGCCTCATGAGCGGCCTCACCTTTACCTTGTAGTAAGCGCGTCAGAATGTCACGGTTTTCTTCCGGCGTACCGCCTGCCAGCGCTTCCTGATGGTACGGCGTTAAGCCGAAATCAGACGCCTCAAGCTGATAGCTGAGTACTTCACCATCGTTAAGCTCGGCCACCAGCGTCGGCGCATGCAGCGAAACTTCATCCATTCCGCCGCTGTGCACCACGGCGGCGCGTTTGTAACCCAGCACGCGCAGCGTCTCGGCAATCGGCAGGACCAGCTCAGGGCTGTAAACGCCAATTAATGCCAGCGGCGGATGGGCCGGGTTGATCAGCGGGCCGAGCACGTTAAACAGCGTGCGGGTTTTAAGCTGCTGGCGAACCGGCATCGCGTGGCGGAAACCGGTGTGATATTTCGGCGCAAACAGGAAGCAAACGCCCAAATCGTCCAGTGCTTCACGCGAACGCTCGGCATTCATCTCCAGATTGATGCCAAACGCGGCCAGCAGATCGGACGAGCCTGAACGGCTGGAGACGCTGCGGTTACCGTGTTTTGCCACTTTCAGTCCACACGCTGCGGCGACAAAGGCACTGGCGGTAGAAATATTGATACTGTTGCTGCCGTCGCCACCGGTCCCGACGATATCGGCAAACTGATAGTCCGGGCGCGGGAACGGAGCGGCATTTTCCAGCAGCGCGGTTGCCGCACCGGCGATCTCCTGCGGGCTTTCGCCGCGCACTTTCATGCTCACCAGCGCCGCCGCCAACTGCTCAGGCTTCAGCTCGCCGCGCACCACGGCGGAAAAAAGCTGGTGGCTCTCCTGTTGGCTCAGGGTCTGTGCCTGATACAGTTTTTCCAGAATCGGCTGCAGGGTGTTGGTCTGCTCCAGCTTCTGTAACGCCCAGTCAAGGGTCTGCTCCAGCAGGCGGGCGCCATTGGAGGTCAAAATAGATTCCGGGTGGAACTGCATCCCGCAGACGCGATCCGCATCGTGGCGTACCGCCATCACCATCCCTTCAAACGAGGCGTTGATGGTCAGCCCGGCCGGAATGTTGCTGCCGACCAGCGAATGATAGCGCGCGACCGGGAGCGGATTCGGCAGCCCGGCAAACATTGCCTGGCCGTCATGTTCAATGCTGGAGGCTTTACCGTGCAGGATCTCGCCCGCCTGGCCGACGTAACCGCCGTAAGCTTCCACGATTGCCTGGTGACCAAGGCAGATACCGATAATCGGCAGCTTGCCGCGCATGCGGGTCAGCAGTTCGGGCATACAGCCCGCTTCGCTCGGCGCGCCCGGCCCCGGGGAGAGCATCAGCACCGGGTTTTGCATGGTCGCCAGACGGTCAATCAGGGTCTGAGCCGGAACGTGGTTGCGGTAGATAACGACGTTGTGACCATTCGCACGCAGCTGATCTGCCAGGTTGTAGGTAAAGGAGTCGATGTTATCGAGCAGCAGAATGTCAGCCATCAGAAAATCTCCTGTGCGTGGTGTGCGGTAGCGATGGCGCGCAATACCGCGCGTGCTTTACTGCGGGTTTCGTCAGCTTCAGACTGCGGAACAGAGTCAAGAACAATCCCGGCGCCGGCCTGAACGGTGGCAATACCGTCTTCGACGTAGGCGGAGCGGATCACGATGCAGGTATCGAGGTCGCCGTGGGCGGTGAAGTAACCTACCGCGCCGCCGTAGCTCCCGCGCCGACGTCCTTCCGCTTCGGCGATAAGCTGCATGGCGCGCACCTTCGGCGCGCCGCTCAGGGTGCCCATATTCATGCAGGCGCGGTAGGCGTGCAGCACGTCGAGGTCGCTACGCAGTTCACCCACCACGCGGGAGACCAGGTGCATCACGAAGGAGTAACGGTCAACTTTGGTCAGGTCTGCCACGTAGCGGCTGCCCGGGGTGCAAATGCGCGCCAGGTCGTTACGCGCCAGGTCAACCAGCATCAGGTGTTCGGAGAGCTCCTTGTGGTCGGTTCGCATTTCCAGTTCGATGCGGCTGTCCAGATCGCGGTCCAGCGAGCCATCGGCACGACGGCCACGCGGACGGGTGCCCGCAATCGGGTAGATCTCAATCTGGCGGCTTGTGGCGTCGTACTTCAGCGAGCTTTCCGGCGAGGCGCCGAACAGCGTGAAATCATTGTCCTGCATAAAGAACATATATGGGCTCGGGTTGCTTTTCTTCAGCACGTCGTAAGCCGCCAGCGGTGACGGGCAGGGCAGCGAGAAACGGCGGGACGGCACAACCTGGAAAATCTCCCCGGCGCGAATAGCCTTTTGCATCTGGCGAACCACGGCCCCGTATTGATCGTCGGTCTGGTTAACGTCGCATGTCATTTTTTCCACGTGCTGTACCGGCAGCGCAGGCGGCGCTTCCGTCATCTGCTGCCGGAGCTGAGCGATGCGATGCTCAAGGCGGTTTTTCTCAAACGCAGAGGGCGTGAACAGGCTTGCCTGGATGCGAGTATATTTTTTCTGATGGTCGATCACCAACAGGGTTTCGGCCAGGTAGAAACAGTAGTCCGGACAGCGGTTGCCCTGCTCGGTTTCCGGCAAATCTTCAAAACCGGCGACCAGGTCGTAAGCAAACAGCCCGCCGAAGAACATTGCTTCGCGCTCATCTTCCGGCACGGTGACAAGATTTTGCAGCAGGCGGAAGGCATCGAACACGGACAGCGAGCAGAGGCGCGCATCTTCGTCGAGCAGCTGGCTTACCGGCGGGAAATGCAGAATTCGCAGGTCCGGGTGACGTTCATTGTCGATGCCCGCGGGCAGAGCCGCATCCAGCAGAGGCAGCAGCGATGCGCCATTATCAGAGAGCGCCTTAATGGTGACGGTGTCACCTAGCGCGGTAATGCGCAGCGCGCTGTCGACCAGCAGCAGGCTTTTCAGATCGTCCTTGCTGTCGATATCCGCAGACTCCAGCAGCAGCGTCGCCGGACGCGCACCGCACACCTGATGAAACAGCGCGGTCGGGTTGTGGCGATAGACCGCCTCGCAGGTCAAGAGTTCGAGATGAGGTTTGGCTGTTTGCATGTTGTGATTCTCATTTATTCTGTTCAAAAAAAAGCCCGCTGGGTAGCGGGCGGGTATCTGTTTGCATTTCGCAGATGCGTGACACTGCCCGAAGATCAGGAAGTGCGCCACCAACCGTGCAGAGTGAAATGTGCTGTCATTTTCAGATACCTTTCTCGTGTGAACTTGCGTACTAGTTAACTAGTTCGATGGCGTATTGTCAACCCTTGATTTCAGAATTTCACGTTAAGTCGGTATCATGGCGTTTTCGGATGTCTCCAACCTGTTATGGGAAGTGCTTTGAGCGATACCACCTACGCGATTATTTATGATTTACACAGCCATACTCAGGCCTCTGATGGCCTGCTGACACCCGAAGCCCTGGTTCATCGCGCGGTTGAAATGCGTGTCGGCACGCTGGCGATAACCGATCACGATACCACCGACGCCATTCCGGCAGCGCGCGCCGAGATTGCCCGCAGCGGGCTGGCGCTGAATCTGGTGCCCGGCGTAGAGATCTCGACCGTCTGGGAAAACCATGAGATTCATATCGTTGGCCTGAACATTGATATAGAACATCCGGCACTTCTTGCCTTTTTGCAAGAACAAAAAACGCGCCGCAACCAGCGCGCGGAGATGATCGGCGAGCGTCTGGAGAAGGCGCATATTCCGGGCGCGCTGGAAGGTGCGCAAAAGCTGGCGAACGGCGGGGCGGTCACCCGCGGTCATTTCGCACGCTTTCTGGTTGAAGCGGGCAAAGCGACGACCATGGCGGATGTCTTTAAAAAGTATCTGGCGCGCGGGAAAACCGGATACGTTCCGCCACAGTGGTGTACAATAAAACAAGCTATTGATGTCATTCATCATTCTGGCGGTAAGGCCGTGCTGGCCCATCCGGGACGGTATAATCTTTCTGCTAAATGGCTGAAACGGCTGCTGGCGCACTTTGCCGAATGCGGTGGCGAGGCGATGGAAGTCGCCCAGTGTCAGCAGGCGCCCAACGAGCGCGCGCAGCTCGCGACTTACGCTCGCCAGTTTGGCCTGCTAGGGTCACAGGGCTCTGATTTCCACCAGCCCTGCGCGTGGATCGAGCTGGGACGCAAGCTCTGGCTACCCGCTGGCGTTGAGCCGGTCTGGCAGCTCTGGGAGCAGCCGCAGCAAATTGAAGAGAGGGAAGTATGAGTCAGTTTTTCTATATCCATCCGGACAACCCGCAGCCACGTCTGATTAACCAGGCCGTGGAGATCGTCCGCAAAGGCGGCGTGATAGTCTACCCGACCGATTCCGGCTACGCGCTGGGCTGTAAAATTGAAGATAAAGGGGCGATGGAGCGAATATGTCGCATCCGTCAGCTGCCGGACGGCCATAACTTTACCCTGATGTGTCGCGACCTCTCTGAGCTGTCGACCTATGCGTATGTCGACAACGTGGCGTTTCGCCTGATCAAGAACAACACGCCGGGTAACTACACCTTCATTCTGAAAGGGACGAAGGAGGTGCCGCGTCGCCTGCTGCAGGAAAAGCGTAAGACTATCGGCATGCGCGTGCCGTCAAACCCGATTGCCCAGGCGCTGCTGGAAACTCTCGGCGAACCGATGCTCTCTACCTCACTGATGCTGCCGGGCAGCGAGTTTACCGAGTCCGATCCGGAGGAGATAAAAGATCGTCTGGAGAAGGTGGTGGAGCTGATTATTCACGGAGGTTATCTCGGCCAGCAGCCGACTACCGTTGTGGATCTGACCGAAGACGCGCCTGAAGTGATTCGTGAAGGCGTGGGTGATGTTAAGCCTTTCTTGTAAAGGTGTAAGCAGATATACTACGCGGCCATCAAAGCAGGGCTCGGCTCTGCTTTTGACCTGATTCGACGCCTGTGAAGGCGACACCTGAGGAAGCTCAATGAGCGAGAAGTTACAGAAAGTGCTGGCGCGCGCCGGCCACGGCTCACGCCGTGAAATCGAAGCCATTATAGAAGCGGGCCGCGTGAGTGTGGACGGTAAAATCGCCACGCTGGGTGACCGCGTAGAAATCGTACCGGGGCTCAAGATCCGCATTGACGGTCATCTTATCTCCGTGAAAGAGTCCGCGGAACAGATCTGCCGCGTGCTGGCGTATTACAAGCCGGAAGGCGAGCTGTGTACGCGCAACGACCCGGAAGGTCGTCCAACGGTGTTTGACCGTCTGCCAAAACTGCGCGGCGCCCGCTGGATTGCGGTGGGGCGTCTGGACGTGAACACCTGCGGTCTGCTGCTGTTCACCACCGATGGTGAACTGGCAAACCGCCTCATGCACCCAAGCCGTGAAGTAGAGCGTGAATACGCCGTTCGCGTTTTCGGCCAGGTCGACGAAAATAAACTGCGCGATCTGTCGCGTGGCGTGCAGCTGGAAGACGGCCCTGCGGCGTTCAAAACCATCAAATTTACCGGTGGTGAAGGGATTAACCAGTGGTACAACGTGACCCTGACCGAAGGCCGTAACCGCGAGGTGCGTCGTCTGTGGGAAGCGGTAGGCGTGCAGGTTAGCCGCCTGATCCGCGTTCGCTACGGCGACATTCTGCTGCCGAAAGGTCTGCCGCGCGGTGGTTATACCGAGCTGGATCTTACCCAGACTAACTACCTGCGCGAGCTGGTTGGCCTGACGCCGGAAACCACCTCTAAAGTGGCGGTGGAGAAAGATCGTCGTCGTATGAAGGCGAATCAGATCCGTCGTGCGGTTAAACGCCACAGCCAAGTGAACAGCAATCGTCGCTCTGGCAACCGGAATAACAACGGTTAATTGAAAAAGCCCGGTGAACTCACCGGGCTTTTTCTTTAGTAATCAATGCCAATTTGTGCTTTGATGCCTGCATCAAACGCATGCTTGACCGGACGCAGCTCGCTGACTGTATCTGCCAGCTCCAGAATCTCACGATGACACCCGCGACCTGTAACGATAACCGTCTGGTGCGCAGGGCGGTTCTTCAGTGCATCCAGCACCTCCTCCAGCGGCAGGTAGTCGTAGGCGACCATATAGGTGATCTCATCCAGCAGCACCATATTTAATGTCGGGTCAGCCAGCATCCTTTTTGCGTGCTTCCACACGGCAAGGCAGGCTGCGGTATCGGTTTCCCGGTTCTGCGTATCCCACGTAAACCCGGTCGCCATCACCTGAAACTCAACGCCGTGAGGTTCAAGCAAATTACGCTCACCGTTGGGCCATTCCCCTTTGATAAACTGGATGACCCCCACTTTTTGCCCGTGGCCGACGGCGCGCGTAGCGGTGCCAAACGCGGCAGTAGTTTTGCCTTTACCATTGCCGGTAAAAACAATGACGATCCCTCGCTCGTCCTGGGCTGCCGCGACGCGCGCGTCAACCTGTTCCTTCAGACGCTGCTGTCGCTGCTGATGACGTTCTTCACTCATTGCGAAATTCCCGGTTTGCGGCCCGGCTGGGCATCAAAGGTCATTCCGGTTTTGCGGCGGCTGTCGTCGCCCATCAGCCAGAGATAGAGCGGCATAATGTCTGCCGGGGTTTTCAGCTTCAGCGGATCTTCCGTCGGGAACGCGCTGGCGCGCATGCTGGTGCGCGTCCCCCCCGGATTAATGCAGTTCACGCGCAGATGCCGGCTCTGGTACTCATCCGCCAGCACCTGCATCATGCCCTCGGTCGCGAATTTTGAGACAGCATAAGCCCCCCAGTTTGCGCGTCCCTCGCGGCCTACGCTGGAAGAGGTGAAGACCAGAGATCCAGACTCGGATTTGAGTAATAAAGGAAGCAAGGCCTGCGTGAGGAAAAAAGTACCGTTAACGTTAACCTGCATCACCTGCTGCCAGATTTCAGGATCCTGTTCATCCATTGGACGCACTTCACCTAACAAACCGGCGTTGTGCAGTACGCCGTCAAGACGTGGGTAGTGGGTACTGATACGGTGAGCAAGCTCCTGGCAGAGCGCTGGGGTGCAGGTCAGCAAATCGAGCGTGTACCAGGGGGCAGGTGTGCCGCCTGCGGCCTCAATTTCCTGAGCGACCCCTTTGAGCTTTTCTTCGTTGCGCCCAATCAGAATTACGCTTGCGCCATATTCAGCGTACGTCAGGGCCGCTTCGCGACCAATACCATCGCTGGCGCCGGTGACAAGAATGATTCGGTTCTGCAGCAGGTTTTTTTGCGGTTGATAATGCACGGTGACTCCTCAGGCGCACGGTGTCTCAATCACGCCTTCATAATGACTTTTCGGCTTTATGCCCGAATTAGCGTGAGAATTCAATCAGTCTACAGGACGCATTGCTGCAAAATTAACAATTTGCAAATATTTAAACCGCAGCGCGGGGATTCCTGAAGACGGCTCGCAGAGGTAATGTCACGGGCGAGACGCAGGGGCAGGGCTGTTGTACACTGCCGTGAAAGATTCGTGGTTAAATCAAGGTGGAACGCGTGGAATTACTTTCTCAATATGGGTTGTTTTTGGCCAAAATCGCGACGGTGGTGATTGCCATTGCCGTGGTTGCCGTTCTGATTGTCAACCTGACGCAGCGCAAGCGTCAGCGTGGGGAGTTACGCATCACCCGCCTGAGCGAGCAGTATAAAGAGATGCAGGAAGAGATGTCCCTCTCGCTGCTCGATAGCCATCAGCAGAAGCTGTGGCTGAAAGCCCAGAAGAAAAAACACAAGCAGGAAGCCAAAGCCGCGAAGGCGAAGGCAAAGCTCGCGACGCCGCAGGGCGACGCAAAACCCCGCGTCTATGTGCTCGATTTTAAAGGCAGCATGGATGCGCATGAAGTCGCTTCGCTGCGCGAAGAGGTGACTGCGGTTCTGGCCGTGGCAACGCCGCAGGATCAGGTGGTGGTGCGTCTTGAGAGCCCGGGCGGGGTGGTACACGGTTACGGGTTGGCCGCTTCGCAGCTGCAGCGTCTGCGCGAGAAGCAGATCCCACTTACCGTGGCAGTAGATAAAGTCGCGGCGAGCGGCGGCTATATGATGGCCTGCGTGGCGGACAAAATCGTTGCGGCGCCGTTTTCCATCATAGGTTCCATTGGCGTGGTCGCACAGATCCCTAACTTTAACCGCTTCCTGAAAAATAAAGAGATTGATATCGAACTTCACACGGCGGGTCAGTACAAACGCACCCTGACGCTGCTGGGGGAAAACACGGAAGAGGGGCGCCAAAAATTCCGTGAAGATCTGAATGAAACTCACCATCTCTTTAAAGACTTCGTACATCGCATGCGCCCAACGCTGGATATTGAACAGGTGGCGACCGGTGAGCACTGGTACGGCATCCAGGCGCAGGAAAAAGGGCTGGTGGATGAAGTAGGTACCAGTGATGACCTGCTGCTCAACCTGATGGAAGGCCGGGAACTGGTAGGCGTGCGCTTTACACAGCGCAAACGGCTGATGGACCGCTTTACCAACAGTGCGGCGGAAAGCGCGGACCGCCTGCTGCTTCGCTGGCTACAGCGCGGACAAAAACCGCTGCTGTAAACAAAAACGCGAGGCATATGCCTCGCGTTTTGCATTAATCGACCAGGTGATATTTCTCTGAAAGCGTATGCGCCAGGTATTTAAACATATTAAACACGGCAGTGCTTTTCGGGGTCGGTAACCCCTGCTCGTCAAGGAAGTATTCGCCGCTGAAAACCAGCACGCCATTACGTTGCTCAACACCGGTGGCTTCAATGCCTGCCAGCGTATCTTCATGGTCACGAATAAGCTTGTTTGCTTCGATAAGCAGAGAGGCTCGGTCAATGGGTTGGGTCGTATTCTGCATAATCCACTCCTTAAACAGTGACAATAGTCTACGCCGGGGGCGCTTTGGGGGCAAATTTTCCCTGTAATGTGAGGGGATAAGATGCAGAGGGCAGGTTGGCGGGATTTGCTTTTGCATGCTAATAAAGTTGCGTAACGAATTTTATCAGGTAGAGTGTGCGCTTTCGTCATTCTGGCAACAGAATTGCTTGACATTCGACCGGGAATTCGTCACGAATAATACGAGATGTGAGAAAAATACCCGAAAACTCAATGACCTGGATGTCGCCATTCTGACGTTCGGTAAGACATAGGGGTTGATATCCCCTGACGCAGTCGCAATATCATTGGCTCGTCGTCAGCGGAAGGGAAATCAACGTGCGGCGTATTCCTGGAAGAATTAAATTAGGTAAAGGTGAATATGGGTAAAGCTCTCGTCATCGTTGAGTCCCCGGCAAAAGCCAAAACGATCAATAAGTATCTGGGTAATGACTACGTGGTTAAGTCCAGCGTTGGTCACATCCGCGATTTGCCGACCAGTGGCTCAGCCAGCAAAAAGAGCGCAGACTCTACCTCCACCAAAGGGGCTAAAAAGCCTAAAAAGGATGAACGTAGCGCGCTTGTCAACCGCATGGGTGTTAACCCATGGCACAACTGGGATGCACAATATGAAGTGCTGCCCGGGAAAGAAAAAGTCGTTAACGAGCTGAAGCAGCTGGCTGAAAAAGCAGACCACATCTATCTCGCAACCGACCTTGACCGCGAAGGGGAAGCCATTGCGTGGCACCTGCGGGAAGTGATCGGCGGGGATGACAAACGCTACAGCCGCGTAGTGTTTAACGAAATTACAAAGAATGCGATTCGTCAGGCGTTTGAGAAGCCGGGCGAGCTGAATATCGACCGTGTGAACGCCCAGCAGGCGCGTCGCTTTATGGACCGCGTTGTGGGCTACATGGTTTCTCCACTGCTGTGGAAAAAGATTGCCCGCGGCCTGTCCGCAGGACGCGTGCAGTCTGTAGCCGTGCGTCTTGTCGTTGAGCGTGAACGCGAAATTAAAGCCTTCGTGCCGGAAGAGTTCTGGGAAGTTGACGCCAATGTCACTACCCCGGGCGGTGATGCGCTGCCGCTGCAGGTAAGCCATCACAACGATAAGCCTTTCCGTCCTGAAAACCGCGATCAGACCATGGCCGCCGTGGCGCTGCTGGAAAAAGCGCGCTATCAGGTACTGGAACGCGAAGATAAGCCGACCAGCAGCAAGCCTGGCGCGCCGTTTATCACGTCCACACTGCAACAGGCGGCGAGCACCCGTCTGGGTTACGGCGTGAAGAAAACCATGATGATGGCCCAGCGCTTGTATGAAGCGGGTTACATCACCTACATGCGTACTGACTCAACGAACCTGAGCCAGGACGCGGTGAACATGGTGCGCGGCTACATCAGCGATAACTTCGGTAAAAAATACCTGCCGGAAAGCGCCAACCAGTTCGCCAGCAAGGAGAATTCTCAGGAAGCGCACGAAGCGATTCGTCCCTCTGATGTCTCTGTTTTAGCCGAGTCGCTGAAGGATATGGAAGCCGACGCCCAGAAGCTGTATCAGCTGATCTGGCGTCAGTTTGTCGCGTGTCAGATGACGCCAGCGAAATATGATTCCACTACGCTGACCGTTGGCGCGGGCGACTTCCGCCTCAAGGCACGCGGTCGTATTCTGCGCTTCGACGGCTGGACGAAAGTGATGCCTGCACTGCGTAAAGGTGATGAAGACCGTACGCTGCCTGCGGTAAACAAAGGCGACGAGTTGTCGCTTGTCGACCTGGTTCCGGCCCAGCACTTCACCAAGCCGCCTGCGCGCTTTAGTGAAGCGTCGTTGGTTAAAGAGCTGGAAAAACGCGGGATTGGCCGTCCGTCAACCTACGCGTCAATCATCTCGACCATTCAGGACCGCGGTTACGTTCGCGTAGAGAACCGCCGTTTCTATGCCGAAAAAATGGGTGAGATTGTCACTGACCGTCTGGAAGCTAACTTCCGCGAATTGATGAACTACGACTTCACCGCGCAGATGGAAGACAGCCTCGACGAAGTGGCCAGTCACAAGGCGGAGTGGAAGAAGGTTCTCGATAGCTTCTTCAGCGACTTTACCAACCAGCTTGAGAAAGCGGAGAAAGATCCTGAAGAGGGCGGCATGCTGCCTAACCAGATGGTTCTTACCAGCATCGACTGCCCGACCTGCGGCCGCAAGATGGGGATCCGTACTGCGACAACGGGCGTGTTCCTTGGCTGTTCAGGCTATGCGCTGCCACCCAAAGAGCGCTGCAAAACAACCATCAACCTGGTGCCGGAGAACGAAGTTCTCAACGTGCTGGAAGGTGATGATGCGGAAACCAACGCCCTGCGCGCGAAACGCCGCTGCAAAAAATGCGGCACGGCGATGGACAGCTATCTGATCGATCCTAAACGTAAGCTACACGTGTGCGGTAACAACCCAACGTGCGACGGGTATGAGATCGAAGAGGGTGAGTTCCGCATTAAAGGCTATGACGGCCCGATTGTGGAGTGCGAGAAGTGTGGCTCTGAGATGCACCTGAAAATGGGGCGTTTCGGTAAGTATATGGCCTGCACAAACGACGAGTGTAAGAACACGCGCAAAATTCTGCGCAATGGTGAGGTTGCTCCGCCGAAGGAAGATCCGGTTCCGCTGCCAGAATTGCCGTGTGAAAAATCCGACGCGTACTTCGTGCTGCGTGATGGTGCCGCAGGTGTCTTCCTGGCCGCCAACACCTTCCCGAAATCGCGTGAAACGCGCGCCCCGCTGGTGGAAGAGCTGCATCGCTTCCGCGATCGTCTGCCTGAGAAGCTGCGTTATCTGGCCGATGCGCCACAGCAGGATCCTGAAGGCAATAAGACGGTGGTCCGTTTTAGCCGTAAAACGAAGCAGCAGTACGTTGCGGCAGAGAAAGAGGGTAAAGCGACCGGATGGTCCGCCTTCTTTGTCGATGGCAAATGGGTTGAAGGCAAGAAATAATCTTTCTTAACCGTAGCTTACCCGTGAAAGGGCCGGACTTCCGGCCCTTTTTTATTACCTTATTATTATTTTTTGTTCCGTACTATACAGTCAGGCTATAAGTGATATAGTGGTTATAGTTAACCCTTTTTTTATTATCAAATCGTCTTAAGCGATTGACCGCGTGCGCTAAATCGGATGGTCTGGCATGAAATTACAACAGCTTCGTTATATCGTTGAGGTGGTGAATCACAACCTTAATGTCTCTTCCACCGCCGAGGGGCTATATACCTCGCAACCGGGCATCAGCAAGCAGGTTCGCATGCTGGAGGATGAATTAGGTATTCAGATTTTCGCCCGCAGTGGTAAGCACCTTACCCAGGTGACGCCAGCGGGGCAGGAAATCATCCGTATTGCGCGGGAAGTCCTTTCCAAAGTCGATGCGATTAAGTCTGTGGCGGGGGAACATACCTGGCCGGATAAAGGCTCGCTGTATATTGCCACGACGCACACCCAGGCGCGCTATGCGCTACCGGGCGTTATCAAGGGCTTTATCGAGCGTTATCCGCGCGTCTCCCTGCATATGCACCAGGGATCGCCGACGCAAATTGCGGAGGCGGTGTCGAAGGGCAATGCAGATTTTGCCATCGCGACGGAAGCGCTCCATCTCTATGACGATCTGGTCATGCTGCCGTGCTATCACTGGAACCGCTCCATTGTGGTGACCCCGGATCATCCGCTGGCGGGCAAAGGGTCGGTGTCAATCGAAGAGCTGGCGCAATATCCTCTGGTCACTTACACGTTTGGCTTCACCGGACGATCTGAGCTTGATACCGCCTTCAACCGGGCCGGGTTAACGCCGCGGATAGTCTTTACCGCCACCGATGCCGACGTCATAAAGACCTATGTACGGCTTGGACTGGGGGTAGGGGTGATCGCCAGCATGGCGGTCGACCCGGTGTCAGACCCTGACCTGGTGCGTCTTGATGCGCATGATATTTTCAGCCACAGCACGACAAAAATTGGCTTCCGCCGCAGTACCTTCCTGCGAAGCTATATGTATGATTTTATTCAGCGCTTTGCACCGCATTTAACGCGTGACGTGGTGGATACCGCCGTGGCATTACGATCAAATGAAGATATCGAAGAGATGTTTAAAGATATCAAACTCCCCGAAAAATAATCACACCCGGTATCTTTCCCTGAGGGAAAGATACCGAAATATCGGCTTAAAGCTAAATTAGAATTATCATCATCTGCACTTCCCCTGACATATATTGTCATTATCCTTTTAATTTGTGTGGCTTTAATGTCGTGAATTGGCGACAAAAATAGAAACTAATTAACGGCTACGCAAATTTTTCTTTTCAAATATTTATTTCTGGTCAAAAGATTGAATATTTCATGCCTCTTGATGCGTAAATTCACTGGCTTTTCGGCTAAAGTTTCTTTAGGATTTATCTCAACAGATGATTAATTATACCAATTGTTTGGTCCTAAATGATAAGCGATATCGATTGTATGAGGTTAGCAATGCCTTCAGGAAGTGAAGAACCGCAAAGGGATCCTGCGCTCAAGCGTAAAGCCTGGCTGGCGGTCTTTCTCGTTTCCGCCCTGTTCTGGGTGATGGTTGCTCTCCTGGCCTGGAAATATTGGGGTTGAATATGGCAGTGACGGTACGTACAGAAACGGCAAAGCGGATGTGTCAGCATCATGACACTGTTCACAAGGGACGCAAAGCGCCTGCAACAGCAGTGCCAGCATCCTGGAAACTGACGCCGCAGCAGCAGGCTTTTATTGATGTGTTCGCGGAAGACGAACCCAAAAAACAATAATTTAGTTTATTGCGTAATGATGCAGTTAGTCTGAATAATGACTATGCGCCTTTGTACTCTTTAATAAATACACATCAGCAATATAGCACGAGGACCTGCCTCGGAACGTTTAATAAATAATGCCTGGTGTCCCTATGATGAATAACATGATGTCTCAAAAATACTGGTCATGGATCGGCGTTTTTACCCTGTCGATTCTGTTCTGGAGTCAGCTCATCTGGCTGGCCGTCCACTAAATCATAAAACCTCGCTGCGGCGGGGTTTTTTGTTTTACCCTCCTCTGGACCATTCCTAAATTTATCAATTTGGGTTGTTATCAAAACGTTACGACATCTTTGTGTTATCTTTAATTACGGCCCTGATGATTGTCAGGACATCTCTGTAATTAAGGAGGAGCTTATGTCGTTAACCCTACGCGAAGCCAGTAAGGACACGTTACAGGCAGAAAATAAAACCTGGCACTACTATAGCCTGCCGCTGGCTGCCAGAACGCTTGGGGACATTTCGCGTTTACCCAAGTCCTTGAAAGTTTTGCTGGAAAATCTCTTGCGCTGGCAGGACGGTGACTCCGTGACCCTCGACGATATTCAGGCGCTGGCAGGGTGGCTTAAGAATGCCCATGCCGACAGAGAAATTGCCTACCGCCCGGCAAGGGTCCTGATGCAAGACTTCACCGGCGTTCCTGCCGTGGTGGATCTCGCCGCCATGCGTGAGGCGGTTAAACGCCTCGGCGGCGATACGGCTAAAGTGAACCCGCTTTCACCCGTCGACCTCGTGATTGACCACTCCGTAACCGTTGACCACTTCGGTGATGACGATGCCTTTGGCGAGAACGTGCGTCTCGAGATGGAGCGAAATCACGAGCGTTATGTCTTCCTGAAGTGGGGTCAGCAGGCGTTCAGCCGCTTTAGCGTGGTTCCACCCGGCACCGGTATTTGTCACCAGGTTAACCTTGAATATCTCGGTAAAGCCGTCTGGAGTGAATTGCAGGACAAAGAGTGGGTGGCTTATCCGGACACACTGGTGGGTACAGATTCCCACACCACCATGATTAACGGCCTCGGCGTGCTGGGCTGGGGTGTCGGTGGTATCGAAGCGGAAGCCGCCATGCTCGGTCAGCCGGTCTCCATGCTTATCCCTGATGTCGTGGGCTTTAAGCTCACCGGGAAGTTGTCTGAAGGCATTACCGCCACCGATCTGGTGCTCACCGTTACCCAGATGCTGCGTAAGCATGGTGTGGTGGGAAAATTTGTTGAATTTTACGGTGACGGGCTGGATTCGCTGCCGCTGGCTGATCGCGCGACCATCGCCAACATGGCGCCAGAATATGGTGCAACCTGCGGATTTTTCCCCATTGATGACGTCACGCTGGAGTACATGCGCCTGAGCGGACGCAGCGAAGAGCAGGTGGCGCTGGTGGAGGCGTACACCAAAGCGCAGGGCATGTGGCGCAATCCGGGGGATGAGCCGGTATTTACCAGCACGCTTGCGCTTGACATGGGAAGCGTTGAGGCGAGCCTCGCCGGTCCGAAACGTCCGCAGGATCGCGTAGCGTTAAGCGACGTGCCAAAAGCGTTTGCCGCAAGCAACGAGCTGGAAGTTAACGTGGCGAAGAAGGACCATCGCCCAATCGACTATGTTCTGAACGGACATCAGTATCAGCTCCCGGACGGCGCGGTTGTCATAGCCGCCATTACCTCCTGCACCAACACCTCAAACCCCAGCGTATTAATGGCTGCCGGCCTGCTGGCTAAAAAAGCGGTTGAGCTGGGGCTGAAACCACAGCCCTGGGTAAAAGCCTCCCTGGCACCGGGCTCCAAAGTGGTCTCGGATTACCTGGCGCAGGCCAGGCTAACGCCGTATCTTGACGAGCTGGGCTTTAACCTCGTGGGCTATGGCTGTACCACCTGCATCGGTAACTCCGGCCCGCTGCCTGAACCTATTGAAACGGCAATCAAGCAGGGCGATCTGACGGTTGGCGCAGTCCTTTCCGGTAACCGTAACTTTGAAGGACGTATTCATCCGCTGGTGAAAACCAACTGGCTCGCTTCGCCGCCGCTGGTGGTGGCCTACGCGCTCGCCGGGAACATGAATATCAACCTGGCTACCGATCCTATTGGTCACGACCGCAAGAATGAGCCGGTCTATCTGAAAGATATCTGGCCGTCCTCACGTGAAATTGCGATGGCCGTTGAAAAGGTCTCCACCGAGATGTTCCGCAAAGAGTATGCGGAAGTGTTTGAAGGCACGCCGGAATGGAAAGCCATCAACGTTGTGGGCTCGGACACCTATGACTGGCAGGACGATTCCACCTATATCCGCCTGTCGCCATTCTTTGATGAAATGCTGGCCGAGCCTGCACCGCTTCAGGATATTCACGGGGCGCGCATACTGGCGATGCTGGGGGATTCCGTCACCACTGACCATATCTCTCCGGCGGGGAGCATCAAAGCCGACAGCCCGGCGGGCCGTTATCTGCAAAGCCGGGGCGTGGAGCGCCGCGATTTTAACTCCTACGGATCGCGCCGCGGTAACCATGAAGTGATGATGCGCGGGACGTTTGCCAACATCCGCATTCGTAACGAAATGGTTCCGGGCGTGGAAGGGGGGATGACGCGCCATCTTCCGGGGACGGAAGTCGTGTCGATTTATGACGCAGCCGTCAAATATCAGCAGGAAGGTACGCCGCTGGCGGTGATCGCCGGGAAAGAGTACGGTTCCGGCTCCAGTCGTGACTGGGCGGCGAAAGGTCCGCGACTGCTTGGCGTTCGCGTGGTCATCGCCGAGTCGTTTGAACGTATTCACCGCTCGAACCTGATTGGCATGGGGATCCTGCCGCTTGAGTTCCCGCAGGGCGTCACGCGCAAAACGCTGGGCCTGACGGGGGAAGAGCAGATTGATATTAGCGGCCTGCAAAACCTGCAGCCGGGCAAAACGGTGCCGGTGAAGCTTACGCGAGCAGACGGGAAAAGCGAGGTACTGGAATGCCGGTGTCGTATTGATACGGCAACCGAACTGACCTACTACCAGAACGACGGCATTTTACATTATGTGATTCGTAAAATGCTGGATTGATAAAAAAAACCCGGCATCTGTGCCGGGCTTTTTACTTTCACTCTTTCAGAAGATGGCCCATTTTGGCCGCCTTGGTATCAAGATAGTGGGCATTTTTCGGGTTGCGGCCGACAATCAGCGGTACACGCTCGACGATGTTGATCCCGGCTTCGGTGAGGATTTCCACCTTTTTGGGATTATTAGTCAGCAGGCGAACCTCGTCCACGCCCAGCAGCTTGAACATATCGGCGCAGAGGGTGAAATCACGTTCATCGGCGGCAAAACCGAGCTGGTGGTTGGCTTCCACCGTATCGTAGCCCTGGTCCTGCAGCGCGTAAGCGCGGATTTTATTCAGCAGACCAATGTTACGACCTTCCTGACGGTGATAGAGCAGCACGCCGCGGCCTTCTTCGGCAATATGGGTAAGGGCAGCTTCGAGCTGGAAACCGCAATCACAGCGCAGGCTGAACAACGCGTCGCCGGTCAGACACTCCGAATGGACGCGGGACAGCACCGGCGTCTGCCCTGAAATGTCGCCGTAGACCAGCGCGACATGATCCTGTCCGGTTGCCAGTTCTTCAAACCCCACCATCAGGAAATCGCCCCATGGGGTTGGCAGTTTGGCTTCTGCCACACGTTTAAGCTGCATGTGATTCTCCAGAGTAGGCTGACACGTTTCGTGCCTTGCGCCTGTTTTGCTTTCTGTATTTGTCCATTTTGCCACAAGCTCAGCACGTTCGCCTAATGGGCGCCATGCTATATGAACGTTAAACGCACGATCCGACATATCCACCCATCGAATGAATTTCAGTTATGATTGTGAGGCTTAGCGAAAAAGGAGAAGACATGCTTTCAATCGCCAGACGTACGGCAGCAGGCGCGGCCATTTTATTGATTATGCCTTTGGCCGTGTGGGTCTCCGGCTGGATGTGGCAGCCGGGGCAGAATGCCACGTGGCTGAAAACGTTATACTGGGTAACGGAGACGGTCACGCAGCCGTGGGGAATTATTACCCACGTTATCCTCTGCGGCTGGTTCTTGTGGTGCCTGCGCTTTCGACTGCGCGCAGCGTTGATGCTCTTTGCTATCCTCGGTGGCGCGATCGTTATTGGACAGGGCGTGAAGTCCTGGGTGAAGGATCACGTTCAGGAGCCAAGACCTTTTGTGGTCTGGCTGGAAAAAGCGCACCATGTTCCGGTGGATGAGTTCTACAATTTAAAGCGTAAAGATCGCGGCGCGCTGGTGAAAGAACAGCTTTCAGAACAGGAAGATATTCCAAAGTTCCTGCGTAAGCACTGGCAAAAAGAGACGGGATTCGCGTTTCCTTCCGGCCATACGATGTTTGCAGCCAGCTGGGCGTTGCTGGGCGTTGGGCTGCTTTGGCCTCGACGTCGCACCATGACCATCGCGATTTTACTGGTTTGGGCGACAGGGGTGATGGGCAGCCGCTTGCTGCTGGGGATGCACTGGCCGCGGGATCTGGTGGTCGCTACGCTGATCTCCTGGATGCTAGTGACGCTGGCAACCTGGCTTGCAGAACGGTTCTGCGGCCCGCTCACGCCACCGCCTGAAGAGAAAGAAGAGATCGCCGAAAGGGAGCAAAGCGACGCCTGACGGTTGATATTGTGCATTTTGCCCATAAATCCATGACGTGCGCGTTACTTTTTCCGTTTCGCGCCCGTCGCTAAAATGGTAGTTTATAAGGCTGATTGCGGTGAGTTGAACACACTTTATTCGCTTGAACCACATAACGGGAAGTAATGTGAAATATTTACTCATTTTCTTACTGGTATTGGCGATTTTTGTCATTTCAGTCACATTGGGTGCACAAAACGATCAACAGGTGACGTTTAACTATCTGCTGGCGCAGGGTGAGTATCGGGTCTCCAGCCTGCTGGCGGTCTTATTTGCTGCAGGCTTTGCCATCGGCTGGCTGGTTTGCGGTCTTTTCTGGTTGAAAGTTCGTGTTTCTCTTGCGCGCGCTGAACGTAAAATTAAACGACTTGAACAGCACATTGCGCCTGCGTCCGACATGCCGGAAAGTTCAGGTGTGCCGGTCGTGAAGGAATAATCGACTATGCTGGAGTTGTTGTTTCTGCTTTTGCCTGTAGCCGCAGCCTATGGCTGGTATATGGGCCGCAGAAGTGCGCAACAAACGAAACAGGATGAGGCTAACCGACTCTCCCGCGACTACGTTGCGGGGGTGAACTTCCTCCTGAGCAATCAGCAGGACAAAGCGGTAGACCTGTTCCTCGATATGCTGAAAGAGGATACGGGGACCGTCGAAGCCCACCTCACTCTCGGCAACCTGTTCCGCTCGCGCGGCGAGGTTGACCGCGCTATCCGTATCCACCAGACCCTGATGGAAAGCGCCTCCCTGACCTACGAACAACGTCTCCTGGCGGTACAACAGCTGGGCCGAGACTATATGGCCGCGGGGCTGTACGATCGCGCTGAAGATATGTTCACACAGCTGGTGGATGAGACGGATTTCCGTATCGGCGCGTTGCAGCAGTTACTGCAGATTTACCAGGCCACCAGCGACTGGCAGAAAGCCATTGATACGGCCGAACGTCTGGTGAAGCTGGGCAAAGACAAGCAGCGCGTTGAAATTGCGCATTTCTACTGCGAGCTTGCCCTTCAGCAGATGGGCAACGACGACATGGATAAAGCCATGGCGTTGCTCAAGAAAGGCGCCGCCGCAGACCGCAATAGCGCGCGTATCTCTATCATGATGGGGCGCGTTTTTATGGCCAGCGGCGACTACGCTAAAGCCGTTGAAAGCCTGATGCGGGTGATTGACCAGGACAAAGAGCTGGTCAGCGAAACGCTTGAAATGCTGCAAACCTGCTATCAGCAGCTGGACAAGCAGGAAGAGTGGGTGGCATTTCTGCGCCGTTGCGTGGAAGAGAATACCGGCGCGACCGCTGAGCTGATGCTCTCTGACGTGGTTGAGCAGTATGAGGGGAGCGACACCGCACAGGTTTATATTACCCGTCAGCTGCAGCGTCATCCCACGATGCGCGTATTCCACAAGCTGATGGACTACCATCTGAACGATGCGGAAGAAGGGCGCGCGAAAGAGAGTCTGATGGTACTGCGCGACATGGTTGGCGAGCAGGTGCGCAGCAAGCCGCGCTACCGTTGCCAGAAGTGTGGTTTTACCGCCTACACGCTCTACTGGCATTGTCCGTCCTGCCGGGCCTGGTCCACCATCAAGCCAATTCGCGGCCTGGATGGGCAGTAATTTTTTTAAAAGCCTTCATTTTAGTTACAACATACTGATGGCTTTTACCGCTTTCTCAACAGCGTGCGGCTTGCTGGCCTGGCAGGGGCATAAATGGATTCTGTCAATTTGCGGCGACGGCAGGTAGAATGCAGGCCGTTTATCTGTTCCGCGCCGCTGCGCGCCCATAGACGAAAAGGGCTGGTCATGACGTCTGTTACTTCCTCCACTTCCCGCGTTATTACGGATTCTCCTGTTGTTGTTGCGCTTGATTACAATAAGCGTGACGCAGCGCTGGCCTTTGTCGACGGTATCGATCCTCGCGATTGTCGTCTGAAAGTTGGTAAAGAGATGTTCACGCTGTTTGGACCGCAAATCGTCCGCGATCTGCAGCAGCGCGGTTTCGATGTCTTCCTCGATCTCAAATTCCATGATATCCCGAACACCACGGCGCACGCGGTTGCCGCCGCTGCGGAACTGGGTGTATGGATGGTCAACGTCCACGCGTCGGGCGGGGCGAGAATGATGACAGCCGCTCGCGAAGCACTCCTGCCGTTCGGCAACGATGCGCCATTACTGATTGCGGTTACCGTGCTGACCAGCATGGACGACAGCGACTTGCGCGACCTTGGTGTGACGTTGTCACCTGCCGGGCACGCCGAGCGTCTCGCGCGTCTGACGCAGAGCTGTGGTCTTGATGGCGTCGTTTGCTCCGCGCAGGAAGCGGTACGCTTTAAGTCAGAGTTGGGCAAAGATTTTAAACTGGTCACGCCAGGCATTCGTCCTGCTGGCAGCGACGTGGGCGATCAGCGACGCATTATGACGCCTGAGCAGGCGCTGGCAGCAGGCGTTGACTACATGGTTATCGGCCGGCCGGTGACGCAGTCTGCGAACCCGGCAGAGACGCTTAAGGCTATCAACGCATCACTGAAAAAGGGGGCGCAATGACTGATTCCAACAGTCGGCTGGTCTACTCGACGGAAAGCGGGCGCATAGACGAACCGAAAACGAAAGCAGAACGTCCGAAAGGTGACGGTATTGTTCGTATCCAGCGTCAGACCAGCGGGCGAAAAGGAAAGGGGGTCTGCCTGATCTCCGGGATTGATCTGGATGATGCGGAGCTGAACAAGCTGGCAGCAGAGTTGAAGAAAAAATGTGGCTGCGGCGGCGCCGTGAAGGACGGCATTATCGAAATTCAGGGTGATAAACGCGATTTTATTAAATCGCTGCTTGAAGCCAAAGGCATGAAAGTTAAACTGGCAGGCGGCTAAAATAAATAAGCCACGGCAAATGCCGTGGCTCGTGTTATATACGTGCGTTAGTCAGACCTGAAATGCGATGCTAAATCGCCTTAACGGGAAGGCTGATAGAATAATTATTTGCCAACCTGGTGACCGATAATACCACCGACAGCAGCGCCGCCTAATGTACCCAGCGTACTACCATCCGTTAATACTGCACCACCGAGCGCACCAGCACCGGCGCCAATTGCGGTGTTACGGTCACGTTTAGACCAGTTAGAGCACGCGCTCAGGGACATTGCTACAGTGATTGCCAGAACAGCGGCGGCTAATTTTTTGCTGGTTAAGGTCATAATACTTTCTCCTGAATTATCGATTCACGGAAAGATGTACACATTAAGTATAGTCAAAATGAATACTCAATTCTTTTTTCCGTGAAAGCTGGTCGCGCAGGCGTTACGTAATCACGCAGGTGATAGTCACTTCCTGTTATATCGCTAACATTAATTTTACGACTTTACGCCAGGTTAAACAGGTAAAAACTCTTAAAGGATGGATAGGAATCCTCTCAGACGAAGGGGGCATATGCGCCCGGAATACGGGCGCAAATGGACTCAGGCGGGCGTTTTAATAATATCGACAATGAGACCGTCATCTTCCAGTTTATTACGATGTTCGTCGCTTAACCTTTCGTCGGTAATTACGCGGCTAAAGCGTGAGGCTGGACCCATGGTGTAAGGATGGACGGCGCCAAATTTAGAGCTGTCGGTCAGCACAATGGCTTCACACTCTTTTTCCAGAACGGCATTCACAACGTCAGATCGCATCATATCCCGGCCGGTGAAGCCTGTCTCCGGCTGCCAGCCGTCAATACCGATAAACGCCTTACTGAAATGAACCTGCTGGACATACTGCCGGGTTAGCGGGCCTACCATGCTCTCACTTTTTTTCTGGTAAATGCCGCCCAGCAAAATCACCTCACAGCGCGTCTCTTTGAGCAAATGGGCGATATAGCTACTGACGGTGATGATGGTAACGTCTTTTTGTTCGGCGAGCGTACGTGCCAGAAGAGCGTTGCTGCTGCCGTTTTCAATAAAGACCGTCTCGCCAGGGTTTACCAGCGATGCAGCAAATTCTGCCAGTTCTCGTTTAAGCGCGTAGTTATTCATCATGCGCGTCTCAACGTCGTCGCTGTCCAGCGGCACGGCATAGCCATGCGCACGGCGCAGGTAGCTCTGTTTTTCCAGCAGATTAAGATCCTGACGGATGGTCACTTCTGAAACGCCGGTGGTTTTAGCCAGCTCAACGACGCTTACGCGCCCCTGATCGATGACCATCTGCAAAATGAGTTGTTGTCGGGAATTCATAGCATCCAATTAATAAAGCGAAACGAGGTCTGAGACAGTGGGTTTAGACTTCCCACGGCGCTTTAGGCTGTCGGTTTTCGGGGGCATTGTCAGCGCCATCCTGAGCGAGAAGTTCAGACTTCAGGATCTCGAGATTACGGATTGCAGAGTGATAATCACCCGCCACCAGGATATCCAGCACGGTATCAATACGTTGTGCTATAGCTTGTGGATCAATAGTAGACATCATCTCTCCCCAGGAGCGAAAAGTTAATAATTTCAATGATGCAGAAAATAGGTTCAAAAGAGAAGGGAAAAAACGCCATAACGAAATTACCTATACGAAAGTGAACCTCTGTATGACGTTAACGTTGTTGTCGCGCTTGATATCGTTTTAGCCAGCGCTCGAATGCGGCAGCGGGCATCGGCTTAGCGAAAAGAAAACCCTGCCGTTCGTTGACGCCGTTTTTGGTCAGAAAGGCATCTTCTTTTGCGTTCTCCACCCCTTCGGCAATCACCTGCAGGTTTAACGCCTGCGCCACTGCGACAATGGCGCGTACCAAAGACTGGGAGACAGAGTGCTTATGAATATCTCTGACAAAAGCCTGATCGAGTTTAATGGCATCAATAGGAAAACGCGCCAGCTGGGAAAGGGAAGAGTAGCCGGTACCGAAATCGTCCAGATGAATTTGTGCCCCGAGCCGACTGAATTGCTGGATCACCGAGAGCGCCAGCTCTTCGTTTTCGATAAGACAGCTTTCGGTTAACTCAACGTCGATAGGGCAGTACTCAAAATGCAGATCCTTAAGCGCCTGCTTTAGCTCGCTGAAAATCGTCTGGTCGGCCAACTGACGTGCAGAGACGTTCACGGCCACGCGCAGGTTAATTCCCTTGTCACGCCATTTTGCCACCTGGCGAACCACATCAAGCATCACCCAGCGACCCAGCGGCACAATCAAACCGGACTCCTCGGCATAAGAGATAAATTCCAGAGGGGGGATCAGCCCGCGCTCGGGCGACTGCCAGCGGACCAGCGCTTCAAGGCTTCGGACTTCGCCGCGCCAGGTCATTTTCGGCTGGTAGTGGATCAGGAGCTGATCGTTATCCAGCGCTTTACGCAGGTTGGTGTCCAGCCACAGGTACTCAAACACGCGCTGGTTCATCTCGGGGGAGAAGACGCAGAATTTGCCACGGCCATTCTCCTTGGCGGTGTACATGGCGATGTCGGCATTGCGAATCACGCTTTCCCGATCGTTCCCATGCTGCGGCGCGAGGGCGATTCCCAGGGAGCAACCGGTGTAAACCTCAATGAGACCGATTCTGAACGGCTGGCGCAGGCGGGTCAGAATACGCGACGCCATCGCTTCCAGCGAGCCCTGAGAGGTATTGGTGGCCATAACGATAAACTCATCGCCGCCGAGCCGCGCTAAAACCTGCTCCTCATCCAGACAACTCAGAAGGGCAAGTGCAACCGCCTGCAGGAGCTGATCGCCGAACATATGCCCGTAGGCATCGTTAACCTTTTTGAAGTTATCGAGGTCGAGGTACACCACGCCAACCTGCGTGTCGCCGCGGCTATTGATGGCGTCTGAAATCAGCTCATGGATCGCATTGCGGTTGGGCAGGCCGGTGATGGTATCGGTATTGGCCAGCACGCGCAGGCGCTCCTGTGCACGCCGTTCTTCGGTAATGTCGGTCCCGGAGCAGATAAGGAAAATTTCATTTTTACCGCTGCCGCTGTGAACGAATTTATTTCTGAACAGAAACAAGCGTTGCCCTTTTCGCGTTTTAATCCAGCGTTCGACTTCGTAGGAGCTGCCGTTGCGAAAGAAACCCGCAATGTTGCGCTTCGAGGCTGCCGCTTCGCTGCGGCTCATGAACAGTTCAAACACGTTTTGACCAATGACTTCATGTTCTTTCAGACCGGTATACTCTTCGCTCAGACGGTTAAAGCGCTGAATATTGCCGTTTTGATCGAGAATGACAATGACGGAATTCGCTTCAGAAACAACCTGTTCCGCAAAGGAGAGTCCCTGAGCCAGATCGCGTGCCACGGAGGGCGTATCGTTCCAGGCGGAAGCCGTTCCGGCCCACTCGTTTCGGGTGATTTTGCGTCCGACAAGATGGACGGGAACTTGCTCGCCGTAAAGAGAGAGGTTCAGGGAAATGCTGGTGGTCATTACCGTTAGCTGACGGATCTGTGCGGCCTGTTCATCATCCAGTACGATCTCCTGAGTCACGTCAGCATTTTCGCTGGCGGCAAGGTGCAGAGCGTTGCTGTCAGCCGACAATCGCCACCACGGGCTGTGAGTACCCATGTAACGAAACAGCAAATTTTGCTCAAGTTCGTCGATCATGATTTCTCCCGCCGCGACGCATTAGCGAACAAATTATTCATTAGTCGTCGACTTTTCCGTTGAAAATAGCGGCAAAGCCGCAGTGAAGGTATTGTTTTTCAGAGCTTTTTTATAATAAAACGCATCAGGCAGATAAAAATGCTGAGCGTATAAAATCCACGTGCCCGAACAGGGCAACACTCTTTAACTGTAGATAATTATGGCTGTTTTGGGCGGGCTGGGGCGGAAAAAGTAAGAAAAATGATGCTTTTGCGAGGGGAAAGACAGGGAGAAAATTGTCGGCCTTTCTGAACGGAAATGACCGACAATTGAGCAGGTTATCAGGCGACAGGGCGCGCAATAATACTGCGGGTTTCCATGCGAACTTCAGCGATAGTTACATCAATCACGTCAGTGACTTTGTAAACCGTCTCGCCTTTAATTTGCACGGTGCCGCTTTCCTGACTGCAGACCAGTTCGTCACGAACGGCGTGCAGGAACGGGGCAGGGATAAAGGCGACCGCACCGTTATCCACCAGACGTACGCGCATTCCCCCGCGGCTGATATCAATAATTTCTGCCGCGAAGCGGGTATCGGTACCGGCTTTATCCTGCAGGAAGCGCGCGTATAGCCAGTCTCCAACGTCACGTTCCGCCATGCGGTTCAGACGGCGACGCTCGGCCATCTGTAGGGTGGTGTCGTCCTGTGGACGGGCAATGGTTTCGCCCTTAATAATCGCTTTCAGCAGGCGATGGTTAACCATATCGCCATACTTACGGATCGGGGAGGTCCAGGTGGCGTAGGCTTCCAGACCGAGGCCAAAGTGCGGGCCTGGCTCGGTGCTGATTTCCGCGAAGGACTGGAAGCGGCGAATACGGCTATCCAGGAAACCGGACGGCTGAGCGTCCAGCTCGCGGCGAAGCTTGCAGAAGCCCGGCAGTGTCAGCACTTCTTCCGGATCAACATGCACATCGTGATTCTTCAGCAGGGCCGCGAGCGCTTCGGTATTGGCCGGATCGAATCCGGTATGAACGTTGTAAATACCGAAGCCCAGCCTGTCGCGCAGCACGCGCGCGGCACAGATGTTGGCGGAAATCATCGCTTCTTCGACGATGCGGTTAGCAATGCGTCGCGGCTCGGCCACGATATCCAGCACTTCGCCTTTTTCACCGAGAACAAAACGATAATCCGGACGATCCTTGAAGACCAGGGCGTGAGTCTTACGCCACTCGCCGCGGTTCAGGCAGATGCGGTGCAGCAGACGAATCTGTGCTGCGATAGCATCGGATTCAGGTTTCCAGCTGCCGGTGTTTTCCAGCCAGTCGGAGACATTGTCATAGGCCAGCTTGGCTTTGGATTCGATGGTGGCGGCAAAGAATTCGATATCGTCTTCAATCGTGCCATCTGCGGCAATGGTCATGCGGCAGGCGAGAACCGGGCGCACCTCATTTGGACGCAGCGAGCAGAGGTCGTCAGACAGTTCGCGCGGCAGCATCGGGATGTTAAAGCCCGGCAGGTAGTTGGTGAACGCGCGGATTTTCGCCGTTTCGTCCAGCTTGCTGCCTTCCACAATCCAGGCGGTTGGATCGGCAATGGCGACGGTCAAATGCAGTTTGCCATCGGCGCTCTCTTCAGCGTAGAGCGCATCGTCCATATCTTCTGTGCTGGCGCTGTCGATGGTGACAAACTCCAGCGCGGTAAGATCGCGGCGCGCCAGGCCTTCATCCTGCATCTCAGTTGCCACGCCGTTCGGCGCTTCTTTTTCAAGATTATGGCGCGCCAGCGTGACCCACCACGGGACGAAATGGTCGTCGCCAAAGGTGATGAACTGAGTCAGTTCAGCATAGAAACCGCGGTCGCCTTTCAGAGGATGACGGCGCATTTCTGCTACGGCCCAGTCACCTTCTTTAAAATCATGCTCAACGCCGCGGGCGGCGCGGCAGGGAATGGCATCTTTCAGCAGGGGGTGATCCGGCACGACAGAAAGACGATCGTCCTTTCTCTGCACTTTGCCCACAAAGCGGGTCAGGAACGGCTCGATCAGTTCTTCCGGCTCGGCGGATTCACGTTCCTTCTCGGTATGGATGACGGCCATGACGCGATCGCCATGCATCACTTTCTTCATCTGCGGTGGCGGAATGAAGTAGCTTTTCTGCGCGTCAACTTCAAGGAAGCCAAAGCCCTTTTCCGTGGCTTTCACGACCCCTTCTGCACGCGGCGTCTGGGAATGCAGTTGCTGTTTAAGCTGCGCTAGCAGCGGGTTGTCCTGAAACATAATGTTCTATTTTCGTAGCCATTGAGCGGCTGACAGTTTTACGCGATTCTCACTGCTACAGCAAGCGCTCTTTGGGGAAAGAGTGTGGTTATTCCGCTTTGCCGGACGCGACTTTTAGTCGATTGATCCAGCCCTCCAGCGCGCATTGGCTGAGCAGGTTGATCGCCTGAACGGCAGTAAGTCCTTCTTCCGTGAGCGGGGTAAATTGTGCGGCGCTGAAGCGGTCCGGCGAGCGTGTCAGCAATTCGGCTGCTGCCGAAAGCGCCGGAGGAGGCAGCGAAACCGTTTCCCGGCTGTTTATCAGGATCTCCCCCATCAGATCGAGCAAGGTCGGTTCATGGCACAGGACCGGCGTCAGCGCGTCAAGCGCGGGCTCTGCCTGCCAGCGGGAGAGGGACTCAAGCTGATGCGCACTGGCATAGCGAAGCTCGACCACGGGCAGAAGCGAGATCCACGCGTCGGAGGACGTTGGCAGGGTGTGCGGCTGAATATGATGGCCCGGCAGCCTGCGGACGGGATGGCCGAGCAGTGCCTGAAAGACGGCGACCACGCGCGCCTGAAAACCGATAAAGCCGATTATCTGGTTAATCACCACAACGTCATAGATAGACAGACCTACCTCATCAAGCTGGTTTCGCGCCTTATCATCAATGACGTCAGGTGAGCTGGCGAGCTGGCGGGCGTACTGCGTGATTTGCGCCAGCCGTCGGTTACTTTCGCGGGAGGAGTCAGGGCCCGGCAGCGGGGCGAGGAGGGCGGCGTAGTGATTGCACAGCCGCTGAACGCCACAGGCCTGCGCCACCGTCAGCGCGGTACTTAACCGATCGTAGGCGCTAAGCGTTCGCAGGCGGTTTACGGGAAGTGAGAGCGGGAACAGCTGGTGACATAAGGATCTGGCAGGAGCGAGCCAGCCGGTACAGGCGGCGACAATCTCATCTGGCAGGGCTAAATCGAGCAAAAAACGATCGTCGACGTTAGCGGCTTCGGGCACCAGGGGCAGCACATCCGGCTGCGCGTGATTTGACTGGGTTTCGTGATACCAGTGGCCTTTGCCGGAAAAACGGCGTTGTTCCATGGGCGTTCCTTGATCTCAAAATGGCGATCAATATCCTGGCGTAAGGCAGATAAAGGGAAAAATATTGTTAGGTGATAACAAATAGCAGAACGGAATAACGAAGGGGAGTGCGGAGGGGGAAAGCTCTCTTCCCGTGCGGGAAGAGAGCCACAGCTTATTTAATTTCCAGCTCGTTCATTGCAGCGATGTTGAAGCCGCCGTCAACGTGAACCACTTCGCCGGAGATACCTGCGGAAAGGTCAGAGCACAGGAATGCAGCAGAGTTACCCACATCTTCAATGGTAACGGTACGACGAATCGGGGTAACCGCTTCGCAGTGTGCCAGCATTTTACGGAAATCTTTGATGCCGGACGCCGCCAGGGTGCGAATAGGGCCAGCAGAGATGGCGTTAACGCGCACGCCTTCTGGACCCATTGCGTTCGCCATGTAGCGCACGTTGGCTTCCAGAGATGCTTTCGCCAGGCCCATAACGTTGTAGTTAGGGATAGCACGCTCTGCGCCCAGGTAGGACAGGGTCAGCAGCGCTGCGCCCGGGTTCAGCATTGCGCGACAAGATTTCGCCATTGCAACGAAGCTGTAGGAGCTGATGTCGTGCGCGATTTTAAAGCCATCACGGGTTACCGCGTTCACGTAGTCGCCGTCCAGCTGGTCGCCAGGAGCGAAGCCGATGGAGTGAACGAAACCGTCGAATTTCGGCCATGCTTTTGCCAGTTCAGCAAACATGCCGTCGATGCTTTCGTCTTGTGCAACGTCACATTCCAGAACAATGCTGGAACCCAGCTGCGCGGCAAACTCTTCAACACGGCCTTTCAGCTTGTCGTTCTGGTAGGTGAACGCCAGCTCAGCGCCTTCGCGATGCATTGCCTGTGCGATGCCGTATGCGATGGACAGTTTGCTGGCAACGCCAGTCACCAGAATGCGCTTACCGGAAAGAAAACCCATAGCTTTAATCCTTATATTCATTGCTAATTTTGCCTTGTAATTCATAGCGTTACAGGCAGTATTTCAAAATCATTCGAAATTAGCTCGAAATTATAGCCCACTCACGGCCCCTTGTGTCACGATATTTCTCGTCGATCTCCGAAGAGGAATGCCCCAAAAGGTGAGGCGCGGGCTGGCGGGGGCTCAAAATTTCAGCATTCGTCCAGTATATCACCCGGCAGCAGCTTCGCCTCATCCAACCAGCAAGGTTCCGCGATCCATCAGCGGTATTCACACTTTCCTGGCGTTTTCAACGAAACGCGCAACGACAATAAAGAATACCGGGACGAAAAAGATCGCGAGAAGCGTGCCGCTGATCATGCCGCCAAACACCCCGGTGCCGATAGCGTGCTGCGTGCTGTCACTCGCGCCACGCGCCAGCATCAATGGCACCACGCCTAACGTAAAGGCTAACGATGTCATCAGAATAGGGCGCAGACGCTGGCTTGCGGCCTGTATCGTAGCCGCCAGCAGGGGTTGTCCTTCCCGGTGGAGCTGCCTTGCAAACTCGACAATCAGAATGGCGTTCTTGGCGGAAAGGCCTATCAGGGTGATAAGACCGACCTTAAAGAAAACATCATTCGTCATGCCCGCAACGGAGACGGCAACCACCGCACCGATAAGCCCCAGGGGAACGACCAGCATGACCGCAAAGGGAATTGACCAGCTCTCATACAGGGCGGCGAGCACCATGAACACGACCAGTATCGACAGAACGATCAGACCCGGGAGCTGAGATTCGGATTTTCTCTCCTGCAATGAGCTCCCGGCCCACTCGCCGGCCATCCCCTGCGGTAAATCCCGTGACAACGTCTCCATGGCCTTCATTGCAGTGCCGCTGGATTTGCCTGGGGCCGCACTGCCGGTAATGCGGATAGCAGAATATCCCTGATAACGCGTCAACTGCTGCGGCGCAACGTTCCAGGAAAGCGTCGTAAACGTAGATACTGGCACCATCTGCCCCATACGGTTTTTTACCGATAATTTCAGGATCTGCTCAGGCTGCATGCGGTAAGGGGCGTCGGCCTGAATAATGACCTGCTGAACACGGCCCTTGTTCGTGTAGTCATTAACGTAGTTCGACCCCATGGTGACCGAGAGCGTCTGGTTGATTTCATCAAATGAAACGCCCAGCGCTTCCGCTTTTTCCCGGTCAATCTGAAGGGCCAGGCTTGTTCCTTCCGGCAGACCGTCTATATACACGTCACTCAGTTCAGGACGTTGATTAGCTTTCACAACCAGCGCATCGGCCGCTCTCTTTAACGCCTCGTAGCCCAGTCCCGCCCTGTCCTGCACGTACCAGGTGAAGCCCGAGGAGGTGCCCATATCCGAAATGGCCGGCGGGAGAAGGCTCATCGTGACGGCATCAGAGACGTTAGCCATGCTGGCCTGTATATGGTCGGCTTCATTCTGTGCGGTCGTACCCTGCCGATCTTTCCAGTCCTTCAGCGTGGTGAAGGCCATGGCCGAATTCGGTCCCGAGCCTGAAAACCCAAATCCCAGAATCATAATGTTGCTTTCAATATCCGGCCGGGCCGCAATTTCCTCTTCAAATTTTTTAACCACTCTCAGGGTGCGCTGCATTGTGGCATCGGAAGGCAGCTGAATTGAGGACATAAAATAGCCCTGATCTTCATCCGGAAGAAAGGACGAGGGCAGCGAAGAAAGCCCCAAACATAGGGCAGCACATAGCGCAACGTACAACAGCAGCATCCGCCCGGTACGTCTCAGCACCGCGCCCAGCCCGGATTCGTACCACGTCGTGAGGGTACGAAAGCGGGCGTTAAACCCTGCTGCGAACCTGCCACCAACGTGCTTTGCTGCGCTGTGAGGCTTAAGTAGCGTCGCGCATAGCGCGGGGGTAAGCGTGAGGGCAAGAAATGCCGACAACAGTATGGAGACCGCCATGGAAATACAAAATTGTCGATAAATAATCCCGACGGATCCTTCGGCGAAACCCATGGGAATAAAGACGGCGGTAAGCACCAGCGTGATCCCGATAATTGCCGGCGTGATTTCATTCATGGCCTCCCGGGTCGCGTCGCGCGGAGAGCGTTGTTTTTCTTCCATCAGGCGCTCGACGTTCTCCACGACCACAATAGCGTCATCTACGATAATCCCTATCGCCAGAACCATGCCGAACATGGTCAGAATATTGATGGAGTATCCACTCAATAGCATCACCGTGAAGGTGCCAAGCAGTGCGACGGGGGCAACAATCGCCGGGATAAGCGTACAGCGTATCTTATGCAGAAACAGCAGCATTACGAGGAAGACCAGAACCATCGCTTCCACAAATGTCTGCACCACCTTCATGATGGAGAGCTTCACAAAAGGCGCGGTATCGAAGGGAACCGTAAACGTCATTCCTTCCGGCAACACCTGAGAAAGTTCGTCGATGCGTGCGCGTACGCCTGCAGCCGTGCTCATCGCATTGGCGCCAGGCGATAGCTGGACTGCCGCAGCCGTTGCGGGAACCCCATTTTCGCGGATACCGAAAGCGTAGCTTTGCAGGCCGGACTCAATGCGCGCGACGTCGGACAGCTTCAGCCTTGCGCCGGACGCCTCTGATTTCAGAGTTATATTACTGAAAGCCTCTACGGAAGTGAGTTGCCCCTTCACGGTGATCGGATACGTTACGCCTTGCCCTTCAGATGCTGGTTCATCTCCCGTTTTGCCGGGCGAAACCAGGGCATTTTGCTGGCCAACGGCGGTAAGCACCTCGCTCACCGAAAGTCCGTAGCTATGAAGCTTCATCGGGTCCAGCCAGATGCGCAACGCTTTTTCGCCACCAAACAGCTGAATTTTCCCTACTCCAGGTACGCGGCGAAGCTCGTCGCTGACATGCCGGGCAAAGTAATCGCTTAAATCGGCTTCCTCAAATTTACCGGTTGCGGACTTCAGCCCCACCATCATTAAAAAACCGGAATTGGCCGCCTCGACGTTGATGCCATTTTGCCTGACCGCCTGTGGCAAACGCGGCTCCACAATTTTAATCTGGTTCTGAAGGTCCATCTGCGCCAGCTTGATGTCCGTGCCGGGCTTAAACGTCACGGTAATAGACGCAGAACCGGTTGTGTCACTGGATGATTCGAAGTAAAGCAAATTATCGACGCCAGATATTTCGCGCTCAAGTAACGACACCACCGACGTATTCATAATATCGGGGCTGGCGCCCGGGTAGGTAACAGAAATAATAATCCCAGGCGGTGCCACCGCCGGATACTGCGCAACCGGCAGCCGCGGGATAGACAATACGCCCGCCAGGACGATAAAAAGCGCCACGACCCAGGCGAAAATGGGACGTTCAATAAAGAAATGAGGCATTAATTTAACTTCCAGATACGTGACTATTTCAGTGAGTTATTTTGTACAAGATGGTGTGATGGAGAGTCTACAACTCGCCTGTTTAGCGGACATGGGCGGTTTATGGAGAGAGTGTGGAGCGAAACAACACGGTTGTTTAAATCATTCTCACGATGAGGTACAACGGTGAACCGCCAAAAAAGAGAATTAAATAACACTCATAGTAAAACACCAAATCGTTAAAATCTGGCGTAGCGTTCAGCAGCACAGTGAACGTAATAATGAGATAAACAAAAATCACCATTAGCCAGAAGGCGATGAGAAGTAATTCAGTGAACGCGCCTGCTTTGTTTTGTATTATCAGAGAGAAAACCGACAAGGCGATGCAGCCATAGATCATGGGGGAGGAGAGTAGCGTTGCGGCGACTTTCTCATCCATTATATGCATCAATACCAGCCAGGTATAAAGTAATCCCCACGATAGCAGCAGGAAGAGAGAAAATATGCCGATTTTTTTAGGAGAGAAGTATTTCGAAAGTTCCATGTTCATTATCTCAGCCAAATTCAGAAAGCCTTTAAGCGACAGGGGTATTTACCACGTTAAACGAAAGACGGTTTAACTCCGAATAACTATTGTGGACTGACATTGTCGAGTCTTTATTGACTGAATGTGTAGGCTGTATGGAGAAATTGCCGGGCACTTAAATTAATCCAGGAAATTTTCGCGGCCACGGCACTTTTTCCCGGAGCCTGTGTCTTATTGTGCTAAAGATATCTGATAGCGTGCTCAAAGGGATTTCACCCGCGGAGATAAAATGAACAAAAATACTCTAATCCTTGTTGTTGAAGATGAAAACGAAATTGCCGATATACTGATGAGTTACTTAGAGCGTTCTGGGATGAAAACGCTGAGAGCCCGGCAGGGCGAGCAGGCGATAGCGCTTAATCGGCTCCATAAACCGGATCTTATATTGCTGGATATCCATCTGCCCGTATGCGATGGCTGGAGCGTACTCACGACGCTCCGTCAGGAAAGTTCTGTGCCCGTCATTATGGTGTCCGCACTCGATCAGGACGTGGATAAGCTGATGGGGCTGAGGCTTGGCGCGGATGATTACGTCATCAAACCTTTCAACCCTTCCGAAGTGGTCGCGCGAGTTGAAGCCGTGCTGCGCAGAACCAGACCCGCTCTCCAGCAGGCGGGTGCCGTGCCTCTCAGGACGCCTTTTATTACGGTCTACCCGGACGATTTCTACGTTGAGGTCACCGTGGGCGAAGAGGTAGTCTCCCCAGTATTAACGACGACGGAATTTAAACTTCTTACTTACCTGGTGAGATACCCGCGAAAGGTCTGTTCCCGGGAAGAGTTACTTAACGCGTGTCTGCCGGAAGGCGATACGCTCGACAGAACGGTAGACAGCCATATGAGCAAGCTGCGTAAAAAGCTGGAGCTTGCAGGCCTTTATGGCGTTCCTGAGAGCATCAGGGGGATGGGCTATCGACTCGGGGAGAAAAAATGAACAGAGATTCTGTCCTGAGTCGGCAAATCTTAACGTATATGCTGCTGCTGACGTTTATGATCGTTGCCATTGCGGTACTGGGCTCATGGTTTTTTTACTCTTTTATTCTCGATCACCTCCCCGGCGGTGCCGTTGCGGGCGATGACGAGCAAATGACGATGTGGGACTGGGTGTGGATCGGGACCGCGACAACAATCAGTCTGATAATCGCGATATTTTTAACGATAAAACTTTCTTCACGAATACTCACCCCGTTAAACGCGGTAGCGTCCAGCCTGAGAAAAATTTCTCAGGGCCAGCTGGATGCCCGTGCTTATTGCGCCAGCTCCCGTCTGGGAGAGGTCAATCATCTGGTCACGGATTTCAATGAAATGGCGGAAAAACTCCAGACGCTGGATATTCAGAGGAAATCCTGGAACGCCGCCATTGCCCATGAGCTGAGAACCCCGGTCACGATTTTACGCGGGCGGCTTCAGGGGCTGGTTGACGGCGTTTTTGAGCCGGATCCGCTGCTTTTTAATAATCTTCTCAAGCAGACTGAGGGGTTAACCCGTTTGATTGAAGATCTTCGGGTGATCAGCTCTGACGGCGGGGCGGGTTATACGCTGTATAAATCCAGAACGGACCTCAAAGGCACAATCCAGGATGCGCTTGATACTTTCATGCCCGAGTTCAAGCACAATCAGTTTGTGATTAAAACAGAGTTGAGGGAACAGCGATGCGTGTTCGATCCGTTGCGCATCAATCAGTGTCTGGCCGTTCTGTTTGACAACGCATTACATTATTCAACTTCGCGAAAACTCATCGTAAAAAATGGCGTCTCTGATAAAGGCAATTATATCCTTATTGAGGATGGCGGGCCGGGCATCCCCAGGGAATTTCATGATTTCTTATTTCAACCTTTCCAGCGGGATAAAGGTGCCAGAGATGTGAATCCCGAAGGATGTGGTTTAGGGTTATCGGTGGTAAAAGCCATCATGCTGGCTCATGGTGGCGATGTAACGTATACCTTATCGAAGCAAAACCACTCCCTATTCAAACTGACCTGGCCCGATGCCTGAGCCCTGGCGGCAGGTCAGCCTGGCCTGCCCGCCGATAGCGGCAACTGCCATATATCGCCTAACTTTGTATCCCATTCCAGTGGGGTAATTCGCAGTTTGCCCCGTTTTGGGCTTAAGGTTATTTCACTGAAGTAAATTTCATCGCTTTTCAACATGAGGTCAACGCGGCAGTAGTCAAGGCCCTTCGCCAGCTCCTGAGCGGCCAGCAGAGCCTCACGGAACAATTTCGGTTCGCCGGGCGCGACCGGCGTATTAGGATATTCCATCTGGAAGGGTTGTAAATTCCAGTGTCGGTCGTAAACGTTGATAAACTCTCTGCCGAGGTCATCCGTAAAATCGGCCTCAACATAGTGTGCGACCCCGTGAAAACAGTGAATTCTCAGCATTTCCGGCGTGCTGTTCCTGTCCGCATTATTGAAAAGATCGACATAGGGCTCACACAGTATAACGGGTGTAATATTTTTGTACTGCCACTCGCGCGTGGTGTAATACAAATTCTTCTTTAATGCGAGAGTGAGCTTTTTACGGGCCTGTCGGTAATTGAACTGGTTTTTGTTTGTACAGATTATTGTGCTTCCACTGTCATGATTGCACTTAAGGACGAATTGATCGGGCAGTGTTGAAAAATCGATATGCGAAAACCTGCGGTATACCCCAATCAAAGGCACCGCTTTTACTCGCGTTGTTCTGGACGCAACGTATTCGCGGACGGCGAGTTTATCGGCAAGCATTGTGTAGAGATTATTATGGTCATAGACCAGGCGATGACATATTTTTTCACTCAACGTAGTGGGTGATTTAATGTCAGGGGTTATGCCTGATGTCTTTTTGAGTTTTGCAGTATGAAAATTGAGGTCCGTCATGAAATATGAACGGCATTTTCTGATGAGATACTCCGTATATTTTAGAACATATGTGGTGGTGTTCATTTCTTCTCCTCCGTAATGTCCCGGTATTCTGGAGAAGAACTATTGATGGATATTGCTTAAAATATGGAGCAGGGATGGAGACAAAAAATAAAAGGATTAAATAGCGCACGCAGGCTATTTAATCCTTATTTGAGCGGAGCAATCCGTGTTCACCGCCGCGCTTAACGGTCTTTTCTCCACGCATCGGCGGTCAATGCTTCACCGAAATGCCCGGCAATTAGCCTTTTCGTCAGCTCATGAAGCGGGGAGGCCATCACATCCGCCGTGCTGCCGCGCTCGACGACTTCCCCCTGGTGCATGACCATTACCTGATCGCTGATGTGCTTCATCATCCCCAGATGCTGGGTGACGTAGATGTAGGAGATACCCTGCTTTTCCTGTAATTCGAGCATCAGGTTAATCAGCTGCGAACGCATCGACATATCCAGCGAGGCAAGCGCTTCGTCTGCAACGATCACTTTCGGGCGCAGAATCAACGCGCGGGCCAGACCCAGACGCTGTTTCTGACCGGGAGCCAGCATATGCGGGTAGTAGCTTTCGTGATCCGGTAACAACCCAACCATACGCAGCGTTTCGAAGATACGCTTGCGGCGCGCCTCTGGCTCCAGTTCGGTATTCAGACGCAGAGGGAAATCAAGGATCTGCGAAATGCGCTGGCGTGGATTAAGCGAGGTAGACGGATCCTGGAAGATCATGCGGATGCGCTGGCTGCGAAAAGAGTAATCGCCAAACTGCAGGGGGTGATCGTCAATCAACACTTCTCCAGCAGTGGGCTCGACCATGCCGGCAAGCATTTTCGCCAGCGTGGATTTACCGGAGCCGTTTTCGCCGATGATCGCCAGCGTCTGTTTTTCACGCAGGGTAAAACTCAGCGGTTTAACCGCTTCGACAGTCTGACGATGAAACAGCCCCGTGCGATAGCGAAAGGTCTTACTCAGATTGCGGACTTCCAGCAAGGTTTCGACCATTTCACTCTCTCTCCATGTTCAGCGGGAAATGACAGGCGTAAAGATGATTTTTGGCGCCGGTCAGGCGCGGCGTTTCGATACATTTACGCTGAGCATACGGACAACGCGGCCCCAGACGACAGCCTATCGGCAACGATTCCAGCAGAGGAATCGCTCCGGGCAGGGTATTCAGACGGCTCTTGTGCGGCATGGCGCTGCCAAAATCAGGAATGGCGCGGATAAGCGCCTGCGTATATGGATGGTGCGGCGCGGCGATCAGCTCCTCACTCGGGGCAGTTTCGACCGTTTGCCCGCAGTACATCACGTCAATTTTATCCGCCCATTTGCTGAGCATTTGCAGGTCATGGCTGATCAGCAAAATGGTGGTGTTATTGTTCTGGTTCAGGCGCGACAGCAGGCGGAAAATTTGTGCCTGGGTGGTCGGCTCCATCGCGTTGGTGGGTTCATCCGCAATCAGCAAACGCGGCTGATTAGCCAGGGCGATGGCAATCATCACCTTCTGGCATTCACCGTCGGTCAGCTCATACGGGAAGCTGCGCATCGCGTCTTTATGGTCTTTGATCCCGACGCGGTGTAATAGCTCAATGGCGCGGCGCTTGCGCCAGCCGAAACGCTGCCACCAGCGGCCTTTATAAGTCCAGCCGGGAATGTTCTGCATCAGCTGTTTGCCTACGCGCTCGGACGGATCGAGGCAGGACTGTGGCTCCTGGAAAATCATCGAGACGTTATGGCCGACCAGCTTGCGACGCTCGCGCGGGGAGAGGCGCAGCAGGTCTATATCGTCGAACCGCATGCGGTCGGCGGTCACGCGCCAGTTGTCTTTCGCCACGCCGCAGATCGCTTTGGCGATCAGGCTTTTTCCCGAACCAGATTCACCCACCAGCCCGCGAATCTCGCCCTCGGCCAGAGTAATGCTGATGCGATCGACGGCTTTAACCCAGCCTTCACCGGTTTTGAATTCAATGGTGAGGTTGCGAATATCAAGAAGCGGCATTATTGCACCCCCGCGTTAATTGCACGGCGAATACCATCGCCCAGCAGGTTGATCAGCAACACGCTTACCATAATCGCCGCCCCCGGCAGCATAACCGTCCACGGCGCCACGTAGATTAGCTCCAGCGCGTCACCGAGCATCGCACCCCATTCAGGGGACGGCAGCTGCGCACCGAGGTCGAGGAACCCGAGCGCAGCGATGTCCAGAATCGCCATCGACAGCGCGCGGGTGATCTCGGTGACCAGCCCGGCGGCGATGTTTGGCAGAACGGCAAACCACAGAATATTGAAGGTCGTCGCGCCGTCCAGACGGGCCGCAACGACATACTCTTTTTCCAGCTCGTCATGCACCATGCTGTAAACCGAGCGCACGATGCGGGGGAGGATAGCCAGCCAGACGGCGAACATGGCATGCGACAGATGCGGACCGGCAAAGGCAACCACAATGATTGCCAGCAGCAGAGACGGAATCGACAGCAGCGTGTCCAGAATGTGGTTCAGCACCGCCGAGCGCAGGCCATGCGTGGAGCCCGCGAAAATACCGAGCGCCAGTCCACAGAGCGTCGCCGCGAGCGTCACGACAAACGCGCCGCCCACCGTCGGGGCTGCCCCGCTTAACAGACGGCTCAATACGTCGCGTCCGAGATCGTCAGTGCCGAGGAAGAATGAGACTTCGCCGTAGCGTGACCAGGAAGGCGGCAGCAGCTGATAGCCAAGGAACTGCTGATCAATGCCATAAGGCGCAAACCACGAACCGAAGAGGCAAAGCAATACCAGACCGGCGCAGCCATAAAGGCCGATCATTGCCGTGGTGTCACCATAGAACTTTCGCCACACGGTACGCAGCGCACCGGGCGTGCGCTTTTCACTGTAAACGTTATCGTAAGGCATACCATTCCTTATGCTTCAATGGGTTAGCCATCGCACCCAAAATATCGGACAACACGTTAACAATAATGACCAGCGAACCAATCACCATCACACCCGCTGAGATAGCAGCATAATCCTGCTGACGGATGGCGTTAATCAGCCAGCGTCCCAGCCCGGGCCAGCTAAAGACCATCTCGGTGATCATGGCCAGCGTAAGCATGGTGGAAAACTGCAGCCCCAGGCGCGGAATTACCGGCGGCAGAGCGTTGTGCAGGACGTTGCGGCGCAATATGGTCAAGCGCGACAATCCGCGCGTGGCGGCAGCTTTGACATAGTTCTGCTCAAACACCTCGATGGTGCTCAGGCGCATCAGGCGGATCACCTCGGTTGTCGGCGCAACCGCCAGCGTCAGCACCGGCAGTACCATATGACGCAGGGCGCTGACGATCATCTCATGGCGCCAGACGGAATCGGACAGCCAGGCGTCAATGATGGCAAAACCCGTTACCGTTTTAACCGTATAGAGCAGGTCAAAACGGCCAGAGACCGGTAGCCAACCCATCGTCAGCGAGAAGAACAGCGTCAGCAGCAGCGCCAGCCAGAATACCGGGATAGAGAAGCCGAGCAGGGCAAGGGCGCTGATAAACTTATCCTGCCATTTGTTGCGGTAGATCCCGGCCAGCATGCCCACGGGGATACCTACCATCAGGGCAAAGCCGAAGGCCAGAATGCACAGCTCCATCGTGGCCGGGAACACCTCCTTCAACTGATCGGAGATAAGCTGCCCGTTGATACTCGACACGCCGAAATCCCAGTGCAGCAGACCGTTAAACCAGAACAGCCAGGCATCCCACAGCGATGAGCCCTGTAGCGGGGCATGCGGCGTGAAATAGCTCAGGCTGAAGCCGACAAAGTTCAGGAAAAAGAGCGTCACCAGCAGTAAAAGGAGCCGACGCAAGGTAAAAATAATCATGGTTTTTTCACCTCTTGTTCTTTTTCACGCGATACGCCGGCGAACGAAGCGTTGCCGAACGGGCTCAGCACCAGGCCTTTAATATCATAGCGGTAGGCCTGAAGGCGCAGGGAAGAGGCCAGCGGCAGCACGGGCAGTTCCTGAGCGAGTATCTTTTGTGCTTCATCGTAAGCGTCAATGCGCGAGGCCAGCTGTTGGGAAGAGAGCGCTTTTTGCAGCACGGCGTCGAACTCCCGGTTACACCAGTGGGCGTAGTTGGTCTGCGAATTTATCGCAGCACAGCTCAGCAGCGGCCGGAAGAAGCTGTCTGGATCGTTACTGTCGGTAGCCCAGCCTGTCAGGGTGAGGTCGTGATTCATATCCATCAGGCGCGCCTCCTGGAAACGGCCCTCAACCGGTACGATGATCACCTTGACGCCCACCTGCGCCATATCCGCCTGCAGCAGTTCAGCGGTTTTCAGCGGGCTCGGGTTCCACGCCTGGGAGCTGGTGGGCACCCAAAGCTGGAGCGTCAGGTTTTCCGCGCCCAGCGCTTTCAGTTGTTCACGCGCTTTTGCCGGATTGTATTCCGTAATTTTAGCCTCACCGTCGTAGGCCCACGAGGCGCGCGGTAAAATTGAGGCGGCGGTTTCCGCCGTGCCGTAGTAGATCGACTGCATCAGACGCTGGTTGTTGATCGCCAGCGCCAGAGCGTGACGTACGGCAGGGTTGTTCAGCGGCGGCTTATCGGTGTTAAAGGCCAGATAAGCGATGTTCATCCCCGGGCGTAACGTCAGACGCAGACGCGGATCGTCGCGCAAAATGGTGAGCTGGCTGGCAGCGGGCCAGGCGAGCACGTCGCATTCCCCAGTGAGCAGTTTCGAGAGTCGTCCCGTTCCGCCAGACCCGAGATCGACCACCACCTGCGGCATCAGCGGCGTACCGCGCCAGAAATGTTCGTGGCGCTGCAGGCGAATATATTGCCCCGCGCGGTATTCGGCCAGCTGGAATGGACCGGTACCGACCGGCTGGCGGTCGAGCAACTCCTGACGATCTTTTTTCGTCAGCTTCGCCGCGTATTCGGCGGACATAACGGACGCATAGTGGGTCGCCAGGTGCCAGAGGAAGGAGGCATCCGGGCGCGTCAGCGTAAATTCAACCGTCCGGCTGTCCAGCTTGCGCACGCTTTTAACGGTGTCGGCAAACTGCAGGCTGTCGAAATAGGGGAAATTATCCCCGTTAACGTTATGCCACGGGTGGTTACGGTTAAAGATACGCTGGAAGGTGAAGACCACGTCATCCGCGTTCAGCTTGCGCGTAGGGGTAAACCACGGCGTACGCTGAAACGCGACATCATCGCGCAGGCGAAAACGGTAGGTTGCACCGTTATCCAGGACTTCCCAGCTTTCCGCAAGTTCAGGCACCAGGCGGTAGGTGTACGGGTCGACATCAAGCAGACGGTCGTACAGCTGCGCGGCGAGCGTATCCACAATCAGGCCGCTGCCCGCTTTTTGCGGGTTGAAGGTGTCCACCTGGCCACTTACGCAATAGACGAAGCCGCTGTCACGAATGTCAGGCTGCGTAGACTGCCCGGGCGCAGCAAACGCCAGGCCGCTGAACAGACCGAGTGCAAAAAAGGACGATAAAACCAGACGCATAATTTTTAAGGTTTTTAGGTTCGATCTGCAAAGTGTATCGCACTTACGCCTGCTTCGTAAAAATGTCTGCGGGTAAGTGCTGATATTGTCAGCGCATTTGATGCTTTTTAAGCAATGCCCGTAACTGATGGTAGGTCAGGCCCAGGAGTTCGGCCGCGCGTTTCTGGTTATATTTCGCCGCCTTCAGGCTTTGCTCCAGCAGCTGTTGCTCCTGCTCGTGCTGGAACTGGCGCAAATCAAGGGGCAGCGCGGGAGTATCGCCTGACGATGACGGGGAGGAAACCGGCGGCGCATTGCGCTGAAAAGGATCGATAATGATATTGTCCAGCTCCGTCTCGCTGCTGCCGTGGCGGTAAACAGAACGCTCCACAACGTTCTTCAGTTCGCGGATATTTCCCGGCCAGCGGTAGGTCAGAAGCGTCTCCCGCGCATGATCGCTGAAGCCGGGGAAAAGAGGGAGACCGAGCTCGCGGCACATCTGAATCGCAAATTGTTGAGCAAGCAGCATGATGTCGCTTCTCCTGTCGCGCAGGGGCGGAAGCTGAACGACGTCAAAGGCCAGGCGGTCAAGCAGATCGGCACGGAATTTCTCCTCCGCGACCATATCCGGCAGATTGGCGTTGGTGGCGCAGACCAGGCGCACGTTAACCTGCAGCGGCTGGCTGCCGCCGACGCGCTCCAGTTCACCATACTCAATCACGCGCAGCAGCTTTTCCTGCACCAGCATCGGCGCGGTGGCGAGTTCATCAAGGAACAGGGTGCCGCCGTCGGCGCGCTCAAAACGTCCCGGATGGCGCTTCTGAGCGCCGGTAAACGCGCCCGCCTCGTGGCCGAACAGCTCGGTGTCGAGCAGATTTTCATTAAGCGCCGCACAGTTTAGAGAAATGAAGGGGCCGTCCCAGCGTCCGGATAAATAGTGCAGACGGTTGGCAATCAGTTCCTTACCCGTGCCGCGCTCGCCGATAATCAGCACCGGTTTGTTGAGCGGCGCAAGGCGAGAAACCTGTTCCAGCACCTCAAGAAAGCTGTTGGCTTCGCCGAGTAAGTTATCTTTGTATTGAGCCATGATGAAATTAACCACTCCTTAGCGATATTCACCAGGTCAGCATAGTTCTGTGATGAATAAAAATCAATCACGTCGTGTAAAATCAATAAGATAAAAAACTGGCACGGAAATTGTATTATCAGTTCAGCAGGGCATAGCCCGATAACAGAACTATGAGGATTTGATTATGGGTATTTTTTCTCGTTTTGCCGACATCGTGAACGCCAACATCAACTCACTGCTGGAGAAAGCAGAAGATCCGCAGAAGCTGGTGCGCCTGATGATTCAGGAGATGGAAGACACGCTGGTTGAAGTGCGTTCTACCTCCGCCCGTGCGCTGGCTGAGAAAAAGCAGTTAACGCGCCGTATCGAGCAGGCCACCGCTCAGCTCAATGAATGGCAGGAAAAGGCGGAACTCGCCCTGCGCAAAGATAAAGAAGATCTTGCTCGCGCAGCGTTAATTGAAAAGCAGAAGCTGGCGGACATGATCGCTACGCTGGAGCATGAAGTCACGCTGGTGGAAGACACGCTCACCCGCATGAAAAAAGAGATTGGTGAGCTCGAAAATAAACTGAGCGAAACCCGCGCGCGTCAGCAGGCGCTGACCCTGCGTCATCAGGCGGCAAGCTCTTCCCGCGACGTGCGTCGTCAGCTGGACAGTGGCAAGCTGGATGAGGCCATGGCGCGTTTTGAGTCATTCGAGCGTCGTATCGACCAGATGGAAGCGGAAGCAGAGAGCCACGGCATCGGTAAGCAAAAGTCGCTGGATCAACAGTTTGCCGATCTGAAAGCGGACGATGAAATCAGCGAGCAGCTGGCGGCATTGAAAGCCAAAATGAAGCAAGATAACCAATAATAATGTTGCGGCACCTGAGCGTGCCGCTAAGCATCCGACGACAAGGAGTACACATGAGCGCGCTTTTCCTGGCCATTCCCCTGACGATTTTCGTGCTGTTTGTTTTGCCGATTTGGCTATGGCTGCACTACAGCAACCGTTCTTCAGGGAACGATTTATCCCAGAGCGAACAACAACGTCTTGCGCAGCTTACCGACCAGGCTAACAAGATGCGCGATCGCATTCAGGCGCTGGAAGCAATCCTGGATGCAGAACATCCTAACTGGAGGGACCGTTAATGTCAGGACTGAATCTGAATAAAAAATTGTGGCGAATTCCACAGCAGGGCATGGTGCGCGGCGTTTGCGCCGGGCTGGCCCATTATCTCGACGTTCCGGTAAAGCTGGTTCGTGTGGTCACGGTGCTGTCAATATTTTTCGGCCTGGCGTTTATCACTTTCGTGGCCTACATCGTGCTGTCGTTTGTACTTGACCCGATGCCGGAAGGCGAACTGGCTGCGGAAGGCGCGCCTACCAGTAACGATCTTCTCAATGCGGTTGACGATCGGCTGGCTGAAGGGGAGAAGCGGTTACGTGAAATGGAACGCTATGTCACATCCGATACCTTTACGCTGAGAAGTCGTTTTCGTCAGCTTTAAGAGAGAATATACATGAAGAAAAACTGGCAACAGGCCGGTCAGAAGGTAAAACCCGGCCTGAAAATCGCAGGTAAACTGGTTCTGATGACGGCGTTACGTTACGGCCCGGCAGGTGTGGCGGGCTGGGCGATCAAATCTGTTGCCCGCAAGCCGGTCAGAATGTTGCTGGCCGTGGCGCTTGAACCTCTGTTGCAAAAAGCGGCAAAGCGGCTGTCACGCCGCTACTTATCCCGCTAATTCACGCTCGCGTTAGCCCTTTCTCTCCCCGGAAGGGCTAACGACATTTCATCCCTTTCCCTCACTTTCTTTGCGGCAGCTCACATTACTGCACAGAGCTGCTTTGTAATTGCGTTTTTCAGCCTTCCGGTTCGTTGACAGATATTTTTCAGGGGAGTAGATTGCCCTTCGTGGGACCGCTACCATGGAGAATAATGTGAACGCAAAAATTAAAAAACTTATCAATCATATTTACGGTGAATCATTTTCTGAAGCACATTTTAAAGTGTTATTAACAAAGCTTGAACAAGCTGCTGTTGATATTACAGAAAAGCGTAAATCAGGCTGGGATGAAAAAGACGTTGTTCTAATCACCTACGCCGATCAGTTCTCCGCGAAAGGGGAGAAAGCGTTGCCGGTATTTACCCGCTTTTATAATGAGTGGCTTGCTCGCACGTTTTCCCATGTCCACCTTTTACCTTTTTATCCGTGGTCCTCTGATGACGGATTTTCCGTTATTGATTACCACAACGTTGCGCCTGAAACCGGGACCTGGCAAGACGTTGCTGATCTAAAACAGTCTGCCAGCTTAATGTTTGATTTCGTCTGCAACCATATGTCAGCAAAAAGTGAATGGTTTGCTAATTATCTTGCGCAGAAACCTGGCTACGAAGATTTCTTTATTGCTGTCGATCCAGAAACTGATTTATCTGCGGTGACGCGTCCTCGCGCATTACCGTTGCTGACGCCGTTTACGCTGCATGATGGCAGCGTGCGTCATCTTTGGACCACCTTCAGCGATGACCAGATCGATCTTAACTTCGCCTCGCCTCAGGTGCTGATTGCGATGGTTGACGTGCTGCTCCATTACCTGGCGGAAGGGGCGCGTTATATCCGTCTGGACGCCGTCGGGTTTATGTGGAAGATCCCTGGAACAAGCTGCATCCATCTGGAACAGACTCACTGCCTTATCCAGCTTTTCCGTGCTATTACCGAGGCCGTGGCGCCGGGTACCGTGATCATTACTGAGACGAACGTCCCGCATAAGGACAATATCTCTTATTTCGGTGACGGTGAAAATGAAGCCCAGATGGTCTACCAGTTCTCCTTGCCGCCGCTGGTGCTGCATGCAGTGCACCGTCAGGATGTTAACGCTCTCTGTCAGTGGGCGGGATCGCTGGCGCTGCCTTCAACAAAAACGACCTGGTTCAATTTCCTGGCGTCTCATGACGGTATCGGTCTGAACCCACTGCGCGGCATTCTGCCGGAATCAGAAATCCTCGCACTGGTTGAGAAACTTCAGCAGGAAGGGGCGCTGGTCAACTGGAAAAATAATCCTGACGGTACGCGCAGTCCTTACGAAATTAATGTGACCTATCTTGACGCGTTAAGCGCGCAAAACAGTTCAGATGATGAACGCATTGCGCGCTTTATTCTGGCGCATGCGGTGCTGTTAAGTTTCCCAGGTGTACCTGCCGTGTATATTCAAAGTATTCTTGGCTCCCGTAACGATTATGAAGGGGTCGAGCGCCTCGGCTATAACCGCGCGATAAACCGCAAGAAATATACCGCCGGTCAGGTTGATCTCGAACTTAATAATAAAAATAGCATTCGTCATAAAATTTATTCCCGTTTAAGCGAGTTTATTGCGATTCGTCGTGGGGAAAGTGCGTTTCACCCTGATGCCCAGGCATTTTTTGAATCAATGGATGAACAAATTCTTAAAATTGTACGCGTGGCTGAAAACGGTGAGAGAATTACAGCCCTGTTTAATTTTAGTAATAACGTTCATACCGTTTATGGGGACACGCTTACTGGTATGGAATTACTATCAGGACAAGCTGTTAGCGGTAAAGAGCTGACCCTCAATCCATGGCAGGTTATGTGGATTAAAGAAAACTAAAAAGGACCCTAAAATGAAAATGCCCAAAATTGTGCTGTTATCAGCACTGGTTTCGTGCGCCCTGTTATCAGGCTGTAAAGATGATAAAGCGTCTGCTGTGACCATTGAGTTCATGCACTCGTCAGTAGAGCAGGAGCGCCAGGCGATTATTACGAAACTGATCGAAAAATTCGAGAAAGAAAACCCCGGCATTACGGTGAAGCAGGTGCCGGTGGAAGAAGATGCCTACAACACCAAAGTGATTACGCTCGCCAGAACGGGCGCGCTGCCTGAAGTGATTGAAGTCAGCCATGATTACGCGAAAGTCATGGATAAGGAACAACTGCTGGATCGCAAGGCTATCGGTGAAGCCATTAAAGCGGTAGGCGAAAAGACCTTCTATGACGGGATCCTGCGCGTTGTGCGTACTGAAGACGGCACAGCCTGGACGGGGGTGCCGATGAGCGCCTGGTTGTCCGGCATCTGGTATCACAAAGATGTGCTTGCCGCTGCGGGTATTCAGGAACCGCATAACTGGGAACAGCTGCTGAAAGCCAGCCAGAAGCTTAACGACCCGGCCAACAAACATTACGGTATTGCGCTGCCCACCGCGGAAAGCGTCATGACCGAGCAGGCGTTCTCCCAGTTTGCGCTTTCCGGCGGCGCGAACGTTTTTGATGCCAACGGAAACGTTGAAATTGACACCCCTGAAATGGCGAAAGCACTGGCGTTCTATAAAGCGCTGGCCGCAACCACCATGCCGGGCTCGAACGACGTCATGGAGATCAAAGATGCCTTCATGAACGGTTCTGCACCGATGGCCGTCTATTCCACCTACATCCTGCCGGCGGTATTCCAGGATGGTAATCCTGCCAACCTTGGCTTCGTTGTCCCGACAGAAAAGTCCTCTGCCGTTTATGGCATGGTCACCTCGTTGACGATCACCAGCGGACAAACCGAAGAAGAAACGCAAGCGGCTGAAAAGTTTGTGACGTGGATGGAGCAGGCTCAAAACGCAACTGACTGGGTCATGATGTCGCCGGGCGCGGCGCTGCCGGTGAACACGCTGGTCGTAGGAACGGATACCTGGAAAAACAACGAGGTGATTAAAGCGTTTGGGCAACTGCCTTATGAACTGATCGCCCAATTCCCGAACGTACAGGTGTTTGGTGCTGTCGGCGACAAAAACTTCACGCGCATGGGCGATGTGACAGGGTCCGGCATTATCAGCTCCATGGTGCATAACGTCACCGTGGGTAAACAAGATCTCAGCGCAACGCTTAGCAAGAGCCAGACGCGACTGACTGACCTGATTTCACAACGATAGGAGCGCTCTGCGGAAGGAAATTATGAAGACGTTGTTTTCTGGTCGTTCAGATATGCCTTTCGCCATGCTGCTGTTGGCCCCCAGCCTGATTTTGCTGGGGGGCCTGGTGGCCTGGCCAATGATTTCCAATATTGAAATCAGTTTCTTACGCCTGCCGCTTAACCCGCGTATTGATGCGGTGTTTGTTGGCCTGGATAATTATATCCGTATTCTGGGGGATGCTGCGTTCTGGCACTCGCTGTGGATGACGTTCTGGTATACGGCGCTGGTCGTGCTCGGCAGCACCGGGCTGGGTCTTGCCGTCGCCATCTTCTTTAACCGTGAGTTTCGTCTCCGGAAGACGGCGCGTTCGCTGGTGATTTTATCCTACGTGACGCCCTCTATTTCCCTGGTATTTGCCTGGAAATACATGTTCAACAACGGCTACGGCATTGTGAACTATCTGGGCGTCGATCTGCTGCATCTGTATGACCAGGCGCCGCTCTGGTTCGACAACCCTGGCAGCAGCTTCGTGCTGGTGGTGCTGTTCGCCATCTGGCGCTACTTCCCGTATGCCTTTATCTCATTCCTGGCAATTTTGCAGACCATTGATAAATCGCTGTATGAAGCGGCAGAGATGGACGGAGCCAACGCCTGGCAGCGTTTCCGTATCGTCACGTTGCCCGCCATCATGCCTGTACTGGCAACGGTGGTGACGCTACGAACCATCTGGATGTTCTACATGTTTGCGGATGTTTATCTGCTGACCACGAAGGTCGATATTCTGGGCGTGTATCTCTATAAAACTGCCTTTGCATTCAACGATCTGGGCAAAGCAGCCGCCATTTCTGTTGTGCTGTTTGTGATCATCTTCGCCGTCATTCTGCTGACCAGAAAAAGGGTAAACCTCAATGGCAACAAATAAACGCATACTGGGCCGTATTGGTTTCTATCTGGGGCTGGCGGTATTTCTGATTATCACGCTGTTCCCGTTCTTCGTGATGCTGATGACGTCATTCAAGAGCGCGAAAGAGGCCATATCGCTGAATCCGACTATTCTGCCGCAGGCGTGGACGCTTCAGCATTACGTTGACATCTTTAACCCGCTAATTTTCCCGTTCGTGGATTACTTCCGCAACAGCATGGTGGTGTCGCTGACGTCATCGGTAATTGCGGTGTTTCTCGGCACGCTGGGCGCTTACGCCTTGTCCAAGCTGCGCTTTAAGGGGCGCGCGACGATCAACGCGAGCTTCTACACCGTCTATATGTTCTCCGGGATTTTGCTGGTGGTGCCGCTGTTCAAAATCATCACCGCGCTCGGCATTTACGACACTGAACTGGCGCTGATTATCACCATGGTGACCCAGACGTTGCCTACGGCGGTATTCATGCTGCGCAGCTATTTCGACACCATCCCGGACGAAATAGAAGAGGCCGCGATGATGGATGGTCTGAACCGCCTGCAAATCATCTTCCGCATTACCGTGCCGCTGGCCATTTCCGGTCTCGTGTCGGTGTTTGTTTACTGCTTCATGGTGGCATGGAACGACTACCTGTTTGCCTCCATTTTCCTGTCCAGTGCCAGCAACTTTACCCTGCCGGTCGGGCTGAACACGCTCTTTAGTACGCCAGATTATATCTGGGGTCGCATGATGGCGGCATCGCTGGTGACGGCGCTTCCGGTGGTCATCATGTACGCACTCTCTGAACGTTTTATTAAAAGTGGTTTGACCGCCGGTGGCGTCAAGGGCTAAGGCGGCCAATTTTTTATCAGGAGCAAGTTATGAAGAAGTTAGTTGCGACAGCGCCACGCGTAGCGGCGCTGGTGGAGTATGAAGACCGTGCTGTAGAAGCACATGAAGTGAAAATTCGCGCCCGCTTTGGCGCCCCGAAGCACGGAACGGAAGTCGTGGATTTCCGCGCGGCAAGCCCGTTTATTGATGAAGAGTTCAACGCAGAGTGGCAGATGTTCACGCCGCGTGAAGAGGGCGCTGCGCGCGGTATCGAATTCGGTAAGTTCCAGCTGGGCAACATGATCGTTGGCGACATTATTGAATGCGGTGCAGACGTAACGGAATACCAGATCGGCGACAGCGTCTGCTGCTACGGCCCGCTGCAGGAGACGGTCATCGTTAACGCGGTGAACAACTATAAGCTGCGTAAAATGCCGCAGGGCGCGTCCTGGAAGAATGCCGTTTGCTACGATCCGGCGCAGTTCGCCATGAGCGGCGTGCGTGATGCCAACGTCCGTGTGGGTGACTTTGTTGTCGTGGTCGGTCTGGGAGCCATCGGACAGATTGCGATTCAGCTGGCGAAAAAAGCCGGTGCGTCAGTGGTTATCGGCGTTGATCCGATTGAACACCGCTGTGAGATCGCTCGCCGTCACGGCGCGGACCACTGCCTGAATCCAATCGGTACCGATGTCGGTCTGGAAATTAAAAAGCTGACCGGGAAGCAGGGCGCGGACGTGATCATCGAAACCAGCGGCTTTGCGGATGCGCTGCAGTCCGCGCTGCGCGGGCTCGCCTACGGCGGCACCATCTCCTACGTGGCCTTCGCCAAACCGTTTGCGGCAGGCTTCAACCTGGGCCGCGAAGCGCACTTCAACAACGCTAAGATTGTCTTCTCCCGCGCCTGCAGTGAACCGAACCCGGACTATCCGCGCTGGAGCCGCAAGCGTATCGAAGAGACCTGCTGGGAATTGCTGATGAACGGTTATCTGAACTGTGAAGATTTGATCGACCCGGTCGTGACCTTCACCACCAGCCCGGAAAGCTATATGAAGTATGTCGATCAGCATCCGGAACTCAGTATCAAAATGGGCGTCACTTTTTAAGCTAAGGACAGCAAATCATGAAGATCGCAACACAAAACCAAGCCTTTTTCCCGACCAACATCATGGAAAAATTCGAGTACATCAAAGCGATGGGTTTTGATGGCTACGAAATTGACGGACGTCTGCTGGTGGAAAATCTCGACGAAGTGAAAGCCGCTATCAAAGCCACGGGCCTGCCGGTGACGACAGCATGTGGCGGGTACGATGGCTGGATCGGTGATTTCATCGAAGAACGCCGTCTGAACGGATTACAGCAGATCGAACGCATTCTGGAAGCGCTGGCGGAAGTCGGCGGAAAGGGCATTATCGTGCCTGCGGCCTGGGGCATGTTTACCTTCCGTCTGCCGCCAATGACCTCTCCACGCAGCCTGGACGGTGACCGCAAAGCCGTAAGCGCCTCGCTGCGCTGGCTGGATGAGGTGGCCGCGCGCACCGGCACCACCGTCTACCTGGAGCCGCTGAACCGCTACCAGGATCATATGATCAACACCCTGGCAGACGCGCGTCGTTATATCGAAGAGAACGGCCTGAAGCACGTGCAGATCATCGGTGATTTCTATCACATGAACATTGAAGAAGACTCGCTGACAGACGCGCTGCATCAGAACCGCGATCTGCTGGGTCATGTTCACATTGCAGATAATCATCGCTATCAGCCGGGCAGCGGCAGCCTCGATTTCGCCAGCCTGTTCGATCAGCTGCGTGCCGATAACTATCAGGGATACGTGGTGTATGAATGCCGTGTTCGCGCCGAGGATCCGGCTAAGGCTTATCAGGACTCTCTCACTTATTTGCGTGAATGCTAAGGATGACGAGCGTGATGAGTGCTTCTACACCTTCGCCTCTGCGCGTCGCCATTATTGGCGCCGGGCAGGTCGCGGACAAAGTGCATGCCTCGTATTACGCCACGCGCAGTGATGTTCAAATGGTGGCTGTCATGGACAGCCGCCTTGAGCAGGCACAGGCGTTCGCGGAACGTTATGCTATTCCATCGGCATGGCAGGACGCTCACGAGATGTTGCAGGCAGTAAAACCGGATGTGGTGAGCGTCTGTTCGCCCAACCGATTCCATTTTGAACACGTGATGGCGGCGCTCGAGGCGGGTTGCCATGTGATGTGCGAAAAGCCCCCGGCGATGACGCCGCAGCAGGCTGATGAGATGCGCATCGCGGCGCGCAAGGCAGGAAAAGTCCTGGCCTATGATTTTCACCATCGCTTTGCCCTGGATACCCAACTCCTGCGCGATGCGGTAATGAACGGAACGCTCGGTGAGGTTTACTTTACCTCAGCGCAGGCGCTGCGTCGCTGCGGTGTGCCGGGGTGGGGCGTTTTTACCAACAAATCGCTACAGGGCGGTGGACCGCTAATTGATATCGGCATTCATATGCTCGACGCCGCAATGTATGTCCTGGGTTTCCCGGCGGTAAAACGGGTGACTGCGCACAGCTTCCAGAGGCTGGGAAACCGTAAAAGCACCGGTCAGTTTGGCGAGTGGGATCCTGCGCAATTTACCGTGGAAGATGCGCTGTTTGGCACGATTGAATTCTGCAACGGCGGCATTTTGCGTCTGGACACCTCCTTTGCGCTTAACATTCGCGAGCAGTCGATCATGAACGTCTCTTTCTGCGGTGAAAAGGCGGGTGCAACGCTGTTCCCGGCGCACATCTACAACGACGAAGCCGGTGTTTTAGAAACCCTTACCCAGCGCGAAGAGGCGGACGATCAGCGCCATCTGCGCAGCATGGATGCCTTTGTACGTCACGTGCTGGGAGAGCCCGTGATGATTGCCGATGCAGAACAGGGACTGGTGATTCAGCAGCTTGTTGGCGCGCTTTATGAATCCGCAGAAACAGGGGAAAGCGTAACACTATGCTGAACGTCTCTGTATTAACCGATCCGGGCTTTTGTCCACACAGCCTGAATAAATACGCCTCCATCATGGCATGCGGCAATGGCTACATGGGCATTCGCGCCGCGCATGAAGAAGAGTACACCCAGCAGACCAGAGGCATGTATCTCGCTGGGCTGTATCATCGCGCGGGGCGCAACGAGACCACCGAGCTGGTCAATCTGCCGGATATCACCGGTATTGATGTAGAGCTGGACGGCGTCAATTTCACCCTCCTTGCCGGGGAAATTCTTGAGTGGCAGCGCGAGCTGGCATTCGCTAACGGCGAACTGCATCGTAACGTTGTCTGGCGTTCGCCCGACGGCAAGCGCTATCGGCTGGAGAGCCGTCGTTTTGTGTCGCTGGACCAGTTGCCATTAGTGGCTATGCAGCTCGCGATCACGCCTCTTGATGCCGCCACGCATGCCGTGCTGAAAACCGGCATCGACGCAACGCAAACGAACAGCGGCAGACAGCATCTGGATGAACTCTCGGTCAGAGTCTTTGATCAGCACTATATGCAGGGGGTGTATGAAACGCAGGATCGGGCGTCGGAGGTTGTTGTTTCGGCGTTTTGTCAGCTCTCGACGAAGAGCGACAGCTGCTTCACCGCCAAAAATCGTCGACTCAGCGTGCATCATTCGCTGACGATTGCTCAGGGTGACACTGTCACGCTTGAGAAGATCGTCTGGGTAACGCATCGCAGCGATAAAGCGCTGTCGCAGGAAACTTTCGCACGTAACGCGCTGGCCGATCTCAAAGTCAGTGCGGCAAGAGGTTACGAGGCGCTGCGTGAGAGCTCTGCGTATGCCTGGAAAGAGGTCTGGCGCGACGCCCGTGTGGAAGTGACTTCCACGGAGCAACAGGATCAGCTGGCGCTGGATTATGCGGTCTGGCACCTGACCACGATGACGCCAGCCCATGATGAGCGAAGCAGTATCGCCGCAAAAGGGCTGACGGGTGAGGGGTACAAGGGGCACGTCTTCTGGGATACCGAAATTTTCCTGCTGCCTTTCCATCTGTTTACCCGCCCGCAGGTTGCCCGCAGCCTGCTGCGCTATCGCTGGCTTAATCTGGCTGGCGCACGGGAAAAAGCCCGTCGTAACGGCTGGCCGGGCGCGTTGTTCCCATGGGAAAGCGCCGCAAGCGGAGAGGAAGAGACGCCGGAGTTCGCGGCAATCAACATCCGCACCGGGGTACGCCAGAAGGTGGCTTCCGCATTTGCTGAGCATCACATCGTGGCTGATATTGCCTGGGCCGTCGTTGCGTACTGGCAGGCGACGCATGATGACGCCTTTATGCGTAACGAAGGCCTGACGCTGCTGATGGAAACGGCTTTGTTCTGGATGGGACGCGCAACGGACGTCAATGGTCGTCTGGAAATCCATGATGTCATCGGACCGGACGAATACACCGAGCACGTGAACAACAACGCTTACACCAACTATCTGGCCTGGCACAACGTGGCCTGTGCGCGCCAGTTTATGGCGATGTTTGGGCGTGAGGATGAGCGTTTTACGGAGAATGCCGCGCAGTTCCTGGCGCGCTTATGGCTACCGGAGGCCGATGCAGACGGTGTGATCCCGCAGGATGATTCCTTCATGGCAAAACCTGCCATCGATCTGAGCCGCTACAAAGCCAAAGCGGGTAAACAGACGATTCTGCTCGATTATTCCCGCGCGGAAGTGAACGAGATGCAGATCCTGAAGCAGGCCGATGTGGTGATGCTTAACTACCTGCTGCCAGAACGGTTTACGCCACAGCAATGCGCCGCCAATCTGGCGTTCTATGAGCCACGCACGATCCATGATTCGTCCCTGAGCAAGGCCATTCACGGGATTGTGCTCGCGCGCTGCGGTGACACGCAGGGGGCCTATGCCTTCTGGCGCGATGGCATCGCCATTGATTTGGGCGAGGATCCGCACAGCAGCGATGAGGGCATTCATGCTGCGGCAACCGGTGCGATCTGGTCTGGCGCAATTCAGGGATTTGCTGGCCTGCAAATCATTGAAGGGGAACTGCATCTCGCGCCAAAACTGCCTGCTCACTGGCAGAAACTCGCTTTCCCGCTGCGGTGGCGGAACGCAGCAATGCACTTCACGTATGAGAACGAGGTGTTAACCATTGAAACCACGGCGCCTGCCACGCTGACGCTGTGGGGCAAAACGCTCCATATCCCGGAGCGAGAAGTGTTCGCGTATAAGGATTTTCTTGCGTCCGTGAATGGGACCGCTACCACGGAGGGGCAACATGACGCTTAAGGCTGTTGTATTCGATTTGGACGGTGTGATCACCGATACCGCGCATCTTCACTTTCTGGCCTGGCGTGCCGTGGCGGAGGAAATTGGCATTACCTTCGACGAAGTGTTTAACGAACAGCTCAAGGGAATAAGCCGCATGGATTCCCTCCAGCGCATTCTGAAGCACGGCGGAAAAGAGGGGATGTTTAGTGAGGAGCAGTGCCTGGCGCTTGCGACGAAAAAAAATGCGCTTTACGTCCAGTCGCTGGCATCACTGACGCAGGATTCTCTGCTGCCGGGGATCCGCGACGTGCTGGCGGAGATCCGTGCCGCGAAGGTCAAGATTGGGCTGGCGTCCGTATCGCTCAATGCCCCAGGGATTTTGCACGCGCTGGGCATTCATCAGGCCTTCGATTTTTGCGCTGATGCTTCCCGCATTTGCCGTTCAAAGCCGGACCCGGAGATCTTCCTTGCGGCCTGTGCGGGGCTGAACGTGCGTCCTGCAGAGGCGATTGGCATTGAAGATGCCGCTGCGGGTGTTGAAGCAATCAACGCCGCAGGAATGCTGTCGGTCGGGATTGGGCCTGGCCTTAACCATGCGGGATTACAACTTCATTCAACGCGGGAACTGACCTGGAAATGCCTGACAGAATTCTGGGCGTCCCGGGCGTATTGATAAGGAATAAATTATGGCTCAACTTTCTCTGAAACATATTCAGAAAATCTATGATAACCAGGTCCACGTGGTTAAGGATTTCAACCTCGAAATTGAAGACAAAGAGTTTATTGTTTTCGTCGGTCCGTCGGGCTGCGGTAAATCCACGACGCTGCGAATGATTGCCGGTCTTGAGGAGATCAGCGCGGGTGAACTGATTATCGACGGCGTATGCATGAATGACGTGCCTGCCAAATCGCGTGATATCGCGATGGTATTCCAGAACTATGCGCTTTATCCGCATATGACGGTCTACGACAACATGGCGTTTGGCCTGAAAATGCAAAAAATAGCGCCCGCGGTGATTGAAGAACGCGTGAACTGGGCGGCGCAGATTTTAGGGCTACGCGAATACCTGAAGCGTAAACCAGGCGCTTTATCGGGTGGTCAGCGCCAGCGCGTGGCGCTGGGCAGGGCGATCGTGCGCGAGGCGGGCGTCTTCCTGATGGATGAGCCGTTATCCAACCTCGATGCCAAGCTTCGCGTGCAGATGCGTGCCGAAATCAGCAAGCTGCACCAGAAGCTTAACACCACCATGATCTATGTTACGCACGACCAGACGGAAGCCATGACGATGGCGACCCGCATCGTGATCCTGAAAGACGGCATCATTCAGCAGGTGGGTGCGCCGAAGCAGGTATACAACGAGCCGGCCAATATGTTTGTCGCAGGGTTCATTGGCTCTCCGGCAATGAACTTCATTCGTGGCGCTATCGACGATCGCTATTTCGTAACGGAAACGCTGCGTCTGGAGATCCCTGAGGACAAGCTGGCCGAGTTGAATGCGCAAGGTTACCAGCGTAAAGCGGTCGTCTTCGGGATCCGTCCGGAAGACATTCTTACCCTGCAGAGCAGCGGAGAAGATATCGCGGCGAAAGTCAGTGTCGCTGAGCTTACCGGTGCCGAATTTATGCTTTATGCCACCGTGGGCGGACATGAACTGGTTGTCCGCGCAGGCGCGGCCAATGACTACGTAGCCGGAGATACTATCGGCATTCAGTTCGATATGAATAAGTGCCATTTCTTCGACGCCGATACCGAAGCGGCTATTAGATAAGAAAGGTGTTTGCCGGAAATGCAAATTTCCGGTTTTTTTTGTTTGTTAATTATAAAGGGAATATTTAATGAGTACTCTACTAAGAAGTGCTGCGCTCGTTCTGTGCGCAGGGGTTAGCTGCGCGCAAGCAACAGAACCCGCAAAGCAGTGGGCGTTTAATATCGGTGCCATGTATGAAATTGAAAACGTCGAAGGTCAGAGCGACGATAAAGATGGATTATATGAACCCTCCGTATGGTTTAATGCAACATGGGATGCCTGGACAATCTCTCTGGCAATGTATCAGGAAGGGCCGGTTGATTATAGCAGCATGACGCGTGGCACCTATTTCGATCGCCCGGAATTTGAATTGCGCTATCGCTTTATCGGCACCGATGATTTTACGTTCGGTCTGACCGGTGGCTTCCGCAATTATGGTTATCACTTTAAAGATGAACACGGTGCCAAAGACGGCAGCGCTAATATGCAGCGTTACAAAGTTCAGCCTGACTGGGATATTAAATTAACCGACGACTGGCGCTTTGGCGGCTGGTTTGCCATGTATCAGTTTGCCAACGATCTGGATAAAACCGGTTATTCTGACAGCCGCGTCGAGACCGAAACCGGTTTTACCTGGACCATCAACGAAACGTTCTCTGCGAAAGTAAATTATTATTTAGAGCGCGGCTTCAATATGGACAGCTCACGTAATAACGGCGAGTTTTCTACCCAGGAAATTCGTGCCTACCTGCCGATTTCGTTAGGCCAGACGACGTTAACGCCTTATACCCGTCTGGGACTCGATCGCTGGTCAAACTGGGACTGGCAGGACGATCCGACGCGTGAAGGACATGATTTCAACCGTCTGGGTATGCTGTACGCCTATGATTTTAACAACGGTTTATCCATGACGCTGGAATATGCCTACGAATGGGAAAACCATGATGAAGGTGAGAGCGATCGCTTCCACTACGCAGGTGTCGGCGTGAACTACGCGTTCTGATCATGATTTACCAGGGGCGATTGCCCCTGGTTTTTAGCGCAAGGACGCCGCATCCGAAAAATGGGTATCAACCAAAATCTTATGCGGCGCAGGTTTACCCGCAATACGCTTAAACAACACGTTGCAGCTCTCTTCGCCGAGCTTTCTCGTCGGAATATCAAACCCGCCTGGCGCAGGGGTTAAAACGAGAGACAGCATCGGATCGCTGTAGCCTGCCATAGCAACCTGCTCGGGAACCATCAAATTTAACTCATCCGCTGCACGATAAAGACCCAACAATTTCATACTGTCAGTAGCAAAAACGGCATTGGGCGGGTTGTCAGACGAGAGTAATTTGCAGGCTGCCTGGAGCGCGCTTTCATGGGTATATCCGCCATCAATGACCCAGTCCGGGTTAATGGCGATACCCTGCTTCTCAAGGCTGGATTTATAACCCGCAAGGCGATCGATAGAAACGTGATAATCGAGCGGGGCATGCAGACAGGCAATTTTTGTTCGCCCATGTTTAATAAACGAATCGACCAGAATAGCGCTGTCGTGAAAATTGTCCGTATCAACAGAATAAATATTCTGGAACTTTCCTTCTACTTTTCCAATAACCACTACGGGCACACCGTATTCGTCCAGCGTGGTGAAAAAAGATTCGTTTGCGGGTGAACTCAGCATGATGATCCCTTTGATCATCTTCTGCTTTATTTTTCCCACGCACTTCTGCAGATCGTCCTCACTGCTTTTCGAGGTTTGTAAAATAACGTCAAACCCTTCCTCTTCCGCTTTTGCCGTAATGGCGTGAAGAACATCGGAGAAAAAAGGGTTACCGGCAGTAGTTTTGGTCGAGCGGGTCGAAATAACCATAATGGCATCAAAGCCAGAAGAGGTCAGGGCGCGTGCCAGTTTGTTGGGTTGATAATTTAATTCGTCTATCGCCTTAAGCACTTTGTCTCGCGCTTCAGGGGAAATATTCGTTTGTTTATTCAGAACGCGGGAAACGGTTGATTTCGATACGCCCGCAACCCGTGCGATATCATAGATGGTGGGTGACATACACCTTACTCACTCCGGACTGACAGCAATGTCGTTCATCTTACTGGAGAGAAAACGGCAATAGCAATAAATAAGAATTGATAATCAACGATCTGCCCCCATTTATTGTATTCTGAAGCCATACATTCCTGGCTTCCGGGCAATGAAGGATGGCGATGAAGCGATTTAAGAACGAACTCAATTCACTGGTGAACCGCGGCGTTGATCGACATCTGCGTCTGGCCGTTACCGGCCTGAGCCGCAGCGGTAAGACGGCGTTCATCACCGCGATGGTAAACCAGTTGCTGAACCTGCACGCCGGTGCGCGGCTGCCGTTGCTCAGCGCCGTGCGGGAAGAGCGTCTGCTGGGCGTTAAGCGCGTCCCTCAGCGTGATTTTGGCATACCGCGTTTTACCTACGACGAAGGGCTGGCGCAGCTTTACGGCGATCCGCCCGCGTGGCCGACGCCAACGCGAGGCGTCAGTGAAATTCGCCTTGCGCTGCGCTTTCGTTCTAATGAATCGCTGATACGTCACTTTAAGGATACCTCAACCCTGTATCTGGAAATCGTCGATTATCCCGGCGAATGGCTGCTCGACCTGCCGATGCTGGCGCAGGACTACCTCAGCTGGTCCCGCCAGATGACGGGCTTGTTGCAAGGGCAACGCGCAGAGTGGTCAACGAAATGGCGACAGCTGTGCGAGGGCCTTGATCCGCTGGCGCCTGCGGATGAAAACCGTCTGGCGACCATTGCTGAAGCCTGGACGGACTATCTGCATCAGTGCAAACAGGAAGGGCTGCACTTCATCCAGCCGGGCCGTTTTGTCTTGCCGGGTGATTTAGCAGGCGCGCCCGCGCTGCAGTTCTTCCCGTGGCCGGATGTGGACGGCGCAGGCGAGTCGAAGCTGGCACAGGCCGACAAACACACGAATGCCGGCATGCTGCGCGAGCGTTACAATTACTACTGCGAAAAGGTGGTCAAAGGTTTTTATAAAAACCACTTTTTACGTTTCGACCGCCAGATTGTGCTGGTGGATTGCCTGCAGCCGCTCAACAGCGGGCCGCAGGCATTTAACGATATGCGCCTCGCGCTGACGCAGCTGATGCAGAGTTTCCACTACGGGCAGCGGACGCTGTTTCGTCGTCTGTTCTCACCGGTGATCGACAAGCTACTGTTTGCGGCCACAAAAGCCGATCACGTTACGGTCGATCAGCATGCCAACATGGTTTCTCTGCTGCAGCAGCTGGTGCAGGACGCCTGGCAAAACGCCGCGTTTGAAGGCATCAGTATGGATTGTCTTGGGCTCGCATCGGTGCAGGCGACCCAAAGCGGCCTGATTGACCTTAACGGCGAGAAAATACCAGCATTACGCGGGAATCGACTCAGTGACGGCGAGCCGCTTACCGTCTATCCCGGCGAAGTCCCCGCGCGGCTGCCGGGTCAGGCCTTCTGGCAGAGTCAGGGCTTCCAGTTTGAAGCCTTCCGCCCTCAGACCATGAGCGTCGATCGGCCGTTACCGCACATCCGTCTGGATGCGGCGCTGGAGTTTTTGATTGGAGATAAATTGCGATGACGGAACCGTTAAAACCGCGCATAGACTTTACCGGAACGCTTGAGCCCGAGCGTCAGGACGCCTTTAAAACGGCCCAGACGTTCAGCGGCGCGCAGGCGGAGAACTTTGCCCCGGCGCTGCCGGACGATCCCGCCGTCGAGGAAGGTCCGGCGGAGGCGGCCGTGGAAGCCGCTCTGCGTCCTAAACGCAGCCTGTGGCGCAAGATGGTCACCGCCGGTCTGGCGCTGTTTGGCATCAGCGTGGTCGGGCAGGGCGTGCAGTGGGCGATGAACGCCTGGCAAACCCAGGACTGGGTTGCGCTGGGAGGATGTGCCGCGGGCGCGCTCATCGTGGGGGCGGGCGTCGGGTCGGTTGCCACCGAGTGGCGCCGCCTCTGGCGTTTGCGACAGCGCGCGCACGAGCGCGATGAAGCGCGGGATCTCCTCCACAGCCACGGCACCGGCAAAGGCCGCGCCTTCTGTGAAAAACTGGCCAGCCAGGCCGGTATCGATCAGTCGCATCCGGCGCTCCAGCGCTGGTACGCCGCCATCCATGAAACCCAGAACGACCGGGAGGTGGTCACGCTCTATTCCCATCAGGTTCAGCCGGTGCTGGATGCCCAGGCGCGGCGTGAGATTAGCCGCTCGGCGGCGGAATCCACGCTGATGATTGCCGTCAGCCCGCTGGCGCTGGTGGATATGGCCTTTATCGCCTGGCGTAACCTGCGCCTCATCAACCGTATCGCGAACCTTTACGGCATAGAGCTGGGTTACTACAGCCGGCTCAGGCTGTTCAAACTGGTCCTGCTAAATATCGCGTTTGCGGGCGCGAGCGAGCTGGTGCGCGAAGTGGGAATGGACTGGATGTCGCAGGATCTGGCGGCGCGTCTTTCAGCCCGTGCAGCTCAGGGCATTGGCGCGGGCTTGCTGACGGCGCGTTTGGGTATCAAAGCGATGGAGGTGTGCCGTCCGCTGCCGTGGATTGATGGCGATAAGCCGCGGCTGGGGGATTTCAGGCGTGAACTGATCGGTCAGCTGAAAGAAACGCTCAATAAAAAACCGTCTCCTTAAGGCTTTGTTTACTAATCGTGCTGGCTGTCAATATTTGTTGACAGCCATCTTCCGGTTCACCGAGTTCTGACATATCATTTTAACGTTATTGGCTTAAAACGGTGAATTTCCCATGCGTCTTGAAGTCTTCTGTGAAGACCGTCTCGGTCTGACCCGCGAATTACTCGATCTTCTTGTTTTACGTAGCATTGATTTACGTGGCATTGAGATCGATCCTGTCGGGCGAATTTACCTCAATTTTGCCGAAATTGAATTTAACACCTTCAGCAGCCTGATGGCGGAAATCCGCCGTATCGCTGGCGTTACGGATGTACGCACCATACCCTGGATGCCCTCCGAACGTGAGCACCTCGCCCTGAGCGCGCTGCTTGAAGCGATGCCCGAGCCGTTCCTCTCTTTGGATCTGAAAAGTAAAGTCGAGCGCGTTAACCACGCGAGCTGCCAGCTTTTCGCGCAGAGCCAGGAGAAGCTCAGCAGCCACCACGCCGCGCAGCTGATCCCCGGTTTTAACTTCCAGCGCTGGCTGGACAGCAACCCGCAGAATACGCACAGCGAGCATGTGGTCATTAACGGGCAGAATTTCCTGATGGAGATCACACCGGTCTATCTGAAAGGAGAAGGAAATAGTCGCGTATTGACCGGGGCGGTGATCATGCTGCGCTCGACGCTACGCATGGGGCGCCAGCTGCAAAATCTCTCCAGCCAGGACGTTGGCGCATTCAGCCAGATTATTGCCGTCAGCCCGAAAATGCGCCACGTGGTTGACCAGGCGCGCAAGCTTGCCAGCCTTACCGCGCCGCTGCTGATTACCGGCGATACCGGTACCGGGAAAGATCTGCTGGCGCACGCCGTGCACCTGGCAAGCCCGCGTGCGGCAAAACCGTATCTGGCGCTTAACTGCGCTTCAATTCCAGAAGATGCCGTCGAAAGCGAGCTGTTTGGACACGCACCGGAAGGCAAGAAAGGGTTCTTCGAGCAGGCCAACGGCGGCTCCGTGCTGCTGGACGAGATCGGCGAAATGTCGCCGCGTATGCAGGCTAAACTGCTGCGTTTCCTGAACGACGGCACCTTCCGCCGCGTCGGTGAGGATCACGAAGTGCATGTGGACGTGCGCGTCATTTGCGCCACCCAGAAGAACCTGGTGGAGCTGGTGCAAAAGGGGATTTTCCGCGAAGATCTCTATTACCGCCTCAACGTCCTGACGCTGAACATTCCACCGCTGCGCGATTGTCCGCAGGACATCATGCCGCTAACGGAACTGTTTGTGGCCCGCTTTGCCGACGAGCAGGGCGTTCCACGTCCGAAACTGTCTGCAGATCTCGGCACGGTGTTAATGCGCTACGGCTGGCCGGGCAACATTCGTCAGCTTAAAAACGCCGTTTATCGCGCGCTGACCCAGCTGGAAGGGTATGAACTGCGCCCTCAGGACATTCTGTTGCCGGATTACGACGCCGGGACGGTATCGGTAGGCGAAGAAGCGATGGAAGGCTCGCTGGATGATATCACCAGCCGCTTCGAGCGCTCCGTGCTGACGCAGCTGTACCGCAGCTACCCCAGCACCCGCAAACTGGCAAAACGGCTTGGCGTCTCGCATACCGCGATTGCGAATAAGCTACGTGAGTATGGATTGAATCATAAGAAAGGTGACGAATAACAAAAAGCCTCTGTAAAGAGGCTTTTTTAATGCTTATTCCTTCGCCAGCGGCGTGGTCACGATCTCTGTTTTTGTCTCGCCTTGAATCGACGCAATCCTGCTTTCCACGTCCTTCACCTGCTGCGCGCTGTGTAGCAGGGTATAGGTCAGGTCAAACTGAGCGCTGGCGCCTGGCTGCAGCTGCTTAACCCGCTTCTGCTCGCGTTCAATGGTGACGGGGTAGGCATAGCTGGTGCCTGGCTCAATCCCCGTGACATAGCCTTGTTTTGGCGTATCGGTATTTTTCCACAGGGTCAGCACGGGCAGCTGGCGGGTATCAAACTGAATTGACGCGCCTTTGTCACCGGCTTTATTCACCACCGCCGCGAGGGTTTCATGGTTGCTGTCCGCAAGCGGTTTGATGTTAAAGACCATCTCATCAAAGCCTTTTGTCGGCCCGGCGTAGGTTTGCCAGTCGTTAACGCCCGCTTTCGCGTAATCATTGAACGGGCTCACGCTTGCCGCCGGGGCAAGGAAGCGCGCGCCTTCTTCGAGGACAGGCGCCCCGAAGTTGCTGTGGTAGATGATCTGATAGTCATGAGGGTAATCGGCATGGTTCGTCAGAACGTCATGCAGGCTGAACTGGTTGGTTCCTGGAACGTAACGCAGTTCGGTCATGGTTTGCAGATCCGCTTTTTTAAAAGTGCTTTCTTTGATGAGACCGCGAATACGAATTTCATGCGGGGCAGCATCCGCAATTTCTACCTCCACCTGAGATGCCGGTGTATTCCCCGCCTTGCCATGTAGGGTGTAAATCTGGCCGTCAGCGGTGACCGGATGACCCGTCCATTCGTAGCCACAGCGGACCATCATCTCGTTGAAACCTTCCAGCCAGCCAAGTCCGTTTCGGCTTTCCAGATTGATATACGCCGGATTAACGACCTCTTTAACGGGGGAGTTCCAGCCCAGCCTGGTGCCAAAGCCCTCCACATGCAGAAGGTTCATCCCGCGCGTCGGGCTTAAGGTGATGGTCAGGCCGTTTTTACTGCTAATAACGATCGCTTTACTGCCTTCCTGCTTGCCGCCGTGCAACACTTTTTGCTCGATGCTGAACGTTCGATCGTTAATTTTCAGCTCATCGCTGGAAATCTTCCAGTTTCCTTTTTCCACGCTGCTTTCAGCACTTGTCAGCACCCAGGTTTTTGCTGCGGCCTGGCCCGAAACCAGTACCGAAAGGAGCGTTAAAGCCAGTTTTATTTTCATATTTATCCCTTTTTGCTGAAACGATTATTTAACTTCGTAAGCAAATCTAATGTTTTGGCGATAAGGGAAATGTGATGCGCCTCACTGAGGGTAAATTCAGGGTTGTTTAACGATCAATATGCGGGTCTGATCGCTATTTTGCTGAATTCCTGAAACTTATTTGCGTTAATTTTGTGACGCAAGCTCATTATTGCTTTAACGATTCAGCGTGTAACTAATAAAAAACCCCGCCATAGCGAGGTTTTGAAAAAGCGGTATAGAATGCTAAGTAGTGATTATGCTTTCAGCTTTTCCAGCGCGGCGGTGTAATCCGGCTCGGTAGTGATTTCATTAACCAGTTCGCTGAAGACGACAGTGTCGTTTTCATCAAGAACCAGTACCGCGCGTGCTGCCAGGCCTTTCAGAGGGCCTTCGGCGATGCTGACGCCGTAGTTTTCGAGGAAATCCGGGCTGCGCAGGGTGGAGAGGGTGATAACGTTGCTCAGGCCTTCAGCACCGCAGAAGCGAGACTGGGCGAACGGCAGGTCAGCAGAAATGCACAGCACAACGGTGTTGTCCATTTCAGTTGCCAGCTGGTTGAACTTACGCACGGATGCGGCGCAAACACCGGTATCAATGCTCGGGAAAATGTTCAGCACTTTGCGTTTGCCCGCAAACTGAGCCAGTGTGACGTCAGACAGATCTTTAGCCACCAGAGTAAAAGCCTGCGCTTTGCTGCCAGCCTGCGGAATGGAACCTGCAACAGCAACCGGGTTGCCCTGGAAATGAACGAGTTGTGACATAGATATCTTCCTGTTTACATATAGTTAACGTCGGGGCTAGTGTATGCCATCCGCGGATAACACGGCAAACCAAATTTTTTCGCCTTTCCGGGCTGCAAGGAGTCAGTGATGAGAAGCGTTAAGGTCTATGAAGAAGCCTGGCCATTGCATACCCCGTTTGTGATCTCCCGCGGCAGCCGAAGCGAAGCCAGCGTGGTGGTCGTTGAAATCGAAGAGGGCGGTTTTAAAGGCGTAGGGGAGTGTACGCCTTACCCGCGCTATGGTGAAAGCCTCGCGTCAGTGATGGCGCATATCATGACGCTGGTGCCAGACCTGCAAACCGGGCTCACGCGCGAGGCATTACAGCATCGTTTGCCCGCCGGGGCCGCACGTAACGCCATTGATAGTGCGCTCTGGAGTCTCGAGGCGGCGAAACAGCAGCAACCCCTGACAGCATTGCTGGGCGTGGCGCTGCCGGAATCGGTCGCTACCGCGCAAACGGTAGTGATTGGCGAGCCGGAACAGATGGCCGCCAGCGCCAAAGCGCTTTATGACGCCGGGGCCCGGCTGCTGAAGGTGAAGCTCGACGACCGTCTGATTAGCGAGCGGATGGTCGCCATTCGCGCGGCGGTACCCTCAGCCACGCTGATTGTTGATGCCAATGAATCATGGCATCCAGAAGGGCTGGCCGCCCGCTGTCAGCTGCTGGCCGACCTGGGGGTGGCCATGCTGGAGCAGCCTCTGCCAGCAAAAGATGACGCGGCGCTGAAGAACTTTATCCATCCGTTGCCCGTTTGTGCGGATGAAAGCTGTCACACCCGCGCGAGCTTGAGCGAGCTGCAGGGCCGCTACGAGATGATTAATATTAAGCTCGACAAGACCGGCGGGCTGACAGAGGCGCTGGCCCTGGCGGCAGAAGCCCGGGCGCAAGGTTTTTCACTGATGCTGGGCTGTATGCTCTGTACATCCCGGGCAATCGGCGCGGCGCTACCGCTTGTCAATCAGGTCCGTTTCGCCGATCTGGATGGCCCGACGTGGCTGGCGGTTGACGTCTCTCCCGCGCTCCATTTTACCAGCGGCGTGCTTCATCTCTGAGGCTGCCAGCGTAAAAGATCCACCATGGCTTTTAAGTATTTTTCGCTGGCCTCGTCGGAGGAGATCGGCGGGAATTCAGCGGTTATGCAGGGCAGGCTCAAATCGGCGCACCAGCTACCGAACGAGCCTGGCGTTTCATAGCCCACGCTGGTCACGAGCGGCAGGGCGAATGCGTCTGCCAGCCACGCGCCAAGCTCGGAGTGACGCGGATCTTCAATACAGGCCAGCGGGTCGTGGAAGGAGACCACCCACGCGGGATGGATCTTATGGATTAGCTGGCACAGCGCCTGGGTTTCCGGCTCTGAGCCCGGCTTATCTCCCGTTAGCAGAACCACATCACGCTCCTCGGCGGAGCTGTTCCAGCGATACACCGTTTCCCCGGCGCGCCAGTTTGCTGATGGAAAATTACGGTTTAAGTCAACGCCTCGCGCATTGGCGCGAAGACCCAGCTGGCAGCCGTCCGGGTTAACCGCCAGAATCACGTGATGACGTCGCAATGACGGCGTCAGCGTCCGCAGCGCGCAGGAAAGCGTCACGATGGAGGAGTTTTCATCCCCGTGCGTGCCGGCAAGAATCAAGCCGCTTTCGCGGTCTGCATCGGGGGCGGGGAACCAGATCAGCGATGCGCCTAAAAAGGAGCGGCCATATTGCTCAGCGCCCGGCGGAAAGGCGCCGCGTTCCGCTCTCGGTCGGGTGGTTGCCATACGAAATCCTGATAAAGAAGTCACTACTGGCAGTGTTGTGCAAAACCCGCTGTTAATCAAATAGTTTCCGTAATGGCTAAGAATTGCCTTAAATCACTATTCAGGCGTAAGTTATTTGCATTTCTTTTTGTCGAAACAAATAATTACGCATCTGCTTAATACCTGAATTCATTAAAGGGGATCTTATGAAGCATCCTGTTTCGCGTCTTTTTGCCGTACTGTGCCTGTGCGGGCTCTCTTCACTTTCTTTCGCAGCTGACGTGCCGCAGGGCACTGCGCTGGCGCAAAAACAGGAGCTGGTCAGGCATATTAAAGACGAGCCGGCTTCGCTGGATCCGGCGAAAGCCGTGGGGTTGCCAGAGATTCAGGTGATTCGCGATCTCTTTGAAGGCCTGGTTAATCAGAATGAGAAAGGGGAGCTGACGCCGGGCGTGGCGACACGCTGGCAGAGCAACGATAACCGCGTCTGGATGTTTACCTTACGCGATGACGCGAAATGGTCCGACGGCTCCCCTGTCACCGCCCAGGATTTTGTCTACAGCTGGCAGCGTCTGGTTGACCCGAAAACCACCTCTCCGTTTGCCTGGTTTGCCGCGCTGGCGGGAATTAATAACGCGCAGGCCATTATTGACGGCAAAGCCGCGCCCGATACGCTGGGTGTGACGGCGGTGGACGCCAGAACGTTACGCGTTCAGCTGGACAAACCGCTGCCGTGGTTCAGCAACCTGACGGCGAACTTTGCTTTTTATCCAGTACAAAAAGCTAACGTCGAAAGCGGTAAAGAGTGGACGCGACCGGGCGCGCTGGTGGGGAACGGGGCTTACGTTCTGAAGGACCGCGTGGTGAATGAAAAACTGGTTGTGGTGCCCAATACGCACTACTGGGACAATGCCAAAACGGTACTGCAGAAGGTGACCTTCGTGCCGATTAATCAGGAATCGTCGGCGACCAAACGCTACCTGGCAGGGGATATTGATATTACCGAATCGTTCCCAAAAAACATGTATCAGAAGCTCATGAAGGACATTCCGGGGCAGGTTTATACGCCGCCTCAGTTGGGAACGTATTACTATGCCTTTAACACCCAAAAAGGCCCGACGGCGGATGCACGGGTTCGTCTGGCGCTGAGTATGAGCATCGACCGTCGTATCATGGCAGAAAAGGTGTTAGGGACGGGGGAGAAGCCCGCCTGGCACTTCACCCCAGACGTGACGGCAGGGTTCACTCCGGACGCCTCGCCGTTTGAGCAGATGTCGCAGCAGGAGCTGAACGCCCAGGCCAAAACCTTGCTGCAGGCTGCAGGATACGGTCCTCAGCGTCCGCTAAAGCTGAACCTGCTGTATAACACTTCGGAAAACCACCAGAAAATCGCGATTGCGGTGGCCTCCATGTGGAAGAAAAATCTCGGTGTGGATGTCAAACTGCAAAACCAGGAGTGGAAAACCTACATTGATAGCCGTAACACCGGCAACTTTGATGTGATCCGCGCCTCATGGGTGGGCGATTACAACGAACCATCAACGTTCCTGTCATTGTTGACCTCCACTCACAGCGGCAATATCTCCCGCTTTAATGACCCTGCCTACGATAAGATCGTCCAGCAGGCGACGCTGGAAACCACCGCGAAGGCGCGCAATGCGGACTACAACATGGCGGAGAAAATCCTTATGGAGAAGGCGCCCATCGCGCCAATTTATCAGTACACTAACGGTCGCCTGATTAAGCCCTGGGTGAAGGGTTACCCCATCAATAACCCGGAAGACGTGGCATATAGCCGGACGATATATATTGAAAAGCACTAATCAGTACCGGTTGCCTGTTAACGCAAGGTAGCCACGGCTAAACCAGAGCTGGCGCGGCTGACAGCGCCAGTTTTCATTAGCGTCCTGAAAAGAGATGTCCTCAAATGACGGTTTTTAGCCATGACGCTATATCCTGGGTCGGCAGGTTATTCTGTACATTCCAGGTATCTTTCATCGGCCACCATACACCGTCTTCCCTGGCGAAGGCCGTACGATAGCCTGTCATCGTATCATCCGGTTTCAAACGCAGCTCATCCAGTAGCGCAGAGAGGGGTAATACGTCTTTAGTGAACGTTTGGCCGGTCACACGTTCAACGGTTTCTGCCAGTTTTCCGTATGAGGTTGTTTCACCTGCGACAAATATCACTTCATTTACGATCCGCGGCTGATGCAAATAAATTTCGGTGGTGAGTCGGCCAATATCCGCAGGTGATGTCACGGTAACCTGTGTTTCCCATCCTCCGAGCGCATTAATGGTTTTTTCGGATAAATTCACCACATCAAATGCCGGTTCGAAGAGAAAACTGGTAAACATGCCGGTTGAAACAATCACCCATTCCGTCGCGTTCTGTTCCCGCAGTAGCGTCCTGACATCATACTGCTCGTCCCAGACGGGCTGACCGCTCCCTTTGCCTACCACATCGTAATTCACGCCAAACTGCCAGGGAAAATAGCGTTTAACGCCAGCCTCCAGTACCGCGCGAGTAATCTTTATCTGTGTTCCCGCGCCAGCGACAAACCCCATGCAGTTGATAACAGTATCAAAATCCGCGAAGTGGTTTTTTAACGCGTCAATCGTGCTGGCAGCGACATCGACAGAGATAAATTTGGCCCCTGCATCAGCCAGTTTTTGATGCGTTTCGGACTGAAGCTTACCCCGGCTGTCCCTGGAGCCGGGCGATACGATCACGGAGACAGCGCCGTCGCGCTGCGTGACTGCCGGAACCAGATACTCCAGCACGGCAGCGCCCAATTGTCCTGCACCAAGCACTAATACTTTTTCGCCTGTCGTGATATCACGTTCTTTCATACTGAGCCTCTCTTTGTTAAATCGCTTGATTACTTCAACTTGAGCAAGGTTATGTCAGATGGCTGCATTCGATAAGACGACAAGCATAAGTTAGACTGTTCGTAAAAATGGGATAATCGATCTTTTCAGGCGCGGTGGGAATATGGATAAACTGGAATCAATGCGGGTATACGTTTGTGTGGTCGAGACCCACAGCTTCGCCAGGGCGGCAGAAGTGCTGGGGCTACCGCGCTCAACCGTATCGCGGGTTGTTAAGGAGCTGGAGACATACCTGGGCATTCAGCTTTTACAGCGCACCACCCGGAAACTCAGCGTGACCGCAGAAGGCCGACGCTACTATGACGAGAGCAAACGGCTGCTGACGGATATTGCGACAATGGAGTCTTCCTTTCCCGGCAGATCCGCGCAGCCAAGAGGCCGTTTTAAAGTCGGGATGCCGCAGTCTCTCGCCCGACATTGCATCCTTCCCAGTCTCCCTGAATTTCTCCACCAGTATCCCGAGCTGGAGCTGATACTCTGTTCCAGCGATAACGTGGAGGACATTATTCAGGAAGGGTATGACTGCGTGATCCGCACCGGGAGGATAGAAGATTCAACGACGCTGGTCGCGCGCCCTCTGGCGAACTTCAGATGGGTTGTTCTGGCTTCTCCGGGCTATATAGCCGCCTGTGGTAAACCGGAAAATCTCGACCAACTGGAAAAGCATTACGCAGTCGGCTACCTGAACCACCGCACCGGGCGTACCATTGACTGGTTTTTTACGCGTGATGACGGCGATTGTGCAATCCGCATGAAAGAGACGCTGATCGTCGATGACACCGACGCCTATATCCAGGCTGGAATTCAAGGGCTCGGATTAATTCGCGTGGCCAGCTATCTGGCTGAACCGTATCTGAAGAGCGGGGCGTTGGTCCGCTGTATGGAGGACGTCTCTTTCGATTTACCGCTTTCGCTTGTCTATCCACAAAACCGCTATCTCCCACCTTCGGTACGCGCCTTTTATGACTGGAGCAGAGCGGTGCTACACCAACATGGTGACTGACGGGCGAAAAACCTGATTTTGCTTAATAGCCGGAAATAAAAAAAGCCCGTCAGAGAACGGGCGAAATAAGCAAATGATTTAGTGATTCGTTATCAACATTGTTGGAGGATAACGCCGCGTATCTTACGTGGCTGAGGGCAATGCAGATACCTGACAAATTCGGTAGGTGAAACAATAAATTAAACGTGCACTACAGTGCGTCAAAAGTGGGGTAGAGACTGTTTTCCAGATATTCAACGAAAAACCAAATCTCACCGCTGAAAATAAACCATAAGCCAAATATAATAAGCAATAAAATAATTAAGGTGAGTATTATTTCTGTCTTTCCCATTGTTGCCACAACCCACCCGTCGTTAATTTACTTAAGCTGGGCATTGTAGCGGGGCTTTTCACGATACTCCAGTTTCATGCCGCAAGGACTTTATTACGCCCATCGTTTTTGGCGCGATAGAGCGCATCGTCGACACGTTTAAACAGCGCGTCAATACTCTCTTCCGGGTCATGCCGAGCCACGCCAATACTGACGGTAAAGCGCGGTAAGCCTGGGAGGGTAATATGGGCGACCGCCGCACGGACGGATTCGGCAATCTTCAGCGCCGTTTCGAGAGACGTACGCGGCAACAGGATGACAAACTCTTCACCGCCCCAGCGGAACACCAGGTCATCTTGTCTGCTGCAGGCTTCAAGCGTTCGGGAGAGGGCGATGAGCACCTCATCACCCTTCAGGTGACCAAAGAGGTCATTGATGTTTTTAAAATGATCGGTATCCACCAGCAGCAGGCTAAATTGCTGCTGGGCGGAGAGGTGGCTCAGGTTGGTTTGGTCGATAACGTTATAAAACTGACGTCGGTTGAGTAACCCCGTCATCGAGTCACGTAATGCAGCATTTTCCAGCTCCTGCTCAAGCCTCTTTTGCTCAGTAATATCATGGATTATGCACAGCATCAGTTTGTCGCCGTAGATCTCAATGGGCCCCGCGTAGGTCTGGACGTGGCGGGTGGTGCCATCGGCAAGGCGGTGAATAAAATTGAGCGGCTTATGTCCGCCGGGCAGCGCGGCGATCTCCGTCATGATGGGCATGACGCCTCTGCCAAGCGTGTTAATTTCCCAGGTGTGCTTCCGGCACATCTCATCATGTGAATAACCATAAAAGCTGAGCGCGGCCAGGTTTGCATCGACAATTTGCCCGTCACGGGCAGGATCGATTAGCAACATTGGTGCGCTGTTGGTCAGGAAAAAGCGGGCGTAAAACCCCTGTTTTTTGCGTTGATAGGTTGCGGAACGGCTGGCCTTCAGGCCTGAGGGGGCGTGCGAAGAGATCCCTTCGAAAACGATAACATCACCATCCGGCGTGACGTGGGTGAGGGAGAGGCGACAGCTTATCGGTACGTCCTGCCCGCCCCGGCTAACTGTCCAGATCTCGACAATATCGTGATCGTTCTTCAGTTCGGGAACATACATCGACAGTACGGTTTGCGCACTTGCAGAACAGGAACCTTTACGCAGGTCATTCAGCGTTTTATCACCCGTTAGCTGTATTGCGGCCACATTTGCAAAAATAATCTGTTCCGAAACAGGAGAAATGAGCCACACGGGCGTTTTAATTGCATTAAGCGCATCAAAACTATTTTGCGACATAGTATTTTCCTGTTCATCGGCACGATACGTCTGGTAATCATGGCAGAACTGACCCGCATGGACTCCCTTGAAACATACTCTACTCAATCCCGTCAGGCATGATTTTTTTGTGAAATAAATTCGGGGTCCGTTTGAATTTTACTTATGGGTATAATTTGTTTGTCTGAGTTTTTTTGTAGCAGCAGCCACGGAACCTGTTCAGCGGGCAAGGGGCGGGAGAAAAGGTAGCCCTGGAGATAGTCACAGCCGAGGCTGGTCAGTATTGCCTGCTGTTCGTCCGTTTCAATCCCCTCGGCAACGACAGTCATCTCCATGGTGCGGGCAATATTTATAATGGTTTCCACCAGCTTGCGGCTTTTTTCATTTCCCAGCATAGAGGACACAAAGCTCTTGTCGATTTTAAGCTCTTTTGCCGGAAGAACGCTCAGCATCAGCAGATTGGAATAGCCCGTGCCAAAATCATCAATAGAGACGGTAATCCCCGCATGGTTAAAGGCGTTGAGCAGCTCGATGCTGCGGTCGAGATTTTTTAGCGCGGTACTCTCCGTTACCTCCAGGATCAGCCTTGAGGGCGACAGATTATATTTATCCAGCATGGACGACACGATGTGAAAGATATCCGGCTGTTCGAACTGAATGGGAGATAAATTGAGCGACAACGTCCACTGGCTGAAACCTTGTTCAGTCCAGAAATGAAGCTGCCGACAAGCGGCTTCAATAGCCCAGTTGCCAACCGGAATAATCAAACCCGTTTGTTCCAGAGTGGGTAAAAACAGACCTGGCAGCAAAACGCCTTGCTCCGGATGCCGCCAGCGCAGAAGAGCCTCAAAACCGTGGATCGTCTTATCTTTAGCATGCCAGGTTGGCTGATACCACAGTTCAAACCGATCGCTTTCCAGCGCCTGATAAAGTTCCTGCAGAAAACCCGGCTGCGCCGGAACCGCCGTTGACATCTCAGGGCGGTAAAACGCCCAGCCGTTACGACCATCTTGCTTAACGTGGTGTAAGGCGGCATCCGCCTTAAACTTCAGTTCATGCAGCGTTTCTCCATCCTGAGGATAAAGGCTTACACCCGCGCTGAGGGTGGTACTCAGCGTATGTCCGCAAAGCGAAAGCGGGCGGCGCATATCCGCAAGCAGCGTCGTGAGCAGGGTAGTGAGCTTTTCTTCGTCGTATTCGGGAACCAGCAGGATAAAGGCATCCCCACCCAGCCTGGCCAGCGTCATCTCACGGGTAAGCAGGGAGGTGATGCGCTGGGCAATGGTAATTAATAACTCATCACCGACGCTGTGACCCCAGGTATCATTCACGCGTCTGAAGCGATCGACATTCAGAAAAATCACGGCAAATTGTTTGTTACTCAACAAGGCGCTGTGCAGACAATCCTGCATTCGGATATCCATCTGCTGGCGATTTGCGAGGCCGGTGAGAGCGTCAAAGCGAACCTGTAGCTCAAGCTGACGGTTGAGTTGGCGCAGATTGTCCGTCAGCCGGCTGGTCCGCCAGTGCGAATCGATAAGCGAAATAATTAACATCATGCCGAGCAGGGCGAGCGTGGTGACGGAAACCCAGATGGATAACCCCAACTCGCTGACCCCGCCGGGGAGCGTATGCGCCATCTCATGGAAATGCGCGGCGCTCATGCCCGTATAGTGCATCGCGCAAATGGCGGCGCCCATGACTAACGCGGCGAGAATGCGAGTAACAAAGACCCCTTTGTGCTTATCTCTAAGGCGAAAAGCCAGCCACAGCGCCACGCCGGAAGCGACCACGGCAATCATCACGGACACACCCACAATGCGCCGATCCCAGAGGATGCTTCCTTCCAGCATCAACGCGGCCATGCCGATATAGTGCATAGCGACCACGCCAGCGCTGAGGATAACCGTGGCGAAGAACAGCCGAAAGGGAGAGAGGTGTTTGCCCGTAACGGCAATATTTATTGCTATCGTGGAGGCAACGATCGCCACGCCGAGAGACGCAAGGGTTAGCCATAGGTCATAGCTCATCATCATCGGCATTTGCATCGACAGCATACCGATGAAGTGCATTGACCAGATCCCGATGCCCAGCGTGATCCCGCCGGCAATGCGCCAGAACAGAGCCGCTTTACGGCTGGAAAGGGGAATTTTCCCGGCGCTGTCCAGGGCCACAAAGGAGGCGATAAACGCCACCAGATAAGAGACAGCGATTAACACAGGGTCCCACGATATATTGAGCATTATGCAATCCCACGCCTGAGAGGGTTACCGATTTTGCCGGCCGGCACGTCTTTATCTGGCAACGAACATGCGCATTCAAACCATATTAGTTATTTATCGTGGAAAATAGCCACTTATATCAAAGGTCAAACTTACCCGAAATATAAAATATATTCTTTATGTTAATGCATTAAGTACTGCTAAACATAGTCGATAGATTGTAGTAAAGCGTCTTAAATATGTGTGCATATGGACCGTTGTACCGCAGATAATGGTATCGCTTCAGGAGGCTTTGGACCAGCAATACAGCATATGGTGCATGACATTTCTACTAAAACCTCTTTTTTATCTGACTTAAGTTAAATGCAGGGTGGGTAACGGCGAAACGAGAAACCAGCGTATTATGTGAGGACAAACGCAAAAGTGAATGCTATAAATCTAAATGCCGACCAAAATATAAGTTGTGGGTAAAATCATGCTAAGAAATATTAGTGTCAGGACCTTCATTGCCTGGTTCCTGCTGTGCCTGTTTTTAGTGAATGCAGGTATCGTTGCTCTATTTTCCAGCAATCTTCCTCTTTTCGTTTCGATTAATCTGGTCAATTTCGTTGGATTATTTTTGCTCTGGAGTTATATGACGAAGTTTCTTGTGACGCCGATCAATACTGTGAAAAAAAGTATTGAAGAAGTGACCGCAGGCAACTTAGGCGTCTCTATCCCCGAGTTTGGCAATAACTGCGCGGGGCGATTAATTCCCGGGATTAATACTCTTTCCAGCAACATCGCTACGCTGGTGCGTGAGATCAGGGCATCATCACAAAACGCCATGGCCTTGTCGGATCAGCTCTCTTCCCGCAGTGCTCAGCTCTCGGTGAAAACAGAGCAACAGTCTGCATCTCTGGTACAAACTGCGGCAAGTATGGAGCAGATGGCGGCAAGTACCCGAAACAATGCCGATAATACTCGGCTGGCGAGCGAGCAGGCGAATGCCGCGACCCTGCAGGCGCGCAAGGGCGGAGATCTGATGGAACAGGTTGCCAGCAATATGCAATCCATTACCGAGTGCGCGCAGCAGATGACGGAAATTATCTCCCTGATCGACGGGATTGCATTCCAGACGAATATTCTGGCGCTTAACGCGGCCGTCGAGGCCGCGCGGGCGGGCGATCACGGGAAAGGGTTCTCCGTGGTCGCAGAGGAAGTCCGAAACCTGGCTCACCGCAGCGCCGAGGCGGCGAAAAACATCAAAACGCTGATTGACGTTACCAGCAGTAATGTCACCCAGGGTGCCAGCGTAGTGTCGGAAGCGGAGAAGAATATGCGTGACATCGTGACCGGCTCCGGCAACGTCAGCCGGTTAATGGACGAAATTTCTACCTCAACCGCAGAGCAGGAGAAGGGCATTTCCCAGATCACGCTGGCGCTGTCCGAACTGGAGCGGGTCACGCAAAGCAACGTAGCGATGGCGGAGGAGCTCAACGGTTCCTCTGATGTGCTGCGTAATCAGGTGATCGAACTGCAGACGCGGACCCGAAATTTCAGGCTGGACCAGGGGCACCCCCCGTCACCAGTAGCCAGCCCTGTTTCGTACCATCAGCTCCCCGAGCACTCTCATTGACAGCTTCCCGAAGCCTGGCATGCCAGGCTTTTTTATTCGTGTACAATTCCTGAGCGATTTCAGCGCGATGCGAAACATAGTTGTTGCTTAACCCCTGATGGAAGCTAGACTGACATCGAAAGAGCCAAACAGGGGAGGCGCTGTGGAGAGCATTAAAGGATCCGAACTTAACGTTCCTGACGCAGTTTTTGCGTGGGTGCTGGACGGTCGCGGCGGCGCCCGACCGCTGGAAGATGATGATGTCATTGATAAAGAGCATCCCTGCTGGCTACATCTGAACTATACCCACCCGGACAGCGCTGACTGGCTGGCCTCGACTCCGCTGCTGCCTAACAACGTACGTGATGCGCTTGCGGGGGAAAGCCTGCGGCCTCGCGTAAGCAGGATGGGTGACGGGACGCTTATCACCCTGCGCTGTATAAACGGCAGCACGGATGAACGTCCCGATCAGCTGGTTGCGATGCGCGTCTATATGGACGATGGGCTAATTGTTTCCACACGTCAGCGTAAGGTTTTGGCGCTGGATGACATTGTGAACGACCTCAAAGAGGGGACCGGACCGGTTGACTGCGGCAGCTGGCTGGTGGACGTCTGTGACGCCCTGACCGATCATGCGAGCGAATTTATTGAAGAGCTGCACGATAAAATCATCGACCTGGAAGATAATCTGCTCGATCAGCAGATACCGCCGCGCGGCTTTCTGGCGCTATTGCGCAAGCAGCTGATCGTGATGCGTCGGTATATGACGCCACAACGGGATGTGTATGCCCGTCTGGCCAGTGAAAGACTCAACTGGATGAATGACGATCAGCGCCGCCGGATGCAGGACATTGCTGACAGGCTGGGCCGCGGGCTGGATGAGATCGATTCCTGTATTGCCCGAACGGCGGTGATGGCGGATGAAATCGCGCAGGTGATGCAGGAGTCGCTGGCGAGAAGAACCTACACGATGTCCCTGATGGCGATGGTCTTTTTACCCAGCACATTTCTGACAGGGCTTTTTGGCGTCAATCTGGGCGGTATACCCGGCGGCGAATATCGGTACGGCTTTACCGCGTTTTGCGTCATGTTAGTTGTTTTGATTGGTGGTGTTGCATGGTGGTTGCATCGTAGTAAATGGCTGTAAATTTACGATTTTTTCACCTTTTTCGAGGATTAAAACGCTCTTTTAATTGAGCGAAGTCAATAAACATCACCCCCGTAAGGTGCAATATTACTCCCGCAGGTGAATGCAACGTCAAGCGATGGGCGTTGCGCTCCATATTGTCTTACTTCCTTTTTTGAATTACTGCATAGCACAATTGATTCGTACGACGCCGACTTTATAGTCGGCTTTTTTTTGCCTCCTGTTTCTCAGCGTCTACCCTAAAAGGGACGACAGCAAATCCTGGAGGGAAAGATGAGCATTTTACTCGCTCTGCTACTGCAACACGCGCGTCAGTCCGATCCTGTCCCCACCGATCCCGTGCCGATGCCCGATCCCATTCCGCGTCCGCAGCCGATGCCAGACCCGCCGCCGGACGAAGAACCGATTAAATTGTCGCATCGAACCCCGAGATCTGCGAGGATACGCGCCATCTGACCGTAAAGATGACCACGAGAGATTATTGTGACCGCTTTTTCTACCCTGAATGTTCTGCCTGCCGCCCAACTCGACAACCTCAACGAGTTGGGATACCTAACGATGACGCCTGTTCAGGCGGCCGCGCTGCCCGCTATCCTTGAAGGCCGGGACGTGCGTGTGCAGGCGAAAACGGGCAGTGGGAAAACGGCCGCTTTCGGTCTTGGTCTGCTGCAGCATATTGACGCGTCGCTGTTTCAGACCCAGTCACTGGTCCTGTGCCCGACCCGCGAGCTGGCAGACCAGGTCGCGGGTGAACTGCGTCGCCTGGCGCGCTTCCTGCCCAATACCAAGATCTTAACCCTCTGCGGTGGGCAGCCGTTTGGCGCACAGCGCGATTCGCTCCAGCACGCGCCGCACATTATTGTCGCCACGCCCGGCCGCCTGCTTGATCACCTGCAAAAAGGCACCGTTTCGCTCGATGCCTTAAGCACGCTGGTGATGGACGAGGCGGACAGGATGCTGGATATGGGCTTCAGCGATGCCATTGATGAAGTGATCCGCTTCGCGCCGGCCGATCGTCAGACGCTGCTGTTCTCTGCGACCTGGCCTGAAGCCATCGCCGCGATCAGCGGTCGCGTGCAGAATAATCCGCTCACCATTGAGATCGACAGCGTCGATGCTCTGCCGGCCATCGAACAGCAGTTCTTTGAAACCTCGCAGCAGGGAAAAATCCCTCTCCTGCAGAAACTGCTGAGCCAGCACCAGCCTGCGTCATGCGTGGTGTTCTGTAATACCAAAAAAGACTGCCAGGCGGTTTGTGATGCCCTGAATGCGGCGGGGCAGAGCGCGCTGTCGCTGCACGGCGACCTTGAACAGCGCGATCGCGATCGGACGCTGGTGCGCTTTGCTAACGGCAGCGCGCGCGTGCTGGTGGCGACCGACGTGGCCGCACGCGGCCTGGATATCAAATCCCTTGAACTGGTGGTGAACTATGAGCTGGCATGGGATCCCGAAGTGCACGTCCACCGTATTGGTCGCACTGCTCGCGCCGGAAACAGCGGGCTGGCCATCAGCTTCTGCGCGCCGGAAGAGGCGCAGCGCGCCAATATTCTCTCAGAAATGTTGCAGATCAAACTGAACTGGGTGAACGCGCCGGGGAACGTCAGGCTCGTGCCGCTGGAGGCCGAAATGGCGACGCTGTGCATTGATGGCGGCAAAAAGGCCAAGATGCGACCGGGGGATGTGCTGGGCGCACTCACCGGAGATGTGGGGCTGGAAGGGGCGGATATAGGGAAAATTGCCGTTCATCCGGCACACGTGTACGTGGCGGTTCGCCAGGCGGTTGCGCATAAGGCGTGGAAGCAGCTGCAAAACGGCAAGATTAAAGGCAAAACCTGCCGCGTACATCTGCTGAAATAAGGCATAAAGCGTCTCAGAAGGTTTTTCTGAGACGCCCATCGCTTATTTCACTTCAAGCACGTTCAGACGCAACTCTTCGAACTGATTGTCATCATCTTCCGGCTGCCAGCCCGCAGGCTGCATTGGGATCTCTTCCCGGTCAAACGCCAAATCGCCACCATTCACCACCTCCGAGCCGTGGTTGATACCTTTGAAGTCGAACAGCTCTACGTCAGCGAGGTGGGAAGGAACCACGTTCTGCATCGCGCTGAACATGGTCTCAATGCGGCCCGGATAACGTTTGTCCCAGTCGCGCAGCATGTCGCCGATCACCTGACGCTGCAGGTTCGGCTGTGAGCCGCACAGATTGCATGGAATGATCGGGAACCCTTTCGCCTGAGAAAAACGCTCAATGTCTTTTTCCCGGCAGTAGGCAAGAGGACGGATCACAATATGCTTGCCATCATCGCTCATCAGCTTAGGCGGCATGCCTTTCATCTTGCCGCCGTAGAACATGTTCAGGAACAGCGTTTGCAGAATATCGTCGCGGTGATGGCCCAGCGCAATTTTGGTCGCGCCCAGTTCCGTTGCGGTACGATAGAGAATGCCGCGGCGCAGACGAGAGCAAAGCGAGCAGGTGGTTTTCCCTTCCGGAATCTTCTCTTTCACGATGCCGTAGGTGTTTTCTTCGACGATTTTGTACTCAACGCCCAGCTGCTCCAGATATTCCGGCAGAATGTGCTCCGGGAAACCCGGCTGTTTCTGGTCAAGGTTGACCGCCACCAGGGAAAAATTCACCGGCGCGCTTTGCTGAAGATTACGCAGGATCTCCAGCATGGTGTAGCTGTCTTTACCCCCTGACAGGCAAACCATGATGCGGTCGCCTTCTTCAATCATGTTGAAGTCCGCAATGGCCTCGCCCACGTTACGGCGCAGGCGCTTTTGCAGTTTATTCAGGTTGTATTGCTCTTTCTTTGTATTTGATTGATTTTCTTGCATTTATTACTACCTTCGGAGCCAGTAGCGGCGAAAGACGGGTTAGCGCCGGCAGATAATAGCCAGCAGGCAAAAGTATGCCGCGTATGGTACGGATTCCGGCGGCGAATGCCAGCACGTTTTACACTCTGCGCAATAGCTAATAAAGCGTAGTCGGCTTTCTGTTCGCCATCCGGGAGAGGGGGGACCAAAACAAACTGGCGTTATCGTTGAACGCGCAAGCCATAAGGTACTGCTTGCTCATGATGGCGCGTATGCGAAGCTTCACAAAAGGCGATTCGGTGCGTCGAAGAGGACATTCATTTTGTGGCCCGCATGCAAAAGCGGGCTGATAGAACCTGACCGGATACATGCGTAAGATAGCGTATAATGCTTTCCCGACATACGCTTACATATTCCTTGACTGACCCTATGACATTGAATCGCTTTTGTTTTGTTCTGCTGATCTTCGCTGCGATCGGCAGCTTTTTTTCCTCGTATCCTTTTGCCATGTGGTTTCTGCTGATTAATATGCTGACGATAGCGATTTATGGTGTCGACAAAACGGCGGCACGAAAAGCGATGCGCAGGATACCGGAAGTCACTTTATTGACGTTTGGTACTGTGGGAGGGTGGCCAGGCGCCATATTGGGCCAACAGCTCTTTCGCCATAAAACGCAGAAGCAGCCCTTCAAAACCTGGTTTTTGCTGAGCATCGTCGTGAATATTTCAGCCACGGCGGCGCTTTATCATTTCTGTCCCTTTATTCTTTTTTGAACATCATCAGGACCGCACAAATTCACCGTTGACCTCAAGTTAACTTGAGCTTTTAAGATGGCTACGACATGTTAATACAGGAGTAACATCTTAAAATGAAAGACATTGATGTAGGATTCACTCATGTTGCGTTTATGGTCAGGGATCTGGAGAAGAGCCTTGCTTTCTATCGCCGATATGCCGGGATGGACGTCATCCATTCGCGTGAGCCCGATCTTCCAACTGCCCGTAAAGTGGCGTGGCTAACTGACCATACGCGTCCTTTTGCGCTGGTTCTGGTACAGGCGGACACCGTGACCGATACGCCGCTGGGGCATTTTGGCCACCTTGGGATTGCCTGCGCAACGCGCGAAGAAATTGATAGAAAAACTGCGATGGCCGCTAAAGAAGGGGTGTTGAGGAAAGCGCCGGAAGATCTGGGTGACCCCGTCGGTTATTATGTATTTTTTGCCGATCCTGACGGTAATACCTTAGAGCTCTCATACGGCCAGCGTGTCGGAATAACAGCGATCCAGGCGAAATAGTAAAACGCCTGAAAACGGTCTGAAAAATCCTGCTACGCTTGTTTGTTGTATCAGGAGCATGAGTATGAAGAACAAAGACGAACAAACAGGATTAGTGGGGCTGGCGATTGGGGCTGCCGTTATAGGGCTAGTTTCATCGCAAAAAACGATCGATCGTGACAGCATTGTCAACGAACTTGTCAGGCTGGGCAGGCAGAAAGGCGATGGTGTAGAAGATGAGGTTTTTCTCAAAGCTGCCGAACTGGTAAGAAAAGGGGTATAGCCAATGGCTGACATTCGTCATGCACAGTGCCACTGTGGTGCGGTGGCTTTTACCGTCGAACTGACTGACGGCTTGAATACCGCGCGGCGCTGCAGCTGCTCTTTTTGCCGTATGCGGGGCGCGGTTGTGGTCTCTGCACCGCTGTCGGGTATCACCGTGACCAGAGGTGAGGATAAGCTGACGGAGTATCGGTTCAACACGGGGACGGCGCGCCATTTCTTCTGCTCGGTCTGCGGGATTTACACGTTCCATCAGCGTCGCTCTAACCCAAATGAATACGGCGTCAATGTGGCCTGTTTTAAAAATGTGTCGCCGTTTGATTTCCCAGAAGTGACGGTGATGGATGGCGTAAACCATCCGAGCGACGGCGAAAGCGGCGTTTTTGGCTATCTCTCGTTTCGCAAAAAAGAGACCAATCAAGATTAATTACCGCCTGGCCTTTTTTTTATCAGCCTGGCTATAGTGGGAAGTGGGTTTCTAAAACAGGAGAAATTATGTTCTGTGTAGAAAAAGACGATCCGCGTGAGGCCCCGGAATCAGGGGATAAAAAACCTCAACCCGTGAAAAAATAACGCTCGAAATGCGTATGACCGCCACCGGCACTGCTGGTGGCTTTTTTCTGGAATCACTGTTAATGGTGATCCAGATGGTTTAGCAGCGTGCCGAGATGCCCAACAATATCTCGAAAATCAAAGATTAACGCCATCCACAAGCATGCTAAAAGTGTCAGAATGGTAACGGATATACGACCAAACAACGCAGGTATCCTTAATGAAGAGGGGGATATCGGCGCAGTCTAACCCGCTTTCTTTCAACTTATCCTCAACAATATCGCGATAAAGCGCTGTTGTGAGACAAACATCAAAAAAAGGAGAGCCCGCATGACGCTGCGGGCTCTGACCATCAGAACTGGTAAACCAGGCCTAATGCAACGACATCGTCGGTGCTGATACCGTTGTTTTTGTAGAAGCTGTCATCTTCATCCAGCAGGTTGATTTTATAATCAACGTAGGTAGACATGTTCTTGTTGAAATAGTAGGTCGCGCCTACGTCCGCATATTTAACCAGGTCCTGATCGCCCTGACCGTTGCCCAGGTCTTTCCCTTTAGACTGCAGGTAAGAAATGGCCGGACGCAGACCGAAATCGAACTGGTACTGTGCGGTCACTTCGAAGTTCTGAGTTTTGTTGGCAATACCGCCGCCTGATTTACTATCACCAGAACCGTACGGCGTCATATTACGGGTTTCAGAATACATCGCCGCCAGGTAGATATTATTTGCGTCATATTTGAGGCCAGCAGTCCAGGCATCCGCTTTATCACCACCCGCATATTGAGATGCAGCGCCAGTACCTGCGCTTACCTGGTCATTTGTACGGTCAGATGAGGCGTAGGCTGCACCGGCACTGAACCCCATGCCGAAATCATAGGTGGTTGAAATACCGAAGCCGTCACCATTCTCATAACGCATGTCGCGGCCGTTGTTGGTGCCTTCCTGATTGTTGCTGGCATCTTCATTGTTGCCCTGATACTGCAGCGCGAAGTTCAGACCCTGCACCAGACCATAGAAGTCAGTGTTGCGGTAGGTTGCCACGCCGTTGGCGCGGCCGGTCATAAAGTTATCCGCATAGGTGTAAGAGTCGCCACCGAACTCAGGCAGCATATCGGTCCAGCCTTCCACGTCGTACAGCACGCCATAGTTACGACCATAATCGAAGGAACCGTAGTCACCCACTTTGACACCCGCGAAGGCCAGACGCGTCCAGGACTGATTATCAGATCCTTCGGTGTTATTCGCCTGAATGTTATATTCCCACTGCGCGTAGCCGGTCATCATGTCGTTAATCTGCGTTTCACCTTTGAAACCCAGACGCATGTAGGTTTGATCGCCGTCTTTAGAGGCATCGTCGGAGAAATAGTGCAGACCATCAACTTTTCCGTACAGATCTAATTTGTTGCCGTCTTTATTATAAATTTCTGCCGCATGCGCGGCGCCAGCCATTAACAGAGCTGGAATCATCAGAGCCAGTACTTTTCTTTGCATCGTGATATTCCTTTGCAGTTGTTTTTATTTGATTACCTGTTGAACTTTCTGAAACCGAAAGTTGTCCCATGCTAAATCACTCCTGCGAAAGAGTAATAAAATATAATTGTTACTAATTGAGTAAAATCTCAAAAGAATAAATCCGCGGAAATGATCATTGTTGTGGTGAATGATTGAAAATGATTCATATTAAATAAAAATTATTAATTGGTGATTAAATCAGGTAATCTCTGCGGCGTTATATGCCTTTAAGATTATTTATCCATAATTATCGTGAATGTCATTTGGGAAACTAAAGAGAGATTCATTAATTATCTGGATTAGCCCGGTGTGAAGACATCGGGCTTTTTTTATGGCAAAAAAATGCCCGGACAAGCCGGGCAGTGGAGTTAGTCGCTGGTTGATTTTTCGGCTTTACCCGCCATTTGTGCCAGGAAGTCATACCGTTTTTGCAGATCTTCGGCGGCGTCTTTCCAGAGCTGTTCTGCCACCTCAGGCTGTTGCGCATTCAGACGGCGGAAGCGCTGTTCCTGCATCAGCGTCTCTGCCAGGGCATCTGACGGCGGACGTGAATCTAGCGCCAGCGGTAATTTGCCCTCGTCCGCACGGCGCGGATCGAACCGGTAGAGCGGCCAGAAGCCGGTGGCCGTCAGCTGACGCATCTGATCGTGGCTTAGGGCCAGGTCGTAGCCATGCTCTTCGCACGGGCTGTAGGCAATGATCAGCGACGGCCCCGGATACGCTTCAGCCTCCTGAATGGCTTTCACCGTCTGGTTAAGCTGCGCCCCCAGCGAGATTTGCGCGACGTAAACGTGGCCGTACATCATCATGCTCACGCCGAGATCCTTACGTGCCTTGCGTTTACCGTGTTCACCAAATTTCGTGACGGCGCCCAGCGGCGTGGCTTTCGATGCCTGCCCACCGGTATTGGAATAACATTGCGTATCCAGAACCAGAATGTTGACGTTTTCGGTCAGGCTTAACACATGATCCAGCCCGCCAAAGCCGATGTCGTAAGCCCAGCCGTCACCGCCAATCAGCCAGATCGATTTTTCGACCAGGGCGTCAGCGTCGGTCAGAAGCTGTTCAGCGCCGTCAATTCCCTTGAGTGCGCTGCGAAGTGCAGCTACCTGCTCGCGACGAACCTCTGGCGTGGCTTCTGCGTGTAGCGCCGCGTTAAGTTCAGCCGGGATCTTATCGGCAAATTGTTCAAGCAGGCGCATCACGCGCGCGCGGTGCTGGTCAACGGTGAGTCGGAAGCCCAGGCCAAATTCGGCGTTATCCTCGAATAACGAGTTAGCCCATGCCGGACCGCGCCCATTCGCATCGGTGGTGTACGGCGTGGAGGGCAGGTTACCGCCATAGATAGACGAGCAGCCGGTGGCGTTGGCAATCAGCATCCTGTCACCATACAGCTGGGTAAGCAGTTTGATGTACGGCGTTTCACCGCAGCCGGAGCATGCGCCGGAGTACTCGAACAGCGGCGTGATCAGCTGCGAGGTACGAATATCAATGCGTTCCAGCTTGCTGCGATCGATTTCCGGCAGGTTCAGGAAGAAGTCATAATTCACTTTTTCTTCTTCAACGTGTTCAAGGCGCGACATCATATTGATGGCTTTGATGTCCGGGTTCTGCCTGTCCTTCGCCGGGCAGACCTCAACGCACAGGTTACACCCGGTGCAGTCTTCCGGTGCGACCTGCAGAACGTATTTCTGGCCGCGCATGTCGCGGGATTTTACATCCAGGGAGTGCAGGCTGGCTGGGGCATCTTCCATTGCTTCCGGTGACACCACTTTGGCGCGAATGGCCGAGTGCGGGCAGGCCGCGACGCAGTGGTTACACTGGGTACAGAGTTCTTCTTTCCAGATGGGGATCGCTTCTGCGATGTTGCGTTTTTCCCAGCGGGTGGTGCCCATCGGCCAGGTTCCGTCCGGCGGCAACGCAGAGACGGGCAGGGTGTCACCCAGCCCGGCCAGCATGGCGGCCGTGACGGTCTTCACGAAATCAGGTGCGGAATCCGAGACCACCGGAGGGCGATTCGGGCTGGCGTCATTGACCGGCTGCAGCGGCACCTCGAACAGCGACTCGCGCGCCAGCGCCAGCGCCTGCCAGTTTCGCTCTACCAGCTCCTGCCCCTTGCTGCTGTAGCTTTTGGCGATGGCGCCCTGAAGTTCCACCAGCGCGCTGTCGCCCGGCAGGATATTGGTCAGATGGAAGAAGGCCATTTGCATGACGGTATTAATACGCGCGGCCAGGCCACATTCGCGGGCAATTTTCGCCGCGTTAACCACATAGAATCGGGCTTTTTTCTGATTCAGCACCGTCTGTACTTCCTGCGGCAGGCGCGCCCAGACCTCATCCGCATTGTATGGCGTATTGAGGAGGAAAATACCGCCGGGCTTCAGGCGCTCAGCCATCTGGTACTTGTCGATAAACTGCAGCTGATGGCAGCCAACAAAGTCGGCCTGAGAAATAAGGTAGGCCGAGCGGATGGGCTGCTCGCTGACGCGCAGGTGAGAAACGGTCAGACCGCCAGCTTTTTTGGAGTCGTAGACGAAGTAACCCTGCGCGTACCACGGGGTTGAATTGCCGATGATCTTGATGTTGTTTTTGGTGGCCGAGACGCTGCCGTCGCTGCCCAGGCCGTAGAACAGCGCTTCAAGTTTGGCCGTCGCAGGCAGGGTATTTTCCGGTAAAGGCAGGGAAAGATTCGTTACGTCATCATAAATGCCGACCGTGAAACGCGGCTTGGGTTTCGCTTCCCTTAGCTCGTTAAACACGGCCAGCACGCAGTCCGGGCCAAACTCTTTGGAAGACAGGCCATAGCGACCGCCGATAACGCGCGGTAGCGTTTCACGTTCGCCGTTATTAAAGGCTTCAGCGAGGGCGGTCATCACGTCAAGATACAGCGGTTCCGCGTGTGCGCCCGGCTCTTTGGTTCGATCGAGCACCGCCACGGTACGCGCGCTTTCCGGCAGGGCAGAGAGCAGATGTTTAGCCGAGAACGGGCGGTAAAGACGCACTTTAAGCACGCCGACCTTTTCGCCGCGGGTCAGCAGCTCGTCAACGACTTCTTCACAGGTGCCGATAGCAGATCCCATCAGCACAATCACGCGCTCGGCCTGCGGATGGCCGTAGTATTCGAACGGCTTGTACTCGCGTCCGGTTGCGGCGGCAAAGTCATTCATTGCCTGCTCGACGTGGTCATAAACCGCGTTGTACCACGGGTTTGTGGCCTCGCGTGACTGGAAATAAGTATCCGGGTTTGCCGATGTCCCTCGAATTACCGGATGTTCCGGGTTAAGGGCGCGGGCGCGATGCGCGTCGATTTCCGCCTGCGGCAGAAGCTCAAGGATAGTCTCGTCCGCCAGCGGGACGATTTTGTTGATTTCGTGAGAGGTGCGGAAACCATCAAAGAAGTGAATAAACGGCACGCGACTTTTAAGCGTGGCGATATGCGAAATTAAGGCAAAGTCCTGCGCTTCCTGAACGCTACTGGCGCACAGCATCGCGCACCCGGTCTGGCGCACGGCCATCACGTCTGAGTGATCGCCAAAAATTGAGAGTGCGTGGGTGGCCACGGTACGCGCCGCGACGTGCAGGACGAAGGGGGTCAGTTGTCCCGCGAGTTTGTACAGCGTTGGGATCATCAACAGCAATCCCTGAGAGGAGGTGAACGACGTGGAAAGCGCGCCAGTCTGCAGCGCACCGTGGACCGTAGCAATCGCACCCGCTTCAGACTGCATTTCAACCACTCTCGGGACATCGCCCCAGACGTTTTTTAACCCGTTTCCCGCCCAGGCATCCGCCTGCTCGGCCATAGTTGAACTTGGCGTGATCGGATAGATGGCGATAACTTCACTGGTGCGAAACGCGACTGAGGCAACTGCACCATTACCGTCAATAGTTTGCATAGGACGACACCCTTACATTGCGCAAAAAATAGGGGGCTGTCATAAGGCGACAAACCCTGAATATTATCTGTGTAGTCTAGCAAACAGGGGGTTTTACGATTTTCGCTTTTGTGTCCTCGGTATTCCCACCATCAATGGTTAGATCAAACTTAGGGCGAAAAAATTGCGAGAAATTGTTTCAGCGGCGCATAAATACGCACTTCCGCTCTCGACGACACGGGATGTGATGCCTATTATGCTTAGGTTTCGCACTAATTACGGGGAAGAGAGCATGCGTTCAGCATTTTGGGTAGGGTGTGCCGCGTTGTTGTTGTCGGCATGTAGCAGTGAACCTGTACAGCAGGCCACGGCGGCCCACGTGGCGCCGGGAATGAAAGCGGCAATGTCCAGTTCAGGCCAGGCCAACTGCGCCATGATTGGCGGCTCGCTGTCTGTTGCCCGCCAGCTTGACGGTTCGGCTATTGGGATGTGCGCCTTGCCAAACGGCAAACGCTGCAGTGAACAGTCGCTTGCCGTTGGAAGCTGCGGTAGCTACTGATTATTCTGCTCGCTTAAACATCAGCGTCTTTTCGGCCGTCGCCAGCGTCAGCTGGTCTTCAGTCAGGTCGACCTGCGCCCCTTTGCGCAGCATGTCGCCGATGGCCTGATCCAGCTCGTTAAGCTGTGGTTCGGTACAAAGTTTGCGGGTCATCGCCAGCGTTTTCACTTTCAGCTCACCTTCGGACAGCTTCCCCTGCCCGTTGAAGCGGTTACACATCTGGCCCGAAACGCTAATGTTATCAATGAGGCTAATGTCGGGAAGCGCGTTAAAAGCGATCTCAGGCTGCGTTGTCATGCCCTTCACGGATTTGCCGTCCACGTTTTCCAGAACAAAACGGTGGCTCTTCAGCTGATCCGGCTGAACGGATGCTTTGCCCGGATTAACGCAGCCGCTGAGGACAAGGCTGATAACACTTAACGCGATGAGCTTTTTCATTTTTCTTCTCAAATAATAAATTCTGTGAATCTTTTACCAGTGTAACGATACTCTGCGCTGCGTTAATGGGGTTTATCTGAAAGTGCGGGGTGGTGCCGGGCAGCGCAGGGCTGCCCGGAATGGAGTTTAATGCGATTTAAACCCGGCAGCCGTCATCAGCATGCGAAAGAGCATGCTGACTGCTGCCAGCGCAAGAACGCTGCCGCCCCAGATAATGGCCAGCCACAGCAATCTTTTCCAGACAGGTTGTTGCATCAGTGATAGCCCTCCCCAGGCTGAACTTTGCCGCGAAATACATAGTAGCTCCAGAAGGTGTAGACCAGAATAACGGGAATGATCAACAGCGCGCCCACCAGCATAAAGCCCTGGCTTTGCGTCGGCGCGGCGGCCTGCCACAGGGTGATCGACGGCGGTATGATATGCGGCCAGATGCTGATCCCAAGCCCGCTAAAGCCGAGAAATATTAGCCCCAGCGTCAGAATAAACGGCCGGGCATGGCTGTCAGGATTACTCAGGCAGCGCCACTGGTAGAAGCTAAACATGACGACCAGGGCAGGGACGGGCAGCAGATAAAACAGATTCGGCAGCGTAAACCAGCGCGCCGCGATGGCCGGGTGCGCCAGCGGCGTCCAGAGGCTGATCGCTGCGATAAACGCCAGCAGCACGATTAACAGCGTTTTCGACACCTCACGCATCCGCTGCTGCAGCGCATTTTCGCTTTTCATCACCAGCCAGGTTGAGCCTAACAGCGCGTAGGCCACCACCAGACCCGCGCCGCAGAACAGGTTAAACGCGGTAAACCAGTCAAACGGACCGCCGGTATACGTTCTACCAGTGACGCTAAAGCCGTTAATGACGGCGCCTACCGTCACGCCCTGGGTAAAGGTCGCCAGAACGGAACCGCCAATAAACGCCTTATCCCAGAAAGGACGGTGGGCCGGGGTGGCTTTAAAGCGAAATTCAAACGCCACGCCGCGGAATATAAGTCCGATCAGCATTAACGTCAGCGGAATGGTCAGAGCATCAATAATCACCGCATAGGCCAGTGGGAATGCACCGAACAGGGCGGCACCACCCAGCACCAACCAGGTCTCATTGCCGTCCCAGACCGGTGCGACGCTGTTGACCATCACGTCGCGATCGTCGGCGTTTTGTGTTGCCGGGAACAGAATACCGATTCCCAGATCAAACCCGTCCATGACGATATACATCAGCGTGGCAAAGACGATGATGACAAACCAGATAATGGAAAGATCGATACCCATTATGGCTGCTCCTTATGTTCAGCTGTGACGGCAGAAAGCGGGCGCGCCGGGCGTCCATCGGACTCGGTGGCGAACGATTCATGCGACTGCGGGCCTTTTCGGATGAGGCGCACCATATAGCTGTAGCCCACGCCGAATACCGAGGTATAGACGACGAAGAAGGCCAGCAGGCTCACGCTCATATGCAGGTCACCATGGGCTGAAACCGCATCCTTCGTTCGCTGGAGTCCGTAGACCACCCACGGCTGGCGGCCGACTTCGGTGGTGACCCATCCGGCCAGAATGGCAATCAGCCCGGATGGCCCCATCAGCAGCGCAAACCACAGGAACGGACGCGAAGAATAAACCCGCTTTTTATAACGCAGCCAAAGCGCCACTACTCCAAGCAGCAGCATCAGCATCCCTAAACCCGCCATAATGCGGAACGACCAGAAGACGATGGTGGAATTAGGACGGTCTTCCTTTGGAAACTCTTTTAGCGCAGGGACCTGTTTATCCAGGCTGTGCGTCAGTATGAGGCTACCCAGAGCCGGGATCGCCACTCCAAAGCGGGTGCGTTCCTGCTCCATGTCAGGCCAGCCAAACAGCAGCAGTGGGGTAGGCTCGCCCGGCGGATTTTCCCAATGGCCTTCAATAGCGGCAATCTTGGCCGGCTGATGCTTTAAGGTGTTCAACCCGTGCATATCGCCAACCAGGGCCTGGATGGGGGCAACAATCAGCGTCATCCACAGCGCCATCGAAAACATCGCCCGAATGGCAGGGGTATTATTCCCGCGCAGCAGATGCCATGCCGCGGATGCACCGACAAACAGGGCGCTACTCAGGAATGCCGCAATCGACATATGCAGCAGGCGGTAGGGGAAGGAGGGGTTAAATACCACGGCGAACCAGTCCACCGGTACCACCTGTCCGTTGACGATCTCGTAGCCTTGCGGGGTCTGCATCCAGCTGTTCGAGGAGAGGATCCAGAAGGTTGAGATAATGGTGCCCAGCGCCACCATGCAGGTGGAGAAGAAGTGCAGCCCTGGCCCCACTTTATTCCAGCCGAACAGCATCACGCCGAGGAACCCGGCTTCGAGGAAGAAGGCGGTAAGCACTTCATAGGTCAGCAGCGGGCCGGTAATGCTGCCTGCAAACTGCGAAAAGCCGCTCCAGTTGGTGCCAAACTGGTAGGCCATCACCAGCCCGGAGACCACGCCCATGCCAAAGTTGACGGCAAAAATCTTCGACCAGAAATGGTACAGCGAGCGCCAGACAGGATTTTTTGTTTTCAGCCACAGCCCTTCGAGCACGGCCAGATAGCTGGCCAGGCCGATAGTGATGGCCGGGAAAATAATGTGAAAGGATACGGTAAAGGCAAACTGTATCCGCGCAAGGTGAAAAGCATCTAAACCAAACATGCACAGCCTCAATGTCAAACGGTGTACTGTTATGCTATAGGGGCAACGTTCGGACTTTCAGACGCAGAAAAGTGATTTTTAACCATAACAGTTGGCATAAAACGCATGCTTTAGCTATCAGATATACCTCGCCAACGAGGAATAAAAACACTATTTTTATGAATTTTAGGCATTAAACCGCTTGCTTTGTCGTCATCGCCGTGCGTTAATGGTCTTCTGGTTTTGAGTCCAAAAAAATATCTGACGTAGTTTCATAAAGCAGTTCTCATCACGTTGTGCCTCTCCGCAGCCTCTCTTGGGTCTTTATCTACATTCCGATTAGTTTTGTTTAAAACCATTATTGCCTGATCGGCTCATGAGTAATTTACGTTTTTACGTTCACAGGAGAATCCTATGACTTCTTATATCCATTTCCGCTGCCCATGCTGTCATGGCTCGCAGTACCGTACCTCAGTCTTTGATGTATCTGAGAAAAACCCGCTCGGTGCGAAATGCATCTTTTGCAAATCGTCAATGATCACGCTCGATCACCTGGCCGCTGCGCGTCAGGCGCAAAGCCACGTTACCGAGTACCGTAAGTAATTTTTACTTAAACTATAACAGTTAGCAAAATCTTCTCTTTTTCTCCTGCTGATATACACTGTCGGCAATAAGGAGAATCTGATGAAAAAATACCAGCGTCTGGCGCAACAAATTATCTCGCAGATTGAGCTTGGCGTTTGGCTGCCGGGCGATAAGCTGCCTTCCCTGCGAGAGCAGGTAGCAAGCAGCGGCATGAGCTTTATGACCGTTGGCCACGCGTATCAGATGCTGGAAAGTCAGGGGCGCATTGTCGCCAGGCCGCAGTCGGGCTATTACGTTGCCTCGCGCCCGACCGCACAACAGCCTGCGCCGCCTGCTCAGGTGATGCGTGATGAAGCGGTAGATATCAATACCTATATCTTCGAGGTCTTACAGGCCAGCCGCGATCCGTCCGTTGTTCCTTTCGCCTCCGCGTTTCCCGACCCCCGGCTTTTCCCGCTTCAGCAGCTCAACCGCTCGCTGGCAAACGTCAGTAAAACCGCTACCGCAATGAGCGTGATTGAGAACCTGCCGCCCGGTAACGCTGAACTCCGTCACGCCATTGCGCGCCGTTATGCGCAGCAGGGGATGAACATCTCGCCGGACGAGATCGTCATTACCGCAGGCGCCCTTGAGGCCCTCAACCTGAGTTTGCAGGCGGTGACGGAGCCAGGAGACTGGGTGATTGTTGAAAACCCGTGTTTTTACGGCGCGCTGCAGGCGCTGGAGCGTCTGAAGCTAAAAGCGCTGTCGGTCGCCACAGACGTCCGGGAGGGTATCGATCTGAATGCGCTGGAGCAGGCGCTGAACGACTACCCCGTAAAAGCCTGCTGGCTCATGACCAACGGCCAAAACCCGCTTGGCTTCACGCTGAGTGCGGAAAAAAAAGCGCGTCTGGTGTCGCTCCTGACGGAGCACAACGTCACCTTGATCGAGGACGATGTCTACAGCGAGCTCTATTTTGGTCGCGAAAAACCGCTTCCGGCCAAAGCCTGGGACCGGGTAGATATGACGCTTCACTGCTCTTCCTTTTCAAAATGCCTGGTGGCGGGGTTTCGCATCGGCTGGGTGGCGGCAGGAAAACACGCGCGCCGCATTCAGCAGCTGCAGCTGATGAGCACGCTTTCAACCAGTTCCCCCATGCAGCTGGCGCTGGTGGACTACCTGGCGACAAAACGCTACGACGCCCATCTGCGCCGCCTGCGACGAACCCTCGCCGAGCGAAAACAGCAGGCGTGGCAGTCGCTTCTGCGCCATATGCCCGCTGGCGTCAAAATCCATCACAGCGAAAGCGGCTACTTTTTATGGCTGGAGCTGCCTGCGCAGCTGGACGCGGGGCTGCTGAGCGAAAAGGCCTTAACGCACCATATCAGCATTGCGCCAGGAAAGATGTTTTCCACCTCTGACGCGTGGACGCCGTTCTTCCGGTTTAATACGTCCTGGGCGTGGGGCGAGCGGGAAGAGCAGGCGGTCATTCAGTTAGGTAAATTAATTAGCACAATGATGGAATAACTTTTCCCCTTTATTTAAATAATCATTTCTTATCCTGACGACGGCACGGCAAATATTTGGCGGTGCCGTATCATATGAAATCTGCATACCGGCTTTCGCGGCTAACTCCTTGTCTATAATCCAGTTAACGGGGAATGCGTCCTCGGTCACACCTTGATGAAATTTCCTTAAGCCGAACGGTGCGGCGCATTTGCGCGGTCTACGTTTAATAAGGGAGATATTTTTACGGCACGGCTGCCGCTAAATTTCATTGCGACAGGAGTAACTCTTATGAGCAAAAAATTTGCCCGCAGCAGCCTATGCGCGCTCGGCATGACTATCATGACCGCGCAAGCCGCAGAACCACCAAAGGCCATTGGCGACGGGGAAGGCCGACTGGATATTATCGCCTGGCCGGGGTACATCGAACGCGGACAGACGGATAAAAATTATGACTGGGTTACCCAGTTTGAAAAAGAGACCGGCTGCGCGGTCAACGTTAAAACGGCGGCCACGTCCGATGAAATGGTCAGCCTGATGGCGAAGGGAGGTTACGACCTTGTCACCGCGTCAGGTGATGCCTCGCTCCGCCTGATTATGGGAAAACGCGTTCAGCCGATTAACCCGGAACTGATCCCCAACTGGAAAACTCTTGACCCGCGCATCGTGAAGGGCGAGTGGTTTAACGTGGGCGGCAAGGTCTACGGCACGCCGTATCAGTGGGGGCCCAATCTGTTGATGTACAACACCAAAACCTTCCCGACGCCGCCGGACAGCTGGAGCGTGGTCTTTACGAAGCAGGATCTGCCGGACGGCAAAACCAATCAGGGACGCGTGCAGGCGTACGACGGTCCGATTTATATCGCCGATGCGGCGCTGTTCGTCAAAGCCACGCAGCCGCAGCTGGGTATTAGCGACCCGTATCAGCTCACTGAAGAACAGTATGCCGCCGTGCTCAAGGTACTTCGCGACCAGCATGCCCTGATCCACCGCTACTGGCATGACACCACCGTCCAGATGAGCGACTTCAAAAATGAAGGCGTCGTGGCCTCCAGCGCCTGGCCGTATCAGGCGAATGCCCTGAAGGGCGAGAACCAGCCCGTTGCCACCGTCTTCCCGAAAGAGGGGGTGACCGGCTGGGCGGATACCACCATGCTGCATGCACAGGCAAAACACCCGATGTGCGCCTACAAGTGGATGAACTGGTCGCTCACGCCGAAAGTGCAGGGCGATCTGGCGGCATGGTTTGGCTCGCTGCCCGTCGTGCCTGAAGGGTGTAAGGCCAGCACGCTGCTGGGTGACAAGGGCTGTGAAACCAACGGTTATAACTATTTTGACAAAATCATGTTCTGGAAAACCCCCATCGCAGAAGGCGGAAAATATGTGCCTTACAGCCGCTGGACGCAGGATTACATCGCCATCATGGGTGGCCGTTGATCATCCGGGAGCAGAACATGACGTACGCGGTAGAGTTTAATGACGTTTCCCGTCTGTACGGCGACGTGCGGGCGGTGGAGGGGGTCACCATTGCCGTTCGTGACGGAGAATTCTTCTCCATGCTGGGGCCTTCGGGCTCCGGCAAAACCACCTGCCTGCGTCTGATTGCCGGCTTTGAGCAGCTGTCAGGCGGCACGATATCTATCTTTGGCAAAGAGGCGAGCGCGCTGCCGCCGTGGGAGCGGGACGTGAACACCGTATTCCAGGATTACGCGCTGTTCCCGCATATGTCGATCCTCGATAACGTCGCCTACGGGCTGATGGTGAAAGGCGTCGACAAGAAAAAACGCCACGCGCAGGCTCGCGACGCGCTGGAAAAAGTGGGCTTAAGCTTTGCCGTCGCCCGCAAGCCTTCGGAGCTTTCCGGAGGCCAGCGCCAGCGTGTGGCCATCGCGCGGGCGCTGGTGAATGAACCGCGCGTCCTGCTGCTCGACGAGCCGTTAGGCGCGCTCGATCTAAAGCTGCGGGAGCAGATGCAGTTCGAGCTGAAGAAACTTCAGCAGGAACTCGGCATCACCTTTATTTTCGTCACCCACGATCAGGGTGAAGCCCTCTCCATGTCGGACCGGGTGGCGGTGTTCAATAATGGGCGCATCGAGCAGGTCGATACCCCGCGCGATCTCTACATGCGCCCGCGCACGCCGTTTGTCGCCGGTTTTGTCGGCACCTCGAACGTCTTCGATGCAGGCCTTGCGCATAAAGTCTGCGGCATGGAGGGCAGCTATTCCCTGCGTCCGGAACATATCCGCCTGAATGAGGGGGGTGAGGTTCAGGTGCAGGGCGTCGTGCAGGCCGTTCAGTATCAGGGGGCCGCCACGCGGCTGGAGCTGAAGCTCGCCGACGGTGCCAAACTGCTGGTAAGCCAGGCCAACCTCAGTGAAACCTCGCCGCTGAGGGGCATTGCGCCGGGGCAGGCGGTCACGGCGTCGTGGTCACGCGAGGCGATGATTCGCCTGCAGGAGGAGAGGTGAAATGGCTATGAGTGTCGCGCACCCTCCCGCCCCGCGCGGCCGCATAAGCCGCATTACGTCACTGTTCTGGCGTAAACCCTCGCTCGGACTGTTCCTGCTTCTTCTTGCACCGCTGATGTGGTTTGGCATTGTCTATTTAGGATCGCTGCTGACCCTTTTGTGGCAGGGTTTTTACACCTTTGACGATTTCACCATGGCGGTCACGCCGGATCTGACCCTGGCGAACATACTGGCGCTCTTCAATCCGGCAAACTACGACATCATCCTGCGCACGTTAACGATGGCGATTGCGGTGACGATTGCCAGCGCAATTCTGGCGTTCCCGATGGCCTGGTACATGGCGCGATACACCCGCGGCAAGTGGAAAGCGTTTTTCTATATCGCCGTGATGCTGCCAATGTGGGCGAGCTACATCGTCAAAGCCTACGCCTGGACGCTGCTGCTGGCGAAGGACGGCGTGGCACAATGGTTCCTCAACCACCTGGGGCTGGAGCCGCTCCTGACCTCGATCCTTACGCTACCCGCGGTAGGCGGCAACACCTTATCCACCTCTGGGCTGGGACGGTTTCTGGTCTTCGTCTATATCTGGCTGCCGTTTATGATCCTGCCCGTACAGGCGGCGCTGGAACGTCTGCCGGCTTCGCTGCTGCAGGCCTCAGCCGATCTCGGCGCGCGCCCGCGCCAGACCTTCCGCTATGTCGTTTTGCCGCTGGCTATCCCGGGTATTGCCGCGGGCTCAATCTTCACCTTTTCCCTGACGCTGGGGGATTTCATCGTACCGCAGCTGGTCGGGCCGCCGGGGTTTTTCATCGGTAACATGGTCTACTCCCAGCAGGGGGCGATCGGCAATATGCCCATGGCCGCCGCGTTCACGCTGGTTCCCATCGTGCTGATTTCACTTTATCTGGCGTTCGTGAAGCGTCTGGGAGCATTCGATGCACTCTGAACGCGCACCGCTGTTCCTGAAAGTGGCAGCGTGGGGAGGCGTCATCTTCCTGCACTTCCCGCTGCTGATTATCGCAGTCTATGCCTTTAATACCGAAGATGCTGCCTACAGCTTTCCGCCTCAGGGGCTGACGCTGAAGTGGTTTACTGCGGCGGCGGGGCGCGGCGATATCATCGAATCGGTGACGTTGTCACTTCAGGTTGCCGCGCTATCCACCGCGATAGCCCTTGTGCTTGGCACGCTTGCTGCAGCGGCGCTCTGGCGAAGCGAGTTTTTTGGCAAGAACGCGATCTCGCTATTGCTGCTGCTGCCGATTGCGTTGCCGGGGATCATCACCGGCCTGGCGCTGCTGACAGCGTTCAAAACAATCAACCTTGAGCCGGGGTTTTTCACCATCGTGGTTGGGCACGCGACGTTCTGCGTGGTGGTGGTCTTCAATAACGTGATTGCCCGGTTCAGACGCACCTCCTGGAGTCTGGTGGAAGCGTCAATGGATCTCGGGGCCGACGGATGGCAAACCTTCCGCTATGTGGTGCTGCCCAACCTGGGCTCCGCGCTGCTGGCCGGGGGAATGCTGGCGTTTGCCCTGTCGTTTGACGAAATTATCGTCACAACCTTTACGGCGGGACACGAACGCACGTTACCGCTGTGGTTGCTCAATCAGCTAGGCCGTCCGCGCGACGTGCCGGTCACCAACGTCGTTGCACTGCTGGTGATGCTGGTAACAACCATCCCCATTCTGGGAGCCTGGTGGCTAACCCGCGACGGCGAAAACATTGCCGGCGGCGGGAAATAACATTGATTTGAACAGGACAATGCTATGCAAACACATCTGCTGATAAAGGGTGAACTGGTTGCCGGAGAGGGAGAGAAACAGCCTGTCTATAACCCGGCCACCGGAGAGGTGCTGCTGGAGATTGCTGAAGCGTCAGCGGCACAGGTCGACGCGGCGGTTCAGGCCGCCGACCGTGCTTTTGCTGAGTGGGGACAAACGACACCGAAAACGCGCGCCGAGTGCCTGCTGAAGCTCGCGGATGCGATTGAAGCGCATGGCGAAGAGTTTGCCCGGCTCGAATCCCTCAACTGCGGCAAGCCGCTGCACTGTGCGCTGGGCGATGAAATTCCGGCAGTGGTCGACGTTTTCCGTTTCTTCGCCGGGGCGGCCCGCTGCCTGAACGGGCTGGCCGCGGGTGAGTATCTTGACGGCCACACGTCGATGATCCGCCGCGACCCGGTGGGCGTGGTTGCCTCTATCGCACCGTGGAACTACCCGCTGATGATGGCGGCATGGAAGCTGGCGCCTGCGCTGGCGGCCGGTAACTGTGTGGTCATCAAGCCGTCTGAAATCACGCCGCTAACGGCGTTAAAGCTGGCGGAGCTGGCGAAAGATATCTTCCCGGCTGGCGTTCTCAACGTGCTGTTTGGCCGAGGAAAAACGGTGGGCGACCCGCTCACCGGACATGAAAAAGTGCGCATGGTGTCGCTGACCGGTTCGATTGCTACCGGGGAGCATATCATCGGCCACACGGCGTCCTCCATTAAGCGCACCCACATGGAGCTGGGCGGTAAAGCGCCGGTTATCGTGTTCGATGACGCCGACCTGGATGCGGTTGTAGAAGGCGTGCGGACGTTTGGTTTCTACAATGCCGGGCAGGACTGTACGGCGGCCTGCCGTATCTATGCCCAGAAGGGGATCTATACCCGGCTGGTGGAAAAGCTCGGTGCCGCGGTCGCCAGCCTCAAAATGGGTGCCCCGGAGGATGAATCTACTGAACTCGGTCCGCTTAGCTCGGCTGCCCATCTTTCACGCGTCTGTCAGGCGGTTGACGAGGCGAAAGCCCTTGGCCATATCCGCGTGGTGACGGGCGGGAGCAAAAAAGAGGGGGCGGGCTACTACTTCCAGCCAACGTTGCTGGCCGGGGCGAAACAGGAGGATGCCATCGTTCAGCGAGAAGTGTTTGGACCTGTGGTGAGCGTCACCGAATTCGACGATGAAGCGCAGGTCCTGGCCTGGGCGAACGATTCGCAGTACGGCCTGGCGTCGTCGGTCTGGACGAAAGACGTGGGACGCGCCCATCGCCTGAGCGCGCGCCTGCAGTACGGCTGCACCTGGGTCAATACCCACTTTATGCTGGTGAGCGAAATGCCGCACGGCGGCATGAAATTGTCTGGCTATGGAAAGGATATGTCGGTGTACGGGCTTGAGGATTATACGGTTGTCCGGCATGTGATGATTAAACACTAGAAAATCATGCCCGGCGGTCTGCATCGCCGGGCGTTTGCTTTACCAGCCACACACCTCGTGCTCATTTTCCGTGTCGTAAGCGCGGACGGTATTCACCAGATCTTTTACCACGTCTGCGGCGACGTCGGGGATGAGCAACTCCATGGGGGCCTCTGTTTCATAATCCACCGAGACGCCGTTGCTGTTGTTGGTCACGGTCACTGTGTACGTTGCTTTACCCACGCGGTTACTCCTTATGTGTATTGACCACTTTGCCGATGCCTGCACCCTGAAGCGTAACAGCAGGATCGGCAAAAAAGTCGATATTGAAATAGGTATCGTCGGTCAATAGCTCGATGCGGTGCCATTTCTCCGGCGGCGAGATGCCAAACGATCCGGCTTCAATCACCAGCTCCAGATCCGGTTCGGTCGCGTCAGCGTTCGGGAAACCAAAATAGCGCACCGCACCCTGCATCACCGACAAACGGCCATATACGCTGGCTTTCGTATTATGGTGGGTGAAAAGCGCTTTTGGCGCGGTGTCTTTGTTCCAGAATGGCGTGGAGCGGGTATGAACAAAATTCTTAGGGATACGTAGCATAAGGGTTACCTCGTAAATAAAAGCCGCTTAAAGCGACTTCAACACCTCTGGTTCGACGAAAAATTCAATATTGAACAGCGTGTCGTCGCTCATCACCTCGATGTGATGCCATTTCTCAGGGGGAAAAACACCGAAGTGGCCGGCCCTGATAATCAGTGTGCTGTCAGGCTCAGGGACATGTTCATCAGCATAACCCAGGTAACGGACGGCACCCTGCATAACGGACAGGCGGGGATAAACGCCCGGACGGGTACCCGTATCGAGATGACGCTGAAAGATCCCGGCGGGGGCGGTTTCTTTATTCCAGAAAGGGGTAGAGCGGGTATGAATACAGCTTTGCGGAATGCGTAGCATATTGCCTCCCATGTATGTCTGCCTTTATTAGACGCCTTTGCGGAAGAGAGAATTTATCAAAAAGTGCATTTAATTTGCATGTTATCAATAAAGATAATGGGTGGCTCCCCCTGTTTGTAATACAAAATACTCAGTTGTTATTAGCCTTAATATTTAAGTGGTTATTATGTAATGAAAAAACTTGATCTGTATCAACATATGACGCATATTGCGTGCGGTTATTTTTTCGGCTCTGGTATACAGAATGACGTTGTATCAAAAGATGTTGGTTTTTTACGCAGTGATGGCTTCCATCTGTGCATTAATTACCTGGTTCCTTTCTAAAGACCGCAAGCGCATCCGCCTGCTTAGCGCGTTTCTGGTCGGGTCGACCTGGCCGATGAGTTTCCCCGTTGCGCTGCTGATTTCTCTTTTCTGAAGCATCCTTCCAAGTTCGAAAGATGAACATAGCATTCCAGTTACGATAGCTGTATAAATACACAGTGCATCGTAAAAGGAGTGCTTATGAACAGTTTTTACTCGCAGCATGCGGGTTGCACCGTGCGCTGGCATGATTTGCCCGGCTCTGGCGATCCCGTAGTCTTTATCCACGGATTGGGCTGCGCCTCTTCCTATGAATATCCTCGCGTCGTCCGAGACCCTCAGTTTGGCGGGCGCAGAGCTATTCTCATCGATTTACCCGGCAGCGGTTACAGCGATAAGCCTGAAAATTACAGCTATAAAACGACTGAACAGGCGCGCGTTGTGGCGGAGTTGATTGACCATCTTCAGCTGGATGCCTTCTGGTTATACGGTCACAGCATGGGCGGCAGCATTGCTATAGAAACGGCGGGGCTGCTGGCACCGCGCGTGAAGGGACTGATGGTGTCGGAGCCCAATTTTCACGCCGGTGGGGGGATGTTTAGCCGCGCTATTGCGGCGCAAACCGAACACCAGTTTGTGGCGCAGGGCTATAATGCCATGCTCCGTAAAGAGACCACCGCCTGGGCCGGGTGCCTGCAAAGCAATGCACCCTATGCCGTCTGGCGCGGCGCATCAAGCCTGGTCGCCGGTGTTGAGCCGGACTGGGAAGCGCAATTTCTGTCGCTGCCTTGCCCGGTGACGTTGATTTTTGGTGAGCTCTCACTGCCGGATGACGATGTGGATAATCTGAAGCTGAAGGGCGTTGAGGTCAAAATCATCCCTGCGGCGGGGCACTCCATGTCGTGGGAAAACCCGTCGGCACTGGCGCAGGCGTTAGCGGAGTGTATGGCGGCGTGATTATCGTTGCGGAATACAGGCCGGGTAAGCGCAGCGCTACCCGGCAAGAAAGGCCGCTACAGAATTAAAGCCCGCAGTGCCCGACGTGCGTCAGGCTGAACATCATGCGGGTGCTGATAATCAATGTTTTCGATTGCCCGGCTATAGAGGGCAACCAGCCAGTCGTAAACGTACGCGGTGGCCGCATGAACAGGCTGCTCCCCCAGACGCGTCAGGCGTGGTGCGGCACTGCTGACGACGGGCGTCACAAAGATTGCCTGACCTTTGCGGATGCGGCTTGCAGGACGCTCTGCGGCAGGAGACTGGTCGTAACCCAGCCAGCCAACGAAATTGCCCATCACCGCATGCAGCTGCGCCGCGCTGCTTTTATCCGCATCGACAATTCGCTGAAGCTGTTGCGGCAGATTAAGCCGGTAGCTGGTTACCACCAGCACATCCGCGATTTGCTGCAGCACCGCGGGTTCCAGACCAAGACGGGCGGCGGTAGCTTCATTGCGGCTCCACTGGCGCAGATGATTTATCCATACTCTGTGCGCCAGGCGCGCTTTGTCTTTTGTCTGGAATCGTCCTGCGCTTTCCTGGGCGTTATCGGCGAACAGATCGATGGTGTCCGTGAACAGCCCGTTCACCTGCTCCTCGCGCGGCTGCTGAACGGCGAGCAGCGTTTCAAAGGCTTTCAGCGGCGGCAGCAGGCCCTCAAGCAGTTCGCCGTGACGGGCGGCGCTGCTTTGCAGCGTGCGCACCATGTTTTCGGCCTGAGCACGTCGCGTACCCGGTTCCTCAACCAGCGGCGCCAGATAGCTTTGCATCAGCGACGCGATCTCCTGCCGCAGCAGGTTTTTCAGCGTGCCGAGACGCTTCTGCCGCTGTGCCGGGAGCGTCGCCTGAGACAACCACTCAATGACGCGCTGCATGCTGTGGCTGTCCAGCGCCTGCAGAGTTCCCCAGCGCAGGCCTGGCTTGCCCAGCAGATGCTGTACGGCTTCATCGAGATTCTGTCGGGTAGTGAAACGAGCGTCATGCGGGGTGATCGCCCACACCAGCCCCGGCAGGGCAGACTCCTCGGCAGGCTGGGTCTCTTTAATCCAGTTAATTAACACTTTTGCTTTTTGGGCCGTCTGCTCGTGCCGCGCTGTCGCGTTGCAGATAACCAGCACATCCGGCTGGAGCTGCTGGCGGTAATGTTCAAGCAGCCACTGGCATTTAGCCTGTACTAAAGGATCGGCACTGCCGTCTTCATAGACCGGAATATCAATGATATCAACGTTATCCAGCGCGCCATTCTCAACCGGCAAGACCAGTTCGCGGGTAAGGAAAGCAAGCACGTCGACCGGGATGCTGATGGCGTTGAGCATTTCACCGTTGTTCAGCGGATGAAGCAGCGTCTCCTGAGTTTCCTGCTGGGTTAAGGTACCGTGCGTCAGGAACCCTTCACCAGGCAGACCAAAGCTGTCCACCAGCAGGCTCAGCGGCGCAGCCAGCTCGCTCGCATGGCTGGTCTGATGCAGCACGTGGGCAAGCTTCAGCCACTGCTGGGTTAACTCCTGTTGCTCGCCCCACAGCAGCGACCAGACGCTGGCGCGGGTGCTGAGATCGAGCGATGGCACCAGCTGGGCAAACTCATGCCACAGGGCGTCATCAATTTGCTGTCTCGCGGCGGGTACCGTGCTTTGCCAGAAACGCGAAATCGCACCCACATCCTGCGCCGTGATGCCGGGCACGCTCTGCGGCTGGCGAAGGCCGCGCCATTTCTCCAGACGCGTCTCAATGACCGCCTTATCCACCGCACGCATCTGCGGGTGCAGCGTCGTGCGGGCAATAAACAGCTGTACCAGCTCGGCCTCGGTGACCAGGCTCAGACGCAGCGGAAACGCCTCATCCGCTACCTCCGGGGTGTCTCGGGTGAAGCGCACGGCCATGTTGGTCAGGGCATGCCCTGGGTTAATATGCGAAAAATAGTCAAAGGTGCGCTGGCCCGGCATCACGTTCAGGCGCCCGTTACCGCTGCCGCACAGCGACAGCAGCAGGTGCGCTTTGGCGCTCTGAGAATGGCCGTAAAGCCCAATGCTGCTCCGGCGGGTCAGGGCGCGTTGAATAGCATGCTCCCGCGCCTGCGCCGCGTTGATGCGAGCAAGCAGGGCATCAGCATCGTTATCCAGCACAGGGGCGTTCAGGCGCGTCTCATTAATCCACCCGATTAAGGCCTGAGTGGTGGTCGTGGTCGCTGTCATTTCAGGTATACGCTCCCGCTGTCGATCCAGTAGTGGCTGCCGCTGTGTCGGCGATCGGCCAGGGTATTCAGTTTGAAGGTTAACGCGTCAGGCGCAACCGGCGTGCCGTCCTGTAGCCAGGCATCGCTGAGCTCGAAGGACTCAGGGCCCTCTAATTTGCTGCCGCCGCAGAGCTTAAGCCGCACATTCAGCACGCCGTCGCCGGCAATCGCTTTTGCCAGTTCAGCCGAGTTGATGCTGAGTGTATAAAGCGGCGTGGCGGGCCAGCGCGCGTTCGCCAGCTGGCGGAAACCGAGGGTAACGTTACCGCGCAGCGGGAAGTGCAGCCGCGCATCTAGCTTCGCGCCCGGCTTATCCAGGTCTATATCCTGATACCAGACGTTCTCCTCGCGCAGGGTATTGACGGTGTTATCCAGCACGCCCAGATAACGCACGGTTGAATACGCGCCAATGTCCGCGGCCTTAAAGTTAAAGCGCGGCAGACGCAGATCGAGCGCCAGGCTGCAGAGCATGGCCCCCACCGCGGCGGTCGATTTCGGATTGCCTATGCGCCCCTGCTGGCTGAAGGGATACCACTCGTGAACCTGATATTTATCCAGCCAGACGATGCGGTTGACCGGCACCGGCTGCAGATGCCGAATCAGCGCCTGAACGCCCGGCAGGCAGCCCGGGCGCCCGGTGATGAGCAGAATATCGCAGCTGTAATGGGAAATCGCTTCACACACCGCGTGGAGCGGCGAGGTCAGCGTAAACTGACCGGCCAGCATTGCATCCTGCATTTCGCGGAAGTTCACGTGCAGCGGCACGGCGAACAGGTCGAACGCCTCTGAGCCCGCCGGCAGGGCATGATCGATTGCCTGCTGAAGATAGTTCATCACGTTGCGGGTTGGTTTCTGCGCAAGGAGCTCGCCAAAGGTGGCATGCAGGCCCGCCAGCGGATCGTCAATATCGCTGGCTTCCCACGCGGAAAGAATGGCGTGGCCAATCGGCATAAAGAGCTGAAGCGCCGTTTGCTGGCGCAGTACCGCCTGGGTATCAATACGCCCGGAGTCGCCGAACAGCGACGCCATCAGCAGTGAGGCGTCCGCAATGCCGGATTTCTGCAGCTGCGTTTGCAGGGCGGGCAGGACATAGCGCTGAATCACGTCCAGCAGGGTATCGTCGCCTGCCACCTTGAACCCTTCGCGGAACAGCAGCTGCGGGGTGATTTTGACGTTATTACCGGAGCCGTCATCAAGCTGGTAGTGGGTTATTGCCATATCCGTGGTGCCACCGCCGATGTCGATAGACGCGACGCGTAATGCGCGCCCCGGCTGCACGCCCGGCTCAGGTTCACGATCCGTGCGGGCGAGGGAGGCGAAAAAGGCTTCCGTCTGGCCGCCAAAACGGGAAATCGCTTCGTTATACAGCCAGACCAGCTGACCGCAGCTGGCTTCATCCCACTCCATCTGGATCTCAGGGACCGGCACCACGCTTTTTTCCTGCTGCTTGCGGGTGGCAAAATCTTCATCCTGCGGGTGCCAGCCCATCGCTTTCCAGACGATGGCAATGGCTTCAAACATGCGGCGACGGAAAATCTCGCGCTCCTGCTTCGGCATGGCCGAGGGCAGGGTCAGGATCAGGGTGCGCAGCTGGCGCGGCGAGGCCGGGAAGCCCAGGCGCAGGCGGGTGGCGACGCTGTTGATCTGGCCCAGCGCCTGCGCCAGCAGCTCGCACAGCATGTGCGTCATCAGCGTGCTGCGGCTGTACTGCGGCGAAAAGACCGGCAGCCGCTCGTCCTGCGGCAGCGTAAACAGCGGCTCACCGTCATCGTTCATCAGGTTCATCAGCGGAAACGCCGTGGCGAGCGGTTCACGCTGGGTTTTGCCGTTCATCTGGCTGAAGCGCCAGTCCTGCACGACAGGCGTTTCATCCCACAGGTAGCGGCGCGGGCTGGAGATGCCGCTGTTACCTTCGGTTCCCAGGCGCTGCATCGCCAGCTTGCGGGCTTCATCGCCCACGCGAACAATCGACGGCCAGACAAACGCATCTTCGCGACCGCTTTCCACCGAGAAGTGCTGTTTGCCAAAACGCGCTTCGGAGAATTCAAGACGGCTGGTAAAGAGAGGCTCGTTCAGGAACTGCGGCTCGCTTAACGAACGAACCTGCAGCTCGGCGGTCTGCCGAAGCCCGTCGTTTGCATCGCCGTGGTCTTCGATAATGACGCCGCAGGTGTGGGTGTTGCCCACGTCGAGGATCAGGTCGACCGGAATGGCAGGCGTGCTGAGCGTATGGGTGACAAATTTCACCTCCGGCACGGTTAGCTGTTCACCGAGCATGGTCAGTACATTGAGCCAGTGGGCCTGATATTCAAAACTGCGCATCGCCTGATGCAGGTCGCGTTCAGAGCGGTTTTCCACGCCGTCGGCATACTGGGTAAATGCCTCACGCAGCCAGCCGTCAATCCAGGTCTGGTCGAGGAAGCTTTCTACCTCACTATCGCGCCACGCCAGCGCAAAGCGGGTTCCATTCAGAATATCGTTTTCAACCGGCGACAGGGCGGAAGTGGCATGCTCCGCGATCTGGCTGTCGAGCGCGAGGGTGACGCGGTGCGAGTTGCCTGCCGTGTCGGGCTTCTCGAGCTTGCGCACCTGAACGCGCGCCCAGTTATCCGGTCCTTCCACAAAGGTTCGCGGTGGATTGAAGCGCAGGAACGGCACGGGAAGCCAGACGCCGTCCAGCACGGCAAGGGACTGATGCAGCGGAATGGTGGTTTCCGGTTTAACCACTTCAGGCTGACCGCCGTTCGTCCCCGGCAGGGTATAGCGCCCATTCACCAGGTCGAAATCGAGTCGCAAAAGGGGGCCGTTCGCGGTTTTACGTACGAAGCGCCCGTTGCTGGCGGTGTCCTGCGGCGTCAGGCCGAAATCCAGGAACTGCACGCCGCTGTTGGCAATAAGCGTGACGCTTTGTTTATAGTCGCAAAGATTTACCAGCATAGGATCAGGCACCTGCTTTCTTGAACGTCAGTGGGACGACGGTGTTGGCATCGTAGCGAGCGCGACATTCTGCGATATCGCTGGCCCCGGCTTTACAGGCGACTTCCGGCATCGGGTAGCGGGAACCGTCGGTGCAGCGGGCATTGCCGCGACTTTTAATCATCAGCTCGCCATTGCTGTGCAGCCCGGAGAAAATCTCCGCGCGGCAGACAATGTTGTCGCCGTGTACGACGCGGGCGAAACCTTTATTGTTCTGGATTTGATAGCGCATTGACGGCGGCTTGCCGGTGACCGGATCTTTCACGTCGAGAACCGCGCGCCAGGTACCGTTCAGGAAGCGCGTCGACCCGGCTTTCACCTGACCGGCTTCCATCACCATGGCATCTTTCGGGATCGGAACAATTACCACCGGTGCGGCTTCAGGTGCAGGAGCGGGTTCTTTTTCTTTACTGGCGACGACCTCAGCCTGATGCAGGGGGAGATTCATAGCCAGCGGCTCTACCGCTTTGATCGGCTGCGGTGCAATAGCCACGGGCTCTGGAGCCGGTGCCGGAGCGGGCTCTGCCGAAGGGGCCTGTTTTGGCCACAGCAGCGGCGCTGCAACGGCTGCCACAATCACGGCGGCAACCGGCAGGGTCCACAGGGGAACGCGACGTTTTTTCGTGACGGCAACAGGCGCAGGTTCCTGAGCGGGTTGCGCAACAACCGGCGCGGGCTCCGGCTCATACAGTTCTTCCGGCGTAATACGCACGGCAGCGACGGGCGCAATCAGCGGCTCGTCTGCTTTTTCAAAGGTGATGGCCGGTTCGGGCGCGGGTTCTGGCTCGGGCTCTTCAATCACAACGGGGGCTGGCTCGGGGATCAACGCTTCACGCAGGCAGTCGAGGACATCGTCGCGCGCATTTTCGTTCAGGTTTACAAAACCCCAGAAGCAAATAATCGGCTTTCCTGCGACCAGGAAAACAAAATTCTCGCCGGGAAACTGAAACGCTTTCGACAGCAGCGAGCCGAAAAGCTGCTGCGCGGTTTTGGGCGACTGGAGGCATTTCTTGCTTAACGACTCTACGCTGGCAAGCGTGTTTTCCAGATAGCGCAGGGCACGATAGCGGTCGTCTTCACTGGCCGCCTTCCAGCTGGTGACGCTTCCCTCAACGGGGGAATACCAGTCCACGCGATCGCCGCTGTCGTTGACCTGAGGAATAGCCAGACAGTCCACTATGGCCTGCTGTTTGCGCAATCGAAGCGCTTCCCGGATTTGTAACGCTGATTCAAAAACGGCCTGTCCGCCGCCGCCAACGGCCTGAAAATCATCCAGATTACCGCTGCGTAAAAGAGTTTTTGCCACGATTTGATCCCATATACTTCTTCACACCGTTACTTTAACGAAACGAGGAAGCAAACAAACGGAGGAAGAGACGCTAAAAGCGCCGATTTCTTGCGGCATAGATCGTAACGGTTGTGCTTGACGAATAACGTCACTTAAGGCAAATCACCTATTTTTGCACTGGCGGCAAAACCGGCAAAAAACGCGGCTTTAGAATAACCTGATAGTGTTTCGTTATTTGCCAGGTGATAAGGGCTGTGCTGTTATTACTGACCTATATAATAAAACTGTCAGGGTTATAACTATGTCTACAGGGAAAACGCTGCTCGCCCTTGCGCTGAGCGCTCTTTTACCAGCCGGTGCCGCATGGGCGGCAAATAACGACACCCTTATTTACTGCTCCGAGGCATCGCCAGAGTCGTTCAACCCGCAAATCGCCAGCTCCGGCCCGTCGTTCGTGGCCAGCTCTCAGGTTCTGTACAACCGCCTGATCAATTTCGACCCGGTGAAAAATACCCCGGTACCGTCACTGGCGGAATCCTGGACGATTTCACCGGACGGCAAGACCTATACCTTTACCCTGCGCAAAGGGGTGAAGTTCAACAGCAACAAATACTTCAAGCCGACGCGCGATTTTAACGCCGATGACGTTATTTTCTCGGTGATGCGTCAGAAAGACCCTAAACACCCGTACCATAATGTGTCCCAGGGCAACTACGAATACTTCAACGATGTCGGGCTCGATAAGCTGATTCAGGACGTTAAAAAGGTCGACGATTATCACGTCCAGTTCACCCTGAGTGAACCCAACGCCGCGTTCCTGGCCGACTGGGGAATGGATTTCGCATCGATCCTCTCCGCCGAATACGCCGATGTGATGCTGAAAAAAGGCACGCCTGAGAACGTAGATACCTGGCCGATCGGTACCGGGCCCTATGTGCTCCAGCAGTACAAGGTGGACTCGCTGATCCGCTACGTCGCTAATCCGAACTACTGGGATGGCGAGGTGCCGACCAAACATCTTATCTTCTCGATCACGCCAAACGTGGAAACCCGCCTGGCGAAATTACAGACCAACGAGTGTCAGATTATTCCTGCGCCGTCTCCGGTTCAGTTTGACGTGATTAAAAAGAACAAAGACCTGACGCTGCACTCTGTCGATGCGCTGAACGTCGGCTATCTGGCGTTTAACACCGAGAAAAAGCCGTTCGATAACGTGCTGGTGCGTCAGGCGCTGAACTACGCGACCGACAAGAAGGCTATCGTTAATGCGGTCTTTATGGGCTCCGGTACGGTGGCAAAATCGCCGATCCCGCCAAATATGCTGGGCTTTAATAAAGATCTGCAGGACTACAGCTACGATCCTGATAAAGCAAAAGCGCTGCTGAAGCAGGCCGGACTGGAGAAGGGCGCAGAAGTCACGCTGTGGTCAATGCCGGTTCAGCGTCCGTATAACCCTAACTCGCGTCGTATCGCGGAGATGATCCAGAGCGACTGGGCGAAAGTCGGCGTGAAGGCCAAAATCGTCTCTTACGAGTGGGGCGAATACCTCTCCGGGATGCGCAAAGGCGAGCACGACTCCGCGCTGTTCGGCTGGATGTCCGATAACGGCGACCCGGACAACTTCGCCGATGTGCTGCTGGGCTGCAACAGCATTAAAACCGGGTCAAACGCCGCGCGCTGGTGCGATAAGGGTTATGATGCCCTGGTGCAAAAAGCGAAGCTGACCAGCGATCCGGCCGAGCGTGCGAAACTGTACGGCCAGGCGCAGGAGATTTTCTACCAGCAGGCACCGTGGATCGCGCTGGCAAACGGCAAAACGTTCTTTGCAACCCGCAGCAACGTGACCGGATACAGCGTGAGCCTGATGGGTAGCGATTTCTCTAAAGCGAAGCTGAACTAAGCATTTATTGCCGGGTGAGGCGTAAGCCGACACCCGGCAAAAAACAAGGAGTGACAATGTCACATTTAAACGAAGTTATCGCCCGCGTGGATGCCGCCATCGAAGAGAGCGTCATCGCCCACATGAACGAACTGCTGATTGCATTGAGCGATGATGCCGATCTCAGCCGTGAAGACCGTTACGCCCAACAGCAGCGTCTGCGTACCGCGATTTCGCACCACGGTAAGCAGCACAAAGAGGAGATGGACGCGCGCCAGGAACAGCTGACCAAGGGCGGCACCATACTTTAATCAAAACTGGCGTCGCGCTACCAGCCAGGCCCCGACGACCAGCATCACCGCGCCGCATACCGGGCCGATCAGCGCGCGCAGGGGAATGCCATGGCTTCTCAGCACGTCAAGGACCAGCCCGCCAATCAACTGGCTTGCGACCAGCACCGCGATGGTCGTTGCCGCGCCCACGTTCTGGTAGCCGCTGATGCTGGCAAACACAAAAAACGACCCCAGGAGCCCCGGGATCAGCGTCCACCAGCGCACCGTTGCGGCCAGCTCGCTGAACCCGGCGAAGCCCTGCTTCAGCAGCAGAATGCTGACAAACAGCACAATGCCGACCAGGGAGTTCAGCAGCATTGCGATAAGAATGGTGGAGGAGGACTGGGTGATACGCACCATTAAGGTGTTTTGCACCACCAGACCGATCCCCGCCGCCACCAGGAACGCCAGCGTCAGCGACTGATTCATGGGATTGCGTCCGGGTCGCTGCGCTCGTCCAGCTGCAGCTGCATAAAGGTTAAGTCCAGCCAGCGGCCAAACTTGGTTCCCACCTGCGGCATCTGCCCCGTGGTCACAAAACCGAGCGTTTCGTGGAGGTGAATCGAGGCCTTATTTTGCGCTTCAATGCCGGCCACCATCACGTGTTTGCCGATGGCGCGGGCCTCGTTGATCAGCGCTTTCATTAACGTGCGGCCAATGCCTTTACCCTGATGCTCCGGATGGACATATACCGAATGCTCAACCGTGTGACGAAAGCCGTCGAAGGCGCGCCAGTCGCCGAAAGAGGCGTACCCGGTAACCACACCATTTTCCTCAGCCACCAGAACCGGGTAACCCGCGAACGTGCGGGCCTCGAACCAGGCGATTCGGTTATCGGTATCAACGGTTTTATCGTTCCAGATCGCGGCAGTATGCAGCACCGCATGGTTATAGATCTCTCCTATCGCAGCGCAGTCTTCTTTACAGGCGTGACGAACGATCATGATTAAACCTCTGTATGTTGTTTACTATAGTATTACGCTATAGATATGATATTACACAACTGTATCGTCAGAGCGCTACGTGAGAATGATTATGAGCCCCATTGAAACGGCGTTCATACGCTTTAGTATGACGTTATGAACACAATAACAGACACAATGAATCAGCGTATTAGCGCCAGAATTCGCCTCGAACGTGAATCACGCGGCTGGTCTCTTAGCGAGCTGGCCGAGCGGGCAGGCGTATCTCGCGCCATGATCCACAAGATAGAGCGCGGCGACAGCAGCCCGACGGCAACCTTGCTTGCCCGCCTGTCAGGCGCGTTTGGGATCAGCATGTCGACCCTGATTGCCAGAGCCGAGATGCAGGAGGGAAAACTCCTGCGCCTGTCGAACCAGCCCGTCTGGCGCGATCCGCAAACCCACTACCTTCGTCGCCACGTTTCTCCCCGTACCGATCTGCCTATCGACCTCGTTCAGATTGAGCTGCCCGCGGGGAGCGACGTCCCGATGCCGGCGTCCTCCTACGCGCTCGCGCGTCAGCTGATCTGGCTGCAGTCCGGCGAGCTGGTATTTCAGGAGGGCGATACTCGCCACGAGATGAAGGCCGGAGACTGTCTGGAGCTGGGGCCGCCAAACGACTGCCGTTTTATCAACGAAACGAACGAAACCTGCATCTATCTTGTGGTCCGGCTTAACCAGTCTGCCTCGTAATGTTAAGGCGATAATGCCGATCGTGAGCCAGGCTGTAATGACATTTGTACCAGAAGGAGAATCCGATGAATCAATCTGTTTCGCAAAACCGCCGCTGGGTGCTGGCCTCTCGCCCACAGGGCGCGCCGGTGGCGGAGAATTTTCGTCTGGAAGAGCAGCCCGTTCCTGCCCCTCAGGCGGGGCAGCTGCTGCTTCGCACCGTCTGGCTGTCGCTGGACCCTTACATGCGGGGCCGCATGAGCGATGCGCCATCCTATTCTCCGCCGGTTGAGATTGGTGCGGTGATGGTAGGGGGAACGGTTAGCCGCGTTGAGCAGTCAAACCACCCCGACTTTAAAGCGGGTGAATGGGTGCTGAGCTACAGCGGCTGGCAGGAGTACGCGCTTTCGGACGGCAGCGGCCTGGTCAAGCTGGGCGATAATCCCACACATCCCTCCTGGGCGCTGGGCATTCTTGGGATGCCGGGCTTTACCGCCTACATGGGGTTGCTGGATATCGGACAACCGAAAGCGGGTGAAACGCTGGTGGTCGCCGCCGCGACGGGTCCGGTTGGGGCGACCGTCGGGCAGATCGGTAAAATTAAAGGCTGCCGCGTGGTCGGGGTAGCCGGTGGGGCAGAAAAATGCCGCCACGCCGTTGAGGTTCTTGGATTTGACGTGTGTCTCGATCACCACGCGGCGGATTTCGCTGAGCAGCTGAAACGCGCCTGTCCGAAAGGCATTGATGTCTACTATGAAAACGTCGGAGGGAAAGTGTTTGACGCCGTGCTGCCGCTGCTGAATACCTCCGCGCGCGTGCCGGTGTGTGGCCTGGTGAGCGGCTACAATGCAACGGGGCTGCCTGACGGACCGGACCGTTTGCCGCTTCTGATGGGGACGATTCTGAAGAAACGCATCCGGATGCAGGGCTTTATCATTGCCCAGGACTACGGCCACCGCATTCATGAGTTTCAGGAAGAGATGGGGCGCTGGGTGCAGGAGGGCAAAATTCACTATCGTGAACAGGTGACGGACGGGCTGGAAAACGCGCCTGAAGCGCTGATTGGCCTGCTGGAAGGAAAAAACTTCGGTAAAGTCGTGATTCGCGTCGCGGGTGACAATAAATAAAAGGCACTATGGCGGGGTTTCCCGCCATATTTATTTGTGAAGATACGATATATTGTCTTTAATTAACGGACATGGCTTTTCGCGCCATCATCCCGGATGAGCCCGAAACCGATAAAAAAAACACATTTTGCATTTTTTGCTGTTTTACGTACTTCCCACCACCAGGCATGACGATACAGGATATATCGGACCAGCGTCGTTTTATTAAAACTGGCGTTTAAAAATAGCATTAAGTTTTAGCTACAGGAATTGAACATGCTTGATTTGGATCACTTAGAAAAAGCCCAAAGGATCAGTCTTACCATGCAAGTTGAACTCAGTTTGAAAGGAGCGTTAATTACAGGCTCCCTTAAACCGGGTGCACGACTGATTACGAAAGAGATCGCCGATAAATTAGGAACCAGCATTACCCCAGTGCGCGAGGCGCTACTGCGTCTGGTATCAGCAGGGGCATTACATGCCACGCCGGCACAGGCATTTCTGGTGCCGGAGGTGACGCTGGACCGTTATAACGAAATCAACGCTATTCGCAAGCAGCTTGAACCCATGGCGGTTGCCGCAGCCTGTCAGAATATGTCTGACCAAAAGATCGAGACGTTGCGCAAATTGTCGGAAGCGTTTCATGAGGCCATGCGCAACGGGAACGTTCAGCAGGCATTGCAGGCAAATCGCATCTTCCGCTTTACGCTTTATCAGTATGCGGAAATGCCCACGCTGAATGCATTAATTGAACAGCTTTGGGTGCGTATCGGGCCTTGCATTAACTATCTGCACCGGGAGCTTAATGACATTAAGGAAGCGACGTATCACTATGACGAACTGCTTTCAGCCCTGGAACGCCGGGATGTCGACGCCAGCCAGAAGGCGATTGAAAAATCGATTGATGAAGCGAATACGCTTTTACAGCGACAATATTTTAACTGAGAGATAATTTAACAGAGCGACTATATACCGCGTCTATTTATTTATCTGGTGAATAACTCCTGATGGCATTTTGCCATCAGGATCGTTATTTTCAGTATAAAATAAACTTTACTTATTTGTTACTCGAACCGATAAGACACCGACAGACCCACACCGTAGTTACGGCCAGGCGCTGGCTCGTAATAACGCCCGTTGGATTCGTTGACAATAACCGAGCCAACGTACTCTTTGTCGAACAGGTTATCTACGCGGCCAAAGACGTCCATGCCCCAGTTGCCGTAGTTGAATTTATACCCGGTATTCAGCCCGACCACCGTGTACGACGGCGCTTTCGCGGTGTTTTCATCGTCGGCCATGATATCGCTCATGTAGCGCACGTCCGTGCCCGCGTACCAGCCTTCCTCCGGCTGCCAGCCAAACGAGGCGAAGCCCATATTGCGCGCAATACCCGGCATACGGTTACCGTTACAGTCTGCGTCGCTGCAGACGTTAGTCCGGTAGGTGGCATCCAGGTAGGTCCACGCCATTTTCAGCTTCCAGTTTTCAGCGAACTGCTGATCGAGAGACACTTCGACTCCCTGACGGCGGGTCTTTCCGGCATTTTTATAGCTTGTGCGGCCACCAGAGCTGGCATCCACCACGATCTCGTCATCCGTATCGGTGCGGAACAGCGCTGCCGTCAGCAGGCCATTGCCAATGCGGGTTTTGCTGCCCACCTCATACGTGTTGTTCGTGGAAGGCTGCAGGCCGATATTCAGGCCGCCCTGGTTATCGGCGCGATACGAAAGCTCGTTGATGGTTGGCGTTTCGAACCCACGCCCTGCGGCAGCGTAGAGGTTCCACGCGTCCGTCACCGCATACTTCACGGAGCCCGCCGGGAGCCACTTGTGATAGCTCGCGTCACCGCTGTCGTCGCCGTTGCCCGGCGTAACGTAATGGTCGTTAGAATCAAACCAGACCGAGCTATAACGCACGCCCGCATCCACGGACAGTTTCTGCGTCAGCTGCCAGCTGGTCTGCAGGTAAGGGTCGACGTTCCACATCAGGTTACGTTCGTTCCGGCGTTTATCACCCTTCACGCCGTAATCCGGCACGCCGTTGTTCATCACGAAGTTCTCGTACCCGCGACGATCTTCACTCATGTTTTCATAGTTCAGACCGGTGGTGAAGGTGACCGGCACCAGCAGCTCGCCGCGGTGCGTCCAGCGGGTATCAACCCCCTGATAATGACGCTGCATATCGATCACGCCGCCGGAGTGAGAAGGCCTCAGCTGCGGCTGGTAGGGAATCGACTGGTACTGGGTCATTTCACGCTCGCCGGCGTACATCATCACGCTGAGATCGTCCTGAGCGCTAAGCTGGCGGTCGTAGCGCAGCCCCGCCTGAGTCTGCTTGATGGTCTTGCGCGTGTTGTACTGATCGCCGCGCGGGGACTGACGCGGGTTATCCTGCCACTCCTGATAGCTCAGCCCGCCCGGATCGTTTGCTTTCATGTCCACGCTGTTAAAAATCAGCGTCAGCTTGCTGGCATCGTCAATGCGTACGCCCAGTTTGGCATTAGCGAGATTCTTCCGCGCGCCGCTGTGGTCGCGGTAGCCTTTAGTGGTGAAGCGGGTGGTGGATACGGTGTAATCCACGTCCCCGGCATGGGTGCCATCGCCCATTGCGCCGGTGGCTTTCATGCCGTAGCGCCATGTCCCGTAACTGCCGTAATAGCTGCTGGCTTCAATGGTCGGCGGCTGCTGACCGGTCTGGGTGTTGATGTTGATTACGCCGCCAGAGGCGTTGCCATACAGGGCGGAGAAGGGACCGCGCAGCACCTCAACGCTGTCAATGCTGGAGAGATCGATGTTGGAGGTCTGGCCCTGTCCGTCCGGCATGGTGGCTGGAATACCGTCGACGTACATGCGAATGCCGCGCACGCCAAACGTTGAGCGGGCACCAAACCCGCGCATCGAAAGCTGGAGATCCTGAGCATAGTTCTGACGGTTCTGAATCTGTAGTCCCGGAACGCTGCCAAGCGATTCGGAGAGATTAATGCGCGGCGCAGCGTGGCGCATATCCTCGCCATTCACGACGCTGACCGCCGCCGGAGTATCAAGCTCTGATACGGTTTGGGGCGTGGCGCTGACGATCATGGTCTGTTCCTCTGCGCTCATCGCGCTTAGAGGCGCAAAAACAACGGGAACCAGCAGCAGCGGGAGAGATGCCTTACGGGCAGATATGATTTTCATGAGTAAAACCGGTTGTGATGTATAAACGAACCAAATGGAACATGTCCATACATGTTAAAGGTTTTGTAAATGTTTTGAAAACTATAACCGCACATTGCGTTAATGAAAGGCAATAGGGAAAAGAAAAACTCCACTTTTAACTTATTAATGATTACTATTCTCATTATCAAAACGGCAATGCCATGACGTTGCCAGCCGGAAGCGATGTCAGCAGTACCCCCAATTTTCAAAAAAGGAATTGTTATGTCTTTACGCCATCTGTGCTCGCCACGCCTGAGTACGTCTCTGCTGTCTGCCGCTTTACTGTTTGCCGGAACCTTCCAGGCGCATGCCGCCGAAGAGATGCTGCGTAAAGCGGTGGGTAAAGGTGCCTATGAAATGGCGGTCAGCCAGCAGGAGAACGCCCTGTGGGTTGCGACGTCGCAAAGCCGTAAACTCGACAAGGGTGGCGTTATCTATCGCCTCGATCCTGCTACGCTGGAGGTGACGCAGGCCATTCATAGCGATCTCAAACCGTTTGGTGCCACCCTCGACGGCGCGACGCAAACCCTGTGGCTGGGTAATACGATCAACGGCGCGGTGACGGCCATTGATGCGAAAACGGGCGACGTGAAAGGGCGACTGGTGCTTGATAGCCGCCAGCGCAGTGAAACCGTCAAGCCGCTGCAGCCGCGCCAGCTGGTGGCGGATGACGCGAGCAACACGATTTACATCACCGGTGTCGGCAAAGAGAGCGTGATTTGGGTCGTGGATGGCGCAACGCTGAAGCTGAAAGAGACCATTGCCAACACCGGCACATACAGTACCGGTCTGGCGCTGGATGCAAAGGCGAAACGCCTGTACACCACCAATGCTGACGGTGAGCTGGTCACCATTGATACCGCCACCAACAAAATCCTGAGCCGCAAAAAAGTGCAGGACGACGGAAAAGAGCACTTCTATCTGAACCTGAGCCTGGACTCCGCCGGTCAGCGCGCGTTCCTGACCGATTCAAAACAGCCGGAAGTGCTGGCGGTGAGCCTGAAAGACGGCAGCGTGATCGAGAAAATCGCCGCGCCTGAATCCCTGGCCGTTCTGTTTAACCCGGTTCGCAATGAAGCCTACGTGACGCACCGTGAGGCCGGCAAGGTGAGCGTGATTGACGCGAAGACCTACAAAGTGACGAAAACGTTCGATACGCCGGTCTACCCGAACAGCCTGGCGCTCTCTGCGGATGGCAAAACGCTTTACGTGACGGTGAAGCAGAAATCTACCCGCCAGCAGGAAGCGACCCAGCCTGACGATGTGATTCGTATCGCGCTGTAATATAAAAAAAGGGAAGGCATATGCCTTCCCTTTTTAATACCTGTTTGATGCTTAACGCGAGGTCTCTTCCACCAGCGGCGCGTCGTGTTTTTCATCGTCAGGATGAACCGGCGCGGTGCTGTGAATTTCGTGAACGCGCTTACGCACGCCGAACCAGCCAGCGATCAGCAGCACGGCCAGCAGCGGGATGGTGGCGATGGTATAGGTGCCGTTCGGGTAGTCGAACGCCATCAGCACCAGCACGCTGAACAGGAAGAGCAGGGTGAGCCAGGAGGTCACCGGCGCGCCCGGCAGCTTAAAGCTGATATCTGCGGCTTTGCCTTCTTTAATGGCTTTACGCAGACGCATCTGGCAGACCACGATAAAGGCCCAGGAAGCGATAATGCCGAGTGCGGCCACGTTCAGAACGATCTCAAAGACCTGAGACGGCACCAGATAGTTCAGGAATACGCCGAAGACGTACACCACCAGCGTGGCAAGAATGCCCGCGTAAGGCACGTGCTGCTTGCTCATCTTCGACATGAACTTCGGCGCTGAACCGCCCATCGACATGGAGCGCAGGATACGCCCGGTAGAGTACAGACCGGAGTTCAGGCTGGAGAGCGCCGCCGTCAGCACCACGATGTTCATGATACTGCCCACGTAAGGCACGCCGAGCTTCGAGAAGAAGGTGACGAACGGGCTCTGGCCGGCCTGATAGGCGTTCCACGGCAGCAGCAGAACCAGCAGCACCACGGAGCCGACGTAGAACAGACCGATACGCCAGATCACGCTGTTAATGGCTTTTGGCACCATCGTTTGTGGGTCTTTACATTCGCCCGCAGCGGTACCGACCAGCTCAATAGAGGCAAAGGCAAACACCACGCCCTGAACCAGCACCAGCGCAGGCAGCAGACCGTGCGGGAAGAAACCGCCGTTATCGGTTATCAGGTGGAAGCCGGTAGCATTGCCATCCAGCGGTTTGCCGCTGCCGAGGAAGACGGTACCGACCACCAGGAAAATCACAATGGCGAGCACTTTGACCAGCGCAAACCAGAACTCCATCTCGGCGAACCACTTCACGCCGATCATGTTCATGGTGCCGACGATCGCCAGCGCGCCAAGGGCAAAGACCCACTGCGGCACATCACCGAACGCGCCCCAGTAGTGCATATACAGCGCAACGGCGGTGATATCGACGATACCGGTCATCGCCCAGTTGACGAAGTACATCCAGCCTGCCACGTAGGCGGCTTTTTCACCGAGGAATTCTCGGGCGTAAGAGACGAAGCTTCCGCTGGAAGGGCGATGCAGTACCAGTTCACCCAGCGCGCGAAGAATGAAGAAAGAGAAGATCCCGCACACCAGATAGACCAGGGCGAGAGCCGGGCCCGCCATCTGCAGACGCGCGCCAGCACCTAAAAACAGACCCGTTCCGATAGCGCCGCCGATGGCGATCATTTGAACCTGACGGTTGCCCATCGCTTTGTGGTAGCCCTCTTCGTGGGAGTTCAACCAGCGACGTTTCGCAGCGTGATGATCGGCTGCGCTTTTATTGCTTGTTTTCATTGAGTTACCTGTTTGCCTGTCTGAACCATTATCGTGATAGTCCTGCCTGGCAGAGCGCAATACAAACGATTGCTTCTGCGCAAACACATGCCGCCTTCCCAGTCATTCTGCGTATGGATAAGGCGAAACATGGCGAGGCATCCTACCTGCAATTCATAAGCGACGCAAAATATAACCGTGCCGAAAGTGATGCACGTCGAAGGAAATCGTGTGGTCAGAGCAGAGGGGGATCACAACACGCTGAATCGTGATGAGTTTTTAGTCAAAACAATCGCGACGTTGTTTATTTAATCATCAGATTCCCTTAATTATTACCAGATGGTATAAATTTTTACTGCCGCAGGGCATCGAGAAGCAACCTGAACGCGGTTGTGTGCTGTCGACGGCTTGGATAATAGAGGTGATATCCTTCAAACGTGGGGCACCAGGACTCAAGGACCCTGACGAGCCGTCCGTACTGAAGGGCGTCCAGGACCGAGGACTCGGGCACGTAGGCTAATCCGAGGCCACTCTCCGCCGCGTCGATGCGCTGCGACAGATTACTCAGTGTAAGCTGTCCTTCAACCCGCACCCGAAGCTCGCGCCCGTCGCGCTCAAACTCCCAGTCATACACTGCCCCTCGGGTGGGCAGGCGGAGATTGATACAGCGGTGTTCACCCAGCTGCTCCGGCACGAGCGGCACGCCAAAACGAGCCAGGTAATCCGGGGAGCCGACGACCGCCATGCGCATGTCCGGCGCTATCCGCACCGCAATCATATCTTTTGCCACCTGTTCACCCAGGCGTACCCCCGCGTCGAAGCGGCCATCGACGATATCTGTCAGGCCGTTGTCGACCGTCACTTCGACGTTGATTTCAGGATACTGCAGCATAAAAGCCTTCAGTGCCGGCCAGAGCACGGCGTCCATCGCGTGCTCGCCGGCGACTATGCGGATAGCGCCTGCGGGTTTGTCGCGGGTGCTGCAAAGCGCCGTGAGTTCCTGTTCGATCTCCTGCAGATGCGGGCTGAGGCGCGAAAAGAGCTGCTCACCCGCGGGTGTCGGAACCACGCTGCGGGTTGTGCGGGTTAACAGGCGAACGTCTAATCGCGCTTCAAGCTTGCGCATCGCATGACTCAGTGCCGATTGCGAGACGCCCAGCTGCGCCGCTGCGCGCGTAAAGCTGCGCTCGCGGGCCACTACCATAAAGGAGAGCAGGTCGTTGAAATTATCTTTTAGCATTGCGGTTCTATTTATGAATTTCAGTCATGTGTTCTATCTCATTATGTACCCTAATGCTCCAGAATGCTTTGCGCTACTGTTAACGCAACAGTCAACAAGGAGCAAAAGATGAAAATTATCCGCAGCGGTTCATTACCTTCAGCAACAGGCCCGGAGGCCTGGTTTACCGGCGCTGTTCGCATTGACGCGCCCTTTCAGGCGAGCGAACCTGCCAGCGTCGGCGGGGCAACCGTGACCTTTGAGCCGGGGGCGCGCACGGCCTGGCATACGCATCCCCTGGGACAAACGCTGATTGTGACGCAGGGGCGCGGCTGGTTACAGGCGTGGGGCGAAGAGGCGGAAATCCTGAATCAGGGCGATATCGCCTGGATCCCACCCGGCGTGAAGCACTGGCACGGCGCAAGTGCGCAAACGGCGATGACGCATATCGCCATCGCCGAAGCGGTAAACGGCAGCCCGGTAACGTGGCTGGAAAAAGTGACCGACGAACAGTACCCGAACGGCTAACCGCCAAAAACGGCAATCGCCTGCTGCAGGCGCGGTTGATCAAACAGCAGCACCAGACTGGCCAGCTGCAGACGTTTCTCAGGGAATAAATAGACTGCCAGACAGGAGAGTAACACCGCCGCGGTAATACCAGGAAGCATTTCGTTAACAGAATGAAAACGTTATGATTCGGTCTCATTTTCGTAAATACAGGGAGGCTGAGGTGAAAATTAACGTCATCGGAACCAGCGGAAGTGGAAAAAGCACGCTGGCGAAGCAGATTGCGACCGAACTGGCTATTCCCTATATCGAGATGGACAGACTCTACTGGCGACCCGAATGGCAGGGAACGCCGGACGATGAGTTTCAGGAAAAGCTTGAGCAGGTGCTACAGGCGTCGCCAGACTGGGTACTCGACGGCAACTATAACCGCACGCGGCCCGTTAAATGGCGTAATGTAGACGTTGTCGTGTGGGTGGATTATGGGTTTGTCCGCACCCTCTGGCAGGCCGTCAACAGGGCAATCAAACGGGCCTGGCATAAACACGAGCTTTGGCCCGGAACCGGGAACAAAGAGAGTTTCCGGCGCGCGTTCTTCAGTAAAGAGTCGATTCTCATCTGGACGATGAAAACGTGGCGTAACAACCGCACGCGTTATGAAGCCGATCTGCAAAACCCGCAATATGGGCATATCCGCTTCGTCCATATTACCCGCCGCGGGCAGGCGGAAACGCTGATTGCCGCCTTAAAATCTTATTCTTAGTAGGGTTTTATATATCTGATTTCCGGCAAACCAAATGTAAATTAATTGTTTCTCAGTGGTGAAATACGCCTTTAATAATGTCGACATGTTAAGTCAAACGAGAACGCAACATGTCATGGCGAATCAGCATTCTGGATAAAAGCCCCATCGCTGAAAATGAAACGGCTGCCGATGCGCTGGCGCGGACGTTAGCGCTGGCGCAACAGGCGGAAAATCTGGGCTATCACCGCTTCTGGATTGCCGAACACCACAATACCCCGCAACTCGCCAGCCCCTCGCCGGAACTGCTGATTGCCTGGATCCTCGGGCAAACAAAGCGCATCCGTGTGGGCTCTGGCGGCGTCATGCTTCAACACTATAGCCCCTATAAAGTCGCTGAAAACTTTAACGTTCTGGCCGCGCTGGCGCCGGGTCGCGTGGATCTGGGCGTCGGGAAAGCCCCCGGTGGTTTGCCGCTCTCAACCCGCGCGCTTCAGCAGGGCCTGAATCAGCAGGAAAAGGGCAGCTTTGCCGAACAGCTGGACCAGCTCGATCGCTGGATCCGTCCTGAAAACCAGTCGGCGGAAGAGGCCGTTCGTGCCACGCCGTTGCCGCCGGTCCCTGCACAAGGTTTCCTGCTGGGGGCCAGCCCCGAAAGCGCGCTGCTCGCCGCATCGCTCGACTGGCACTTCGTCTTTGCCGCACACCTGAACGGCGATCCGGAGCTGCTGCGCGAGGTGGTATCGATCTGGCGGAAGAACAGCGCGCGGGAGGTGATTGTGGCGGTGCAGGCGGTTGTCGCGCCGACCCAGGCCGAAGCGGACGCGCTGGCGCAGAAGGTCGAAGTGTGGGGCGTTGAGCTGGCAAACGGCCAGCGCGTAACCGTCGCCAGTGAGGAGCAGGCCTACGCCTTTGCCCGTCAGGCGGGGAGCGAGCCGGTATGCATTGCCCGTCGGGCCCAGTCGCTGCTGGCGGGAACAGCTGAGTCGGTGCTGGAACAGCTTAACGCGCTGCACGAACAGTGGGGCATTGACGAATTTATCATCGACACGCCGGTCGCGGAGGGGGCAACGCGCGTCGCGTCTCTGCGTCTGCTGGCCGAGGCGCGTCTTAACAGGGAGGTCACCGTATGAGCTTCGGCGAACAACTGATTGCCTGGCGTCGTGAGCTGCACCGGAACCCGGAGCTGTCCGGCCAGGAAGTGGAGACCACCGCGCGCCTGCGCCAGTGGCTGACGAATGCCGGTATTCCCCCACAGCCTTACGATCTGCCGACCGGTCTGGTGGCGGAAATTGGAACCGGTAGCAAGCTGATTGCGCTGCGGGCAGACATTGATGCCCTGCCAATTGAAGAGCGCAGCGGCGTGCCGTTTAGCTCGCAGCATGCAGGCGTGATGCACGCCTGCGGACACGATATCCACACCAGCGTGATCCTCGGCGCCGCGTTAAAGCTCAAAGAGCGGGAAGCCTCACTTAACGGCAGGGTGCGTATCCTGTTTCAACCTGCCGAAGAGAACTTTGGCGGTGCGAAGAGCATGGTGCGTGCCGGTGCCCTGCGTGACGTCAGCGCCATTTTCGGTATGCACAACGAGCCGGGCCTGCTGGTCGGTGAGTTCGCCACCCGCGGCGGACCGTTTTATGCCAACGTCGATCGCTTCGTGATCCGCATCACCGGCAAGGGCGCACATGCGGCCCGCCCGCACGAAGGCAACGACGCCATTGTGCTGGCGAGCCAGCTGGTGACGGCGCTGCAAAGCGTCGCCAGCCGCAACGTCAACACGCTGGATTCGGTGGTGCTGAGCGTGACGCGCATCGCAGGGGGTAACACCTGGAACGTGCTGCCCGAAAGCGTCGAGCTGGAGGGCACGCTTCGCACCCACCGCACGGAGGTGCAGCAGAACGTGAAGGCCCGCGTGGGCGAAATTGCCGCCGGGTTTGCCAGCGCCTTCAGCGCGCAGATCGACATCACCTGGTATGCCGGGCCCACCGCGCTGGTGAACGACGAGCGCTGGGCCGACTTCGCCACCTCCGTTGCCAGAGAGGCAGGCTATGAAACCCGGTATGCGGAGCTACATATGGGCGGGGAAGATTTTGCGGTCTACCTGCAGTCTGTTCCCGGCGCGTTTGTCAGCATCGGCAGCAACAGCCCGTATGGTTTACACCACCCGGCGTTTAATCCTGACGAAGCCCTGATTGAACCCGCAGCCCGCTATTTTGCACAGCTGGCGGAAAAAGCCCTGCAACACGTTTAATTCTGGAGAGGTAAATATGTCTGCACATCGTCAACTGCGGCTTGGGACCATTTTGCATGGTGCATCGGGCAATATGTCCGCCTGGCGTCATCCGGCGGCGGTCGCGGATGCCAGCATTAATTTTGAATTCGTAAAAGAGACGGCGTTAAAAGCGGAGGAGGGCAAACTCGATTTTTTATTCGTTGCCGACGGTCTTTATATAAATGAGAAATCCATTCCGCATTTTTTAAACCGCTTTGAGCCGTTAACGGTATTATCCGCGCTGGCAAGCATCACCACGCGTCTGGGGCTGGTGGGAACATTATCCACCTCCTACAGCGAACCCTTTACCACGGCGCGCCAGTTCGCCAGCCTCGATCATCTGAGCAACGGACGTGCGGGCTGGAACGTAGTGACTTCGCCGCTGGAAGGGTCGGCAAAGAACTTCTCGCGCGAAAAACACCCCGAGCATGCGCTGCGCTATCGCATTGCGGATGAGTATCTCGACGTGGTGAAAGGGCTGTGGGACTCCTGGGAAGGCGACGCGTTTATACGCAACAAAGAGAGCGGTCAGTTTTTTGACCCGACCAGGCTGCATACCCTCGATCACCACGGTGACTTCTTCCAGGTCGCCGGTCCGCTGAATATTGGTCGCACCCCGCAAGGGCGTCCGATTGTTTTTCAGGCGGGCGCGTCGGACGACGGGAAAAAGCTAGCGGCAAAACATGCCGACGCCATTTTCACTCATCACGAAACGCTCGACGAGGCAAAAGCGTTTTACCGCGACGTGAAGCAGCAGCTGGAAACAAACGGCCGCCGCGCGTCAGATTTACATATCTTCCAGGGCGTCAGCGTGATTGTCGGTAAAGACGCCGATGACGTGGAAAACCAGTATCAAACCACGGCGGCGCTGGTGTCGGTTACCGATGCCCTCAATTACCTCGGGCGTTATTTTGAACATCACGATTTCAGCCAGTATCCGCTCGACGAGCCGTTCCCGGATATCGGTGACTTAGGCAAAAACAGCTTCCGCAGCACCACCGATGAAATTAAGCGAAATGCCCGCGAGCGCAACTTAACCCTGCGCCAGGTGGCGCTTGAGGCCGCATCGCCGCGCCCGCGCTTTTCCGGCACGCCGGAGGAGGTCGCCGACGGTCTGCAGGCCTGGTTTGAAGGCTATGCCGCAGACGGCTTCATCATCCAGGGCGGTACGCCGGATACCTTTCCGCGCTTTGTTGACCAGGTGGTGCCCGTTTTACAGGCCCGCGGCCTGTTCCGCACCGACTACCCGGGAACCACGCTGCGCGAAAGCCTTGGCTTAGACCAACCGAAAAACCAGTTCACACAACAATAAAAGAGAACTCCGCTATGCAGAAAACATCGCTTATTCTGGCGCTCGCGCTGGCCTTTACCCCTGCCGTCTGGGCAGAGAATGTGAACATTAACGGCACCGGCGTGAGCATCGAGGCCAATAAAACGCCGATCAATACCGCCAAAAACAGCGATGCAGTGGCGCAGCTGCCGAAAGATTATCGCTTCGCCGTGCCGGGGAAATTTACCGTGGCGGTGGCGGGCCTGAATCAACCGCCGCTGACGGTATTTTCCGACGACAACAAAACGCTGCTCGGGAGTGAAGTTGACGTCGCCCGTCTGGTGGCCGATAGCCTCGGACTTGAGTTGAACGTGGTGCCAACGTCGTGGGAAGACTGGCCGCTGGGCGTGGCGTCCGGGAAATACGATGCCGCCATCAGCAACATTACCGTTACCAAAGCGCGCAAAGAGAAGTTTGATTTCGCCACCTACCGTAAGGACTCCCTCGGTTTCTACGTGAAATCGACCAGCCCGATCGAATCGCTTCAGAAGGCTGAGGACATCGCCGGGCTGCGGATTATCGTTGGTTCCGGGACCAATCAGGAGGCCATCCTGCTGGCATGGAATGCTGAAAACCAGAAGAAGGGGCTGAAACCGTTTACCCCGATCTACACCAAAGACGATGCGGCGCAAACGCTGGCGCTCCAGTCCGGGCGCGCGGATGCCTACTTTGGCCCGAACGTGATTGGCGCATGGAAGGCGGCGCTGAACGGGAAAACTAAACTGGTCGGCAGCGTCGACGGCGGCTGGCCGAAGGCGGCGCACATTGCGGTGACGCTGAAGAAAGGCAGCGGGCTGGTTGAGCCAGTGCAAACCGCGCTGAACGGCGTAATTAAAAACGGCGATTACGACAAAGTGCTGAACCGCTGGGGGGAAGGCGTTGAGCGTATTCCGCAGTCAGAAGTGAATCCTGATGGCCTGGGTGATTAAGGAGGCGCTATGCGTGAACAATTTCGTGACGTTTCACCGGAAGATGCCGAACTTCAGCCCATTATCAAGGGGCTGTTCGGTGAATATGCTGCCCGCTACGGTGACTACTTCTCTAAAGACGCGGAAGTGGAACTCTCCGAGTGGTATTTAGCGCCGCAGGGGCTATTTATCGTCCTGGAGCGTGACGGAAAAATCATCGCCACCGGTGCGTACAAACCCTTTGACGAACGCACCGCGGAAATCAAGCGCATCTGGACGGACAAAACCCTGCGTCAGCAGGGGCTTGCCGGACGCGTAGTGCAGGAGCTGGAGCGCAGGGCGGTGCTGGCAGGTTACAGCCAGATCTACCTGACAACCGGTTTTCGCCAGCCGGAAGCGGTCAGGCTCTATCTCAGCCAGGGCTACCAGCCACAGTTCGATCTGAACCGGGATCCGGAAGAGTACAGCCAGCCGCCGTTTGACGGTCGGCTGCGCTTCACTAAAACGCTGGTACGCGAAGCGTTCAGTAAAACCGCATGAGGAACGACGATGAGCAACGTTGAAACCATTAAGGTGGTCCCGGCGCGTTATCCGCTGCGGACCGTCGGCGCCGCGGTGGCGCTGTTTGTGCTGGCGGTCGTGATCCAGTCCGTCGCTTTCAACCCGCGCTGGGAGTGGGCGGTGTTTGCCCGCTGGTTCTTTGACCCGGTTATTCTCGAAGGCGTAGGGCAGACTCTGCTGCTTACCCTGATCGGTACCGCGCTGAGCGTGGTGTTGGGCGGCATGCTGGCGCTGGCGAGACTCTCCTCGTCATGGCTGCTGAGCAGCCTGGCGTGGGGCTATATCTGGCTGTTTCGCTCGCTGCCGCTGATCGTGGTGCTGATCATTCTCTACAACTTTTCCTATCTCTACGACACGCTCTCCCTCGGCGTGCCGTTCACCGGCATCACCTGGGGCAGCTTTGAAACCATCAACGTGCTCGGGCAGTTCTCCACCGCCGTGGTGGGGCTGACGCTGGTGCAGAGCGCCTACACCGCAGAGATTATTCGCGGGGGGTTCCTCGGGGTGGATCACGGCCAGTATGAAGCGGCCGCCGCGCTTGGCCTGCCGGCCTGGCGACGTACGGTGCGGATAATCCTGCCTCAGGCGTTGCGCACCATTCTGCCGTCCGGGTTCAATGAAATTATCAGCCTCGCCAAGGGAACGGCGATGGTCTACGTCCTGGCAATGCCGGAGCTGTTCTATACCATCCAGATGATCTACAACCGTACCCAGGAGGTGATCCCGTTGCTGATGGTCGGTGCCGCCTGGTATCTGGTGATTACCACCGTCTTGTCCGCTATCCAGTACGGTGTTGAACGCGCACTCGCCCGCAGCGAACGCCGCTCTGCGGTTAATCAGAACCGTGCCGCCCGTCGCACCCGTTCCGTCACCACCACGCCAGCACAGGAGCCTATCCATGCAAGCCTCTCCTGAAGGACATATCTCGATTACCGGCGTCAGCAAGTATTTTGGTCGCCATAAGGCGCTCGACAACGTTTCGCTTGAGATCCCGCCCGGTTCCGTGACGGTCATTCTCGGGCCCTCAGGCTCGGGCAAATCGACGCTGCTGCGCACCATTAACCATCTGGAGCGCGTCGACGAAGGCTTTATTCAGATCGACGGGGACTACATTGGCTACCGTCGTCAGGGCGACAAGCTCTATGAGCTGAAGGAGAAAGAGATCCTCAGGCAGCGCGTCAACGTGGGCTACGTGTTTCAGAACTTCAATCTCTTTCCTCACCTCACGGTGCTGGAAAACCTGATTGAGGCGCCCATCGCGCATAAGAAGCTCAGCAAAAAAGAGGCGGTGGAAAGGGCATACAGCCTGCTGGATGTGGTTGGGCTGCGGGATAAAGCCGATGCCTGGTCTCGCCATCTCTCCGGCGGGCAGCAGCAGCGCATTGCGATCGCTCGCGCGCTGGCGCTACGCCCCCGCGTGATGCTGTTTGATGAACCTACCTCGGCGCTGGATCCGGAGCTGGTGGGAGAGGTGCTGGACGTGATCAAAAAACTGGCCCGGTCCGGCACTACGCTGGTGGTGGTCACCCACGAGATCGGCTTTGCCCGCGAGGTGGCGGATCAGGTGGTGTTTATGGTCGACGGGAAAATCGTGGAGCAGGGCAGCAGCGACGCGGTATTGAACCGTCCGTCGCACGCGCGAACGCGCCAGTTCCTGTCAAAAGTGCTGTAAGGAGCGCAGATGAAATACGGACTTCTGGCGGGGCTGGTCTTCACAACGGCAAGCCACGCCAGCATCGATCTGAAAGCCAACGAGCAGCCGCTGCCGGTGACGGTGGATCGGCAGGCCGTGGCGAAGATCCCTGCCGGTTATAAATTCGTTGAGCCGGGTACGCTGACGGTCGCCGTCTCGATGCTGAACTCCCCGCCGCTGGCGCTGCTGGCCAGCGATAACCGCACGCGGATTGGCAGCGACCCGGATATCGCCCGCCTGCTGGCGGGCAGCCTGGGGCTGAAGCTAAAGCTGGTGCCAACGGCGTGGGAAGACTGGCCGCTGGGCATCGCTTCCGGGCGCTACGACGTGGCGCTGGTGAACATTGCGGTGACCGAACAGCGTAAAGAGAAGTTTGATTTTGCGACCTACCGCGTCGATTCGCTGGCGTTTTCGGTGAAGTCCACCAGCGAGATTCAATCAATCAAAAGCGCGGAAGATCTGGCCGGAAAAAAGGTGATTGTCGGCTCGGGCACCAATCAGGAGCGCATCCTGCTGGGCTGGAACGAAGAGAATAAAAAGGCGGGGCGAGCGCCTGCGCTGCCGGTCTATCTCCACGACGATGCCTCGGGCACTCTCTATATCCAGTCCGGCAGGGCGGACGTGTTCTTTGGCCCTCAGTCGGTTTCAGCTTACAAAGCGGCGCTCACCGGCAAAACCCGCGTGGTCGGTTTAGGTCCGAAAAAAGCTTATGTCGCCACCACGACCAAAAAAGGCAATGGGCTGGTGTACGCGCTGCAGGCCGCGCTGAACGGGGCGATTGAGCGCGGCGATTACCAGAAGGTGCTGGCGCGCTGGGGCGAACAGGGCGAAGCGGTGGCGCAATCGGAGGTCAACCCGCCTGGGATAACCTACTAATGGTGCTCTACACTTAGGATTTTCACTCCTGAGGGGGCAACATGATGAAACTCTATGGCGTACCCGGCTGGGGCTCGGCAATCAGTGAAGTGATGCTGACCCTGGCCGATATCCCTTATCAATTTGTGAACGTTGACGGGTTTGACCAGCCCGGCCCGCAGCGTGAACTGCTGCAAAAACTCAACCCGCTGTGCCAGGTGCCCACGCTGGAGCTGGAAAATGGCGCCATCATGACCGAAACGGCGGCGATTGCCCTGATGGTTCTCGACAGATGTCCCGATCTCGCTCCACCCGTGGGGCAGGTTGAGCGTCAGCAGTTTCAGCGTCTGCTTATCTGGTTCGTGGCGAACGTCTATCCCACCTTTACCTATGCCGATTATCCCGAACGCTGGGTGCCTGATGCGCCGGAACAGCTGCAGAAAAACTGCATTGAGTACCGGAAATCCCTCTATCTGTGGTTTGAAAATCAGCTTAAGGCCGCGCCGTTTGCGCTGGGTGAACGGCTGACGCTGCTGGATGTGTATATTGCGGTGGCGCGCACCTGGGGGCCTCGCCATGAGTGGTTTGCGACAAATACGCCGAAGCTTACGGCGATTGCGGATACCGTGTGTCAGCTGCCGGAACTGCACAAGGTGTTAAAGGCAAACAACATTATCTGATAACGTGGAATGCTCACACATAACAGGAAGCCTGCATATGCCACACGTAGATATCAAATGTTTTCCCCGCGATCTTAACGACGAGCAAAAAACCGCGCTGGCGGCAGATATCGCCGAGGTGATTATTCGCCATTTCAACAGCAAAGACGGTTCAGTATCGGTGGCATTGGACCAGGTAAACCCGGAAGACTGGAAGGCGCAGGTCTGGGATACCGAAATCGGACCGAAGCTGGACGAGTTGATTAAAAAGCCCGGGTATTCAATGTAATCTTTCGCCGGGTGAGGTCATCGTCTTACCCGGTTTCTCCTGCCGCTTACGCCTTCTTTTCGCAAAAAACGTTAAAAATAAGTTTTATCTGATCCGTTACACTTAACGTTTACGACCGACATTTAATCAATCCTTAGGAAAGATCGACAACAGAATCAATTAAGGACAGTCACATTAAAGGATAATTTTCTCATGACAAAATTACCCCGGTTTTCACCTGCTTTTTTCCACCCGCGATACTGGCTAAGCTGGACAGGCATCGCCGCCCTGTGGCTTATCATGCTGCTGCCTTACCCGCTGTTGTTCAGACTCGGACACGCTCTGGGCCGGTTAGCCATGCGCCTTCTACCGCGCCGTGTCGAGATTGCCCGCCGTAATCTGGAACTGTGCTTCCCGCAGATGGAAGCAGAAGCGCGTGAATCTTTGCTGCAGCGAAATTTTGAATCCGTGGGAATGGGGGTTATCGAAACCGGCATGGCGTGGTTCTGGCCTGAATGGCGGGTGCGTAAATGCTTTACCGTGCGCGGTTACGAACATATGGAGCAGGCCAGGGCGCAGGGAAAGGGCGTGGTGCTGGTTGGCATGCATTTTCTGACGCTTGAGCTGGGCGCGCGGATATTTGGCATGCTTAACCCCGGTATTGGGGTTTATCGTCCCAACAATAATGCGCTCCTGGACTGGCTACAAACGCGCGGTCGTCTGCGTTCGAATAAAACCATGCTGGATCGTCATGATTTAAAAGGCATGATCCGTGCCCTGAAGCAGAATGAAATCCTCTGGTACGCGCCGGATCATGACTATGGCAAAGCCAACAGCGTGTTTGCGCCATTCTTCGCTGTCCCGGATGCCGCCACGACGGCGGGCAGCTATATGCTGGTCAAAAGCGCTAAGCCTGCCGTTATTCCGTTTGTGCCGCGCCGCAGAGAGGACGGTACAGGGTACGAGCTGATTATTCTTGAAGATATCAGCGCGTCATTGCAGGGTGCGGATAAAGAGTCTGTCGCAACCCAGATGAACCGGGCGATCGAGCGCGCGGTGCTGATGGCGCCGGAGCAGTATATGTGGCTGCACCGTCGCTTCAAGACGCGTCCTGAGGGCGTGCCGGACAGATATGCCCCTAAAAAAATCTCCGCGCCCCCTCGGGCTGGCTTAACCGACGATGAATTCTCGCAGCAGTCGGGCATGCAGCACTAAAACGCCACGCAAAAGGCTGCTGGAGCTAGTTTCCGGCAGCGCTTTTGGTCTTTAGCAGTATTTCCATCAGCCCGGGAAAACGGGCATCCAGATCCTCCCGACGCAGTGAAATCATATTTTCTCGTCCCTGCGGACGCTGCCAGATGACCCCACTGTCGCGTAACACGCGCCAGTGGTGGGTCATCGTGGACTTCACCACATCTTCCGGGCGCAGCGCGTTACAGCTGAGTTCGCTGCCATCGGCGAGCCGGCGAATAATCGATAGCCGGAGCGGGTTGCCGAGGGCAAACAGCACATTTTCCAGCAGTATTTGTTCAGTTTCAGGGTGGTTAGGGATCATCGTTTTCCTGCGCGTGATGTCAGATTGAGCTATATCAACAATAGGTCAACCCTTAAAAAATAGTTCGATAATACTCGTACAATAGGACTATTATAGCAAACGAACCAATGCACGACCATCCCGGTCGTCACAAACACGTCATAGTGACTAAGGAAATATCATGCCCCGACCCATTCCTCTCGAACGTTATCGCAACATCGGTATCTCCGCGCATATCGATGCCGGTAAAACCACCACCACTGAGCGCATCCTGTTTTATACCGGGATGAGCCACAAGCTGGGTGAAGTACACGATGGCGCGGCAACCACCGACTGGATGGCGCAGGAGCAAGAGCGCGGGATCACCATTACGTCCGCGGCGGTCAGCTGCTTCTGGCCAGGCATGGACAGAGGCTTTGAGCCGCACCGGATCAACATCATCGACACTCCGGGGCACGTGGACTTCACCATTGAGGTGGAGCGTTCCATGCGCGTGCTCGACGGCGCGGTGATGGTGTATGACTCCGTGGGTGGCGTGCAGCCGCAGTCGGAAACCGTCTGGCGTCAGGCCAATAAATATCACGTACCGCGTCTGGCCTTCGTCAACAAAATGGACCGTCCGGGTGCCGATTTCTTCCGCGTCGTGCGGATGATGCAGGAACGCCTGAAGGCCAATCCGGTGCCGATTGTCATCCCCGTGGGGGCCGAAGATCATTTCACCGGCGTAGTGGATCTCATCAAGATGCGCACCATTCTGTGGGACGATGCGACGCAGGGTATGGTGTTTACCTATGCCCCCGTGCCGGACGATATAGTCAGTACCGCCCAGGAGTGGCGGGAAAAAATGGTCTCCGCGGCGGCGGAAGCCAGCGATGAGCTGATGGACAAATACCTGGAAACGGGCGACCTGACGGAGGCGGAAATTATCCAGGGGCTGCGCATTCGCACCATCTCGGGCGAAATCCAGCCGATGCTGTGCGGCAGCGCCTTTAAAAACAAAGGTGTGCAGCGCATGCTGGATGCGGTCATCGAGCTCATGCCATCCCCGCTGGACGTGCCGGCCATTGACGGCGTGGATGAAAAAGGGCAGCACGCGGAGCGTCATCCGAGTGATGATGAGCCGTTCTCGGCGCTGGCGTTCAAGCTGATGAGCGACCCGTACGTCGGGCAGTTGACCTTTATCCGGGTCTACTCTGGCGTGCTGCGCAAAGGCGACGCGGTCTATAACCCGGTGAAAGAGAAGAAAGAGCGCATCGGGCGCATCGTGCTGATGCATGCCAACGATCGCCATGAGGTGGATGAACTGCGCGCCGGGGATATTGCGGCCTGTGTCGGGTTAAAAGACGTGACCACCGGCGACACGCTCACCGATCCGAACGCCGTCATTACGCTTGAGCGCATGGAGTTCCCGGATCCGGTGATCTCGCTGGCGATTGAGCCGAAAACCAAAGGCGATCAGGAGAAAATGGGCATTGCGCTGCAGCGTCTGGCGGCGGAAGACCCGTCTTTCCGCCTGCACACTGACGAGGAGTCCGGTCAGACCATTATCTCCGGGATGGGTGAGTTACACCTCGAGATTATCGTCGACCGCATGAAGCGTGAGTTTGGCGTCGAGGCGAATATCGGTCGTCCGCAGGTGACGTACCGCGAAACCCTGCGCAAAGCGGTGAAGGATATCGAAGGCAAATTTGTCCGGCAGTCCGGCGGTAAAGGGCAGTACGGTCATGTGGTGCTGAGCCTGGAGCCGCTGGAGCCCGGAAGTGGTTTTGTATTTGAAGATGCCACCAAGGGCGGCGTGGTGCCGCGTGAGTATATCCCGTCCGTGGAGAAAGGGCTGCGGGAAGCGATGAACAGCGGCGTGCTGGCGGGCTATCCGGTCGTAGATGTTAAGGCGACGCTGACGTTTGGCTCGTATCACGACGTCGACTCCTCGGAGATGGCGTTCCGCATGGCGGCGATCCTCGGCTTCAAGGAGGGCGCTCGCAGGGCGGATCCGGTGATCCTTGAGCCGATCATGCACGTGGAGGTGGAAACGCCGGAAGAGTACGCCGGGAACATCATGGGCGATCTCTCTTCCCGACGCGGCATGGTGCAGGGAATGGCGGAGCAGTACGGAAGCCAGATTATCCGCGCCGATGTGCCGCTGGCCGAGATGTTTGGCTACGCCACGACGCTGCGCTCGATGTCCCAGGGACGCGCGACGTACACGATGGAGTTCCACCATTTTGCGGAGGCACCGCGGAATGTTGCGGATGAGATTATTGCGCGGCGTGCGAAGTAATACGGTCGGTTTCCTACAAATAATGCCTGCACGGACAACCCCTCTCCCTTGAGGGAGAGGGCTGGGGTGAGGGGAACATACTACACTCGTGGTCATTCGGTTCACTTTATGCTCCTTGCTACTCTGTAACGACAATACCTGTGAACGTGCC